>JAJZOL010000238.1 GCA_021811565.1 bacterium | reverse complement strand
GATTGGGATCCGGAATTGTTGCGTAAGAGCATTGAGAGAAGCTTGAAACTCCTACAAACGGATTGTGTCGACTTAATTAATCTGCACTCGTGTTCCGAACAGATACTGAGAAACGGTGAGGCGATTGAAATACTCAAAAAAGCGCGTCAGGAGGGAATGACACGATTTATAGGATACAGCGGAGATTCTTATGCTGCTCGATACGCGATTGAATGCGGGGAGTTTGACGTTCTTGAAACGTCGGTCAGTGTTGCGGACCAGGAGGCGTTGACCTTAACCCTCCCCATTGCATTGGAAAAAAAGATGGGAGTGATTGCAAAGCGTCCCATCGCCAACGTCGCATGGGTGAAAGGTGAGCCTGAGAATGAATACGGACATGAATATTGGAAAAGATTACAGGTTCTGGACTACCCATTCCTTCAGGAACCATTACCCAAAGCTGTGGAAATCGCATTGCGCTTTACTTTAAGCACGCACGGCGTGCATACCGCTATCGTAGGTTCCACCAACCCCAATCGATGGAAGGAAAATCTCCGATACCTTTCGAAAGGTGAATTGGACCCTTCCGCATATGCTGCAATCGTGGAAAGATGGCATCAACGAGCCGCAAAGGACTGGTTGGGACAGGCATAGATTACAAGGAGAGATTGACAGATATCCACTCAGCCTCTCCGACTTGGCATTGCAATAAGCGACCAACCATATGATATATGTGAACATTTCGAATATAGAGGAGAAAACTTTTATGGAACCTTCGCGGAAGACGATCAATCCCTATGAAAACGCTCAATAACAACTCGCTATTGCGATTGAAAGACTAAATCTCAGTAATAGTTTGTATGAAGTTCTGAGATACCCTCGCAGAGAATTGACAGTGAATTTCCCCGTTAAGATGGATAATGGCGACATAAAGGTGTTCACCGGATACAGAGTTCAACACAATCTTTCCAGAGGACCAGCCAAGGGAGGAATACGGTATAGTCCTCACACCGATCTGGATGAAGTACGTGCCCTAGCCATGTGGATGACATGGAAATGCGCCACGGTCGATATCCCGTTCGGAGGCGCCAAGGGAGGTGTTGCTTGCGATCCAAATGCACTTTCCATGGCGGAATTGGAGCGACTGACTCGCCGCTATTCTACGGATATCAGTCTTCTGATCGGACCGGAAACCGACATCCCCGCTCCGGACATGGGAACCAATCCGCAGGTTATGGCGTGGATTATGGACACCTATTCCATGCATCGAGGACATACATTTCCCGCAGTTGTCACAGGCAAACCTGTGCCGATCGGTGGATCCGAAGGAAGACAGGACGCTACAGGAAGAGGGGTGGTGATACTCGCACGGGAATTGGCGAAGAGAATCAATCTTGATTTACAAAACGCAACGGTGATCATTCAAGGATTTGGCAATGTGGGCTCAATGACGGCAAGAATCATCCACGAAACCGGAGCGAAGATCGTTGCCATATGCGACCGATACGGCGGAGTATGGAATCCGAAGGGGTTGGATATCCCTTCATTGCTTCCCCTTTCAAATCATGACGGTGCACTGATGGAATCGCACATGGGAGATTCCATTTCCCCCACGGATATCCTTGAATTGGAGGCGGACATACTAATTCCAGCCGCAATGGAAAGCCAAATCACTATCGAGAATGCGCCGAGAATTAATTCGAAAATCATAGTGGAGGGGGCGAACGGTCCGGTAACCCCCGATGCGGATATTATTCTGAACCAGCGAGGCATATTGCTAGCTCCCGACATTCTCGCAAACGCCGGAGGGGTGATTGTATCCTATTTCGAGTGGGTGCAAGATTTGCAAAGCCTATTTTGGTCGGAACAAGAGGTTAACAATCGAATGGAGAGCATGCTTATGAAGGCGTGGCATCAAATACTGGAAGTGGCGGAAAAGGAAAAAACTGACTTTCGCACCGCTGCATACATGGTCGGTGTGAAACGGGTTGCGGACGCCACGATTCTGCGAGGCATATATCCTTAAGATTAGCCTCATTGTATTAACCACGCAACTAAATAGACGTAAATATGCTATAATATGACATGGAAAAAATTGATGCACGAACACTAAATCAGGATGAGCAATATCTACTCCGCAAGATGGTGATCCGCCTTCGCCAACGCGGTATGACATATCGCGAGATATCGGATATCGCCGGAATAAACATCAGCCACGCTTGTAAGATATGCAAACGCTATCAACGGGATGGCGACAAGGGAATAGTGAAAGGCAGACGTGGGAGGCGTTCGGGGGAGAAACGTACATTGGACATGGAACAGGAGAAAGCAGTTCAACAAATAATAACCGACAAGACCCCCGATCAATTGAAATTCCCCTTCGGACTATGGACCCGGCAGGCGGTTCAAATGCTCATCGAACAACGCTGGGGGATACGCATGCCGATACGAACAGTGGGCGAGTACTTGCATCGCTGGGGTTTCACGCCTCAAAAGCCGAAGGAACGCGCCTACGAGCAGAACCCGATCGCGGTGAAAAGGTGGCTTGACGAGGAATACCCGTCAATTGTGCAAAGGGCGAAGGAGGAGGGAGCGGAGATACACTGGTGCGACGAGACGGGCGTTCGCAGCGATGAATGCGCCGGACGCGGATACGCCCCGAAGGAATGCACGCCTGTGATTCGTCTGAACGCAGCCAGGAAGAGCGTAAACATGATATCCGCCATCACCAACCAAGGGAAGGTGCGTTTCATGGTGTACAAGGAAACCATGAATGCGAAACTGTTTGTAAAATTCGTTGAACGGCTAATCAAGGACGCCGGACGCAAGGTGTTTCTGGTTTTGGACAACCTTCGGGTACATCACGGCAAATTGGTGGAGAAATGGCTTGAATCTCATCGGGAATTGGTGGAGATTTTCTATCTTCCATCCTATTCGCCCAAGTTGAATCCCGACGTGTATCTTAACTGTGAATTGAAGTAGTGGTGCATTCAAAACCTCCATCCCGTGATGAAACGGATTTGCAAGGAAAAGTCATTTCACATATGCGCAAACTTCAAAATCTTCCAGGAAGAGTGAGCAAATACTTCCAGCACCCAATGGTCAAGTATGCAGCATAATGTTGTTATTTAATTGCAGGGTTAATAAACAGACAGGAATTGCAATGCTCAAAACCAAAACGGAAAATCATCGAAGTTTACGTCGTAAGGAGATCGCTTCTGATATTACGATAGCGGGAGGCGGTTTGGCTGGGGTATGTTGCGCCATTACCGCTGCAAGATCGGGATTGAGCGTGGCGTTGGTGCAGGATCGTCCGGTTCTCGGTGGCAATGCATCCAGTGAAGTTCGCCTGTGGGCATTAGGAGCAACATCTCACATGGGCAACAACAATCGCTGGGCGAGAGAGGGCGGTGTCATAGACGAGATTATGGTCGAAAACCTGCATCGCAATCCAGAAGGGAACCCAGTTATATTTGACGCACTCCTGCTGGAAAAAGTGTCCGAAGAGGCTAACATAAGTCTTTATCTGAACACGGCGGTCTATTCCCTTTCCAAATCCGATGCGCAAACCATATCCTCAATCACAGCATTCAATAGCCAGAACTCAACGAGATATCATTTCAAATCCCCGTTTTTCTGCGATGCAACGGGAGATGGTATCGTCGGTTTCCTTGCAGGAGCGGCATTTAGAATTGGGGCGGAAAAAAGAGAGGAGTTCGGAGAATTGTTCGCACCGAACTCCGAGTATGGCGAGCTTTTGGGGCATTCCATTTTCTTTTATTCGCGTGACACAGGTAAACCCGTCAGATACGTTCCGCCCTCGTTCGCATTACAGGATATCACACAGATACCTCGTTTCCGGAATTTTAATTCCAAGGATCACGGATGTAAGTTGTGGTGGATTGAATGGGGCGGCAGATTGGACACGATACACGACACCGAAACCATCAAATGGGAGCTCTGGAAGATCGTTTACGGGGTGTGGGACTATATTAAGAATTCCGCTGAGTTTCCGGATGCTGTAAATCACACACTCGACTGGGTCGGATTGATTCCTGGAAAACGAGAGAGCCGTCGATTTGAAGGCGATTACATGTTGAGGCAGCAAGATATCATTGAACGACAGGATTTCAATGATGCGGTCTCCTATGGAGGATGGTCCATCGACCTGCACCCAGCGGATGGTGTCTACAGTCCTCAACCGGGGTGCAATCAATGGCATTCCAAGGGAGTTTATCAAATTCCATGGCGTTGTTTGTATAGCCGAAACATACGAAACATGTTTCTCGCAGGCAGAATTATAAGTTCCTCTCACGTGGCGTTTGGTAGCACACGAGTCATGACGACTTGCGCACATGCCGCCCAAGCGGTGGGCGTGGGAGCAGCCATATGTCTAAAATATGGATTGAATCCAAATGAACTACAAAATGGAAAGCCCCTCGAATATTTGCAACGCGATCTTTTACGAATGGGTCAGTTCATCCCACGAAAAAGACTTGAGGATCCGGAAGATTTGGTAAAAGAGGCTATCATCAAAGCAACAAGTTGTTTCGTTCTTGATGAGTTAAGAGACGACGGCAGTCTCTATCCCCTTAAGGATTCCATGGCGATGATGATACCGTGTGATAAAGGGAATTTACCATCCTTCTCATTTTTGGTGGATGCAAACGCCTCCACCGACTTCATCGTTGAACTGCGCACCAGTTCTCAACCCGATCATCAAACGCCCGATGTTTTGCTGGAAAGATACGCGTTTCATCTGAATCCGGGGATAAGCATACCCATACATATATCCTGCGAACATCATTTCGAACAAAGGCACTACCTCTACGTCTGTTTAATGCACAATGAGAATATTGCCGTTCATGGAAGCGATCAACGAATCACAGGCATTCTCTCACTATTCAACCAATATGATATCATACATCATCGTCAACACGCACAAAATCCTCCCGAAGGCATCGGTGTGGAAACCTTCGAATTCTGGACACCTCGAAGGCGTCCTAACGGCAAGAATTTCCATATTAAAATAGAACCCGCAATCGCAACGTTCGGGCCGAATAATCTTACCAATGGCATCCAACGTCCCACTTATCATCCAAATGCGTGGATAGCAGCATCAAGCGATAAAAACCCTACCTTGGAGTTGCATTGGAATATGCCGCAATCCATTCGAGAGGTGGTGCTATCATTTGACACCGATTTCGATCATCCAATGGAGACGGTTCAAATGGGACATTCCGAATGTGATATCCCCTATTGCATTCGTTCTTTTCGCATAAAGGACTCAAATGGACGGCTTATTCACGAAACGCTCGACAATCATCAAACCATCCAACGGATCGTATGGGATCATCCGATAGTATCCGATATCCTGATCTTTGAATTTGATCATCCCTCGCCCCTCATTCCCTCAGCACTTTTCGAGATCAGATGCTACAAATGAATGAAACCGGAAAGGCTGATCCATAGTTATTTTATCGTATATGACTCCCTTCGATTATGATTATTGCAGGATAATATTTTAACCATCCCAATAGGAACGTGGTAGAATTGACTTATACCCAAAAAGGAGAAGGATAATGCGACAAGCTATCTTCGTTATCAGTGTGATGGGAATCATCCTCACGTCCGCCATTCCCTCGTTTTCAAAGGATACTGCAAAGGATTTCGCCAAAGCATCCAACCTCTTTGGATTTTCCATGCTGAATGAAATCGCTCGAAAGAATCCGAAGAATAACGTCGTGCTATCCCCCCTAAGCATTGATCTGGCATTGTTAATGACTTGGAACGGCTCCGCCGGGATCACGGAGAAAG
Organism: bacterium; assembly: GCA_021811565.1. Taxonomy (GTDB): domain Bacteria; phylum Armatimonadota; class Chthonomonadetes; order Chthonomonadales; family CAJBBX01; genus DTKV01. The sequence continues at coordinate 99,661 of JAJZOL010000238.1, read as the reverse complement.
AGATGGCGAACGTACTCCACATTTCCGAAATCCCACAGGATGGAGCGAACGTGGGAATTAGGGCATGGTCTGCACAACTCACGAAAGCCGATCCTCAAACCCAGCTAAACTTGGCAAACTCCCTTTGGATCAATGAAAGATACCGCGTTAATCCGCACTTTATCGTGGAAAACAAAGAGGAGTTGCAAGCGGAAGTGTACTCACTGGATTTTCTGAATTCCGTCGATGCGGCGCACCGTATCAATACATGGGTGAATCAGCACACGGATCATCATATTCCAACAATTGTATCTCCGCAACAGGTTCATGGCGCGGAGATGGCGTTGGTGAATGCAGTCTATTTCAATGGAAAGTGGACGCATCCGTTTCAGTCGGATGACACTCACAAGGCTGTTTTCACTCCCTCTGATCAAAGTCAGCTCCAAGTAATGATGATGAAAAAACAGAGAGTGATGGAATACGGAAGCAATACCAATGCCCAGATTGCCATTCTTCCGTACGGCAATGGAAACACGGAAGCCATTATTATCCTTCCCATTCACAACCAATCCGCCAAGGAGTTTCTCGCCAAGTTATCGTTCTCAGAATTTAATGAATGGCTGACACAATGCAAAATGAGACCAGGGGTATTAGAGATGCCAAGAGTGAAAGCCTCTTATTCCGTTACTTTGAACCAGTTATTGGCGAATATGGGAATGAGTTCCGCGTTCTCCGCCTCCGATGCTGATTTTTCACATATGAGCGCAGCAAACAAACGCGATCTTTACGTATCCTTGGTATTGCACAAGGCGCAGTTGGACATCGGAGAAAAAGGAACGGAAGCGTCCGCCGCAACAGCGGTCATCATGATGCGGAGTGCGTTAGTGCTCCCGCCCAAAAACGCCTTTAGAATGATTGTGGATCATCCTTTTCTTTTTTGCATTCGCGAGAAAACCACCGGTTCTCTTTTGTTTCTCGCGTGGATTGAGAATCCGAATCAGGATGGATAACAAATTCGCGTGAAAATAATTCCTTTCCGGCTTCCAATGCGTCTCGCGCTACATGGAGGATTAGTTGAAACGATCCAAAATGGGATTGAGAGGGGAATAGTCAGTTAAAAGATAGCATGCTCGCTCTAATTCCCACATGGTCAGGTTATTTTCCTCGAACCTTATGGAGAGAGCCGCCGCGAAACCGTCAATGAGCGATTGGATAATAATTCCTCGTTCAATATCACTTAAGGGATAATCCGAATTCGAGAACTCCCCAATGAATACGTCCGAAGGAGATGCGGATACGGGCTGATGGCGTAGCGAACATTGCTCGAGTATGGCGTTTTTCACACGCCTCTGAGCGCATCCGAGGATTTTTTCACCGTTGGCGCATAAAATATCCGCCTCGGACCGCAAGGCGAAGCAATCCGCCACGTGGTGCTGACGTCTTTCCGAATACCCCTGGCGCGTTTCAAGCCCCATCTTGATCAAAGCGGCTTTGAATGCCTCGGCGAATCTGGCGTAATTTCCCGCGATGCTTTTTGACCACTCCACAAGGGGTTGCATACAGATAGTTATCCCCTGATCCCCTCCGTGAAGAATACCCCGTCCGCCGGTAATTCGCCGTATAACGGGTATTGATCGACGAGAACACTCCTGTAATTTAACGCCGTTTTGGAGAGATTGATTATGTCCCAGTGTTACCGCTTCCCCTTCCCATCGATACAGACGAAACGTGGGCGGAGCCAAGCCTTCACTCACCGCATCCATAATCGCATGGTCCACCGCCATATTCCATGACGGCTTATTCTCCTCCTGTATGATAAGTCTCCATGTAGTCATAGGGCGCCATTTAATGCAAAGGATGGGTTCGACGGGAAGCTCTTCTCAAGCATCCTTTTTTTCTTTGTGATGCGTTAACCAGTTTACATTGAGTTGCTTCAACGCAACGGTTTCGTTAAGCCTGCCAATGTCCGTATTGTGAGGGGCGGAGATTAGAATATCCGGATTCTCATCCGCCTCCTTGGCTATGCTTAGCATCGCGTCGCAAAAAGCATCCAAGGTCTCTTTGTTCTCTGTCTCAGTAGGTTCAATCATTAAGGCTTCAGGAATGATTAACGGGAAGTAGTTTGTCGGCGGATGATAACCGTAATCCATCAGGCGTTTGCTTATATCCAAAGCGCGCACCCCGCAAGTTTTCTTCTGATGTGATGCTGAAAGCACCACCTCATGCATGCAAAAGCGATCATGAGGAATCTCATACGCATCCTTCATCTTGCTACGAATATAATTAGCGTTAAGCACCGCCATTTCCGCCACTTGACGCAACCCATCCGCCCCCAGGTTGCGAATGTAAGCGTATGCTCTTACCGCCACCAAAAATGCGCCGTAAAAACTATGAATTCTGCCGATCGACTGAGGGCGATCGTAATTCAATCGGTACTGATCCCTCGCTCTTTCGATCCTTGGAGTTGGCAGGAAGGGCTCCAATTTCTTCGTCACAGCAACCGCGCCGCAGCCGGGACCGCCGCCGCCATGCGGAGTGGAGAAAGTCTTATGCAGATTGAAATGCATCACGTCGAAACCCATATCTCCCGGACGAGCGATTCCAAGCAAAGCATTCATGTTCGCGCCATCGCAATACACCAACCCTCCGGATTGATGCACCACGTCGCATATTGTGCAAATATCCTTTTCGAATAGCCCCGTGGTGTTGGGATTGGTTAACATAAAGGCCGCGACAGTATCGTTCAACATCCTCTTCAACGCCTGTACATCCGTCAAGCCCTCGGAGTTGGTGGGAACTGATTTCACCTTGAAACCGCATCGAGCGGCGCTGGCGGGATTCGTTCCATGCGCGGAATCCGGTATCAACACCCACTCTCTCTGATCATCGCCTCGGGATTTATGGTAGGCGTGAATCATCATCAAGCCCAATAGCTCTCCGTGGGCGCCGGCGGCAGGTTGTACCGAGCAAGCGTACATCCCGGCAATCTCGGTCAGGATTCGTTCCAGATGCTCTATTAATTCCAGCGCACCTTGAATTGTTTCCTCGAATTGCAACGGATGCAAACCGGCAAACCCAGGCATCTTGGCAATAGCCTCATTCATTTTGGGGTTATACTTCATCGTACAGGAGCCAAGAGGATAGAAACCGTTATCTATGGAGTAGTTATTCCGAGAGAGAGCCGTAAAGTGTCGCACCGTATCCATTTCCGATAATTCCGGCATGGGTAATGAATCCCGTAGATTCTCCTCTCCAAGAAGATCTTCCAAGGGTTTGGATGGCACATCACAGTCGGAAAGAGTTACACCTTTTCGACCCGCAACGCTAAGTTCAAATACCGTTTTTTCTTTCAACGTTCATTCTCCAACGCCATTTTCACTGATGCCACGAGATTATCGATGTCCGTTTTGCTACGCTTTTCCGTGACGCACAGCAACATGCACCCTTTCCATTCGAGATAACTTCTTCCGAGGTCGTAACCGCCGAGAATGCCGTCATGTATCAGAATTTCGTTGAGTCGTTGCGGAGGGATGTATTCCGGAAGTCGTATTACGAACTCCTTGAAATATCTTCCCTTCAAAGGTAACTTCACACCAGGAAGTTCGGATAGTCTTTCGGCCGCGTAATGAGATTTTTGAACGCAACTCTCCGCCACTTGTCGCAACCCGTGTTTTCCCATCGCGGTCATATAGACTGCGGCGGCAACGGCGAGAAGGGATTCATTCGTGCAGATGTTCGATGTGGCTTTCTCCCGTCGGATATCCTGCTCGCGAGTCCTCAGCGTCATCGTGTAACCAAGTCGCCCATTATTATCCTGCGCCACACCCACGATTCTCCCAGGAAAACGGCGTTGGTGCTCCATTTTACAGGCGAAGATACCAAGAAGAGGTCCACCCAAGCTCATGCTTATACCAAGCGATTGCCCCTCTCCCACCACAAAATCGACAGCGTACTCTCCGGGAGGCTTTAAAAGAGCCAAGGAGATCGGGTCCACAACCACAATCATCAACGCACCTTTTTTATGCGCCAGTTCGGTGGCTTGCTGTGTGTACTCCAACTGGCCGAGGAAATTTGGGGATTGTACAATGAAACAGGCGCAATCCTGATTTAACTGGTTCTCGATTTCGTCCAGATCGGTCACCCCTGATGAACTACTAACTTCGAGTAGATTATAGCCTGCGGAATTCAGATAAGTGCGCATGACATGTCGGTAATTGGGATGAACCAAGGAGGAAACCAAGACTGTGTGACGCCCGGTCGCCGCAATGGCGGTGAGCGCTGCCTCCGCCATTGCCGTGGAACCATCATACATCGATGCGTTGGACATATCCATGCCCGTTAACCCACAGATGAGGGATTGATACTCGTATAGGGCTTGCAGCATCCCTTGACTGAGCTCGGGCTGGTAGGGAGTGTATGCAGTAAGGAACTCGCCTCGTGAAACCATCGCATCCACAACTGACGGAGAGAAATGATCGTAAATGCCAGCCCCAAGAAAACACACCAGATTATCAAGCGATAGATTTTTCTTGGATAGCTCCAGCATATGCCGCCTTACCGATAACTCATCAAGCGCCTCGGGAACATTCAATGGATGCGTCAGACGAATATCTTCGGGAATATCCTTGAAGAGGTCCTCCACCTGTTCAACGCCAATCGTTGCCAGCATCGACCGAATATCCTGCTCGGTATGCGGAGCGAAACTCATCTATTCACCTCAATGTAAGCGTATTTCAAATGAGACCTCCCTCATTCTTCTATTAATTTGGAATAAGCCTTTGCATCCATCAGATCATTCAACTCATCCGGCTTGGACACCTTTACTTTCAAAAGCCATGCCGTGTTATACGGATCCTTGTTGATTGTCTCGGTTGCGTCGCACAAAGGTGCGTTGGTTTCAATCACTTCGCCGCTCACAGGGCTGTAGAGTTCAGATACGGCTTTGACAGATTCGACCGTACCAAATACCTCCTCCTTTTGTAAAACCCTGCCCGCTTCAGGAAGTTCAAGATAGACGATATCCCCCAACTCAGCCTGAGCGTGATCGGTGATACCTATGGTGGCTACGTCACCATCAATTTGCAACCATTCATGTGAATTCGTATATTTCAGGTTTTCAGGGATACTCATTCTTAATCTCCTTTGGATAATGACAACATTTTATGCTTTTCAATCGTAGTAACCGGATATAATTTGCCTCTAATCTCCACAAAGATCGTCCTGCCCGCTTTTGCGTATGGCGCGTTAACTCGCACAATGCCCACACCGCGTTCAAGGGTTGGGGAATACGTTCCGCTAGTTACGAAGCCGACTTTACGTTCATCCGCAATGATGGGATATCCTTGGCGCGGGATGGTTTTATCCGTTCCCATAATCCCAATCAATCTCTTCTCGGCTTTTTCACGATTGTTTTCGATAATCGCATCCGAGCCGATGAACTTTCCTTTATCCAGAATTACCGCCCAAGACAGGCCCGCCTCTCGCGGGAATACATCCTCCTCTATCTCGTGCCCGTATAATGGAAATCCCGCTTCGATTCGTAATGTGTCCCGTGCTCCCAAACCGCAAGGTGTCGCACCGATTTCCATGATCTCACGCCACAATATGGATGCAAAATCGGCAGGAGCCGTGATCTCGCATCCATCCTCGCCGGTATATCCGGTACGAGAAATGAGGAGGGTCTGGTTTTTATAAATGAGCTTTTTGATTTGATACCGATCCAATGGCGGATAGTCTAGTTTGAGGAGTGAGGCGCATTGCTTTAACGCATCCGGTCCCTGCCATGCAATCATGGCCGTCTCACGGGTGATATCCTCAAGTGATACCGAGGCTGGCATATGCGACAGTATCCAATCCAAATCCTTCCTGGTATTGCCGGCGTTAAGAATTAAAAAAAACTCATCTTCAGACAATCTAAATTGAAGGATATCATCCTTAATTCCTCCTTGATCGTTTAGCAACAAGGAGTATTGCCCCGTTCCATTCGTTAGACGATGGGAATCATTCGATGTAAGATATTGGATGAAGTCACTCGCACCGGCTCCAACGATTCGCACCCTGCACATGTGGCTTACATCAAAAAGTCCGCTATGTTCGCGAACCGCTTTGACCTCATTTAAGATACCGGAATATTGCAGAGGCATTTCCCAGCCGGCGAAGGGCGTAATTCTAGCGTTCAAATCGATATGCGCCGAATACAATGGGGTTCTTATAAGAGATTCGTTGATTTCCGTAATATCCACCCGCTTCCATTCGATATTTGCTTGTAACTTGAGCTAATCGCAAAATTCGTAAAAGAAAGGTTAAAATCGCCTATTTGCGCATATTGAAAAAGTGTCAAAAACGATTCTTGCAATCACTTAGCTCTCGATAATACACCTATAATTATATCTGTTTCAAACAGATTTGAGATGGATGTCGGCAAAAATGGCTTCTCGGTTAAGGGGTACATGAGAATTACCCATCCTATTCCAATCCGTTGACCGATTCCGCCCAAATCCGCGCCTCATGCAAAATCGCTCTCAGGTCCTTTCCTGCATCCAATGCATACGACCACCAATCTCTTATTCCCAAAGTCCTATGGTCATTCCAACAGATCGCTTTCAGATGCATGTTCCCGGGACTACCGGTCAAGGTGAGATTGGCTTGGATCATGTGTCGATTCCTCCACTTTATCAGGCATTGCGGAGCGGCGAGGGAATTTTGGGGAATATCCAGTTGAATGTCCATCCCATATTCACGGGCAAATTTTTCCATGATAGGAATCAAGGAGGCGAAACGCAACTTATGATAATCCGCAAGCATTTGAAGCCTTGACCGACGCGGGGGGAGATACCTTCTTCGCCGCAACATAATTATTCTCCAAGGTACGCGTTTTTCACGCCTTCGTCAGCAAGCAAGGATTGGGTGTCGTTTTCCATCACGACACTACCGGTTTCCAACACATACCCTCTCTGCGCGATTCTTAAAGCCTGCCATGCATTTTGCTCCACCAGCAGGATTGTCACTCCCTGTTGATTAATATCCTGCAATATATCAAATATTTGACGCACCATAATGGGAGCCAACCCGAGAGATGGTTCATCCAGCATCAAAAGTCTCGGTTTGCTCATCAACGCTCTTCCAATCGCCAACATCTGTTGCTCGCCACCGGATAGGGTGCCTGCGGACTGATTTAATCGATCCTTAATCCGCGGAAACAATGATAAAACCCGATCGTAATCCTCTCGAATCTGTCTCTTGTTCCGATGATGAACATACCCTCCCAATTCCAGATTTTCGCGAACGGTCATATTCGCAAAAATCCTTCTCCCTTCCGGGGATTGGCATATTCCCATTTCAACCAGTTGATGTGGAGGTACCGAGGTGATATCCTCACCTTCAAACAACACTTTGCCGGATTTGGGACGTATTAATCCGCTGATGGTTCGAATCATAGTGCTTTTGCCTGCTCCGTTCGCACCTATCATAGTGACGACCTCGCCCATATCCACTCTTAAATTGATACCATTGAGAGCGCGTATGGAACCGTAATACACTTCGAGATTTTCTAGTTGGAGCACGTGATGTAAAGCCTTTCTCAGCAATGAATGTGAAGAATCACTCGCCAAGGTAGGCGGATAGCACACGGGGATCCTTTCGAATAGCCTCCGGTTTGCCCTCCGCAATCAATTCTCCGTAATCCAGCACGTAAATCCGTTCGCAGATTCCCATTACGACCCTCATGTCGTGTTCAATGAGTAATATCGTCAATTGATAATCCCGGCGAACGGAGCGAACCAGTTCCATTAATTCAACTTTTTCCTGAGGATTCATCCCAGCGGCGGGCTCATCTAGCAACAAAAGCCTCGGTTTCGTGGCGATCGCCCTTGCAATTTCCAATCTTCGTTGTAATCCATATGGCAAATCGGAAGAGCGCTGATCCGAGACATCCTCCAATTTGAGACTACGCAGAATCATCAGTGAAAACTCCGTTAATTCTCGGTCGTTAGTCATGAGCCTGTTGTTGCGTAAGATGGAATCCAATAAATTCGCTTTCGTATGCAGATGCGCCGCTATTCTGACATTATCCAACACATTCAACTGCTTGAAAAGACGTATGTTTTGGAATGTTCTGCATATTCCGGAAGAGGCAATACGGCAGGGCCTCAAACCATTCACACGCATCCCCTGAAATAAAACATCCCCGCTACTCGGTTTATACACACCGGTAATGAGATTGAACACGGTGGTTTTACCCGCCCCGTTTGGTCCGATAAGCCCAAGCAATTCTCCCGGCTCAACGACAAGATTGAGTCCGCTAACCGCCGCCAAACCACCGAATTTTTTTGTAACATCACGCATTTCCAAAACGGACATTATGCGGATCGCCCCTCCGTCTTCGGCTGTTTGCGTCGCCATTTGGGAAAGCCTATCTCCTTGGTGCCGAATATTCCCTGCGGGCGCGTGAGCATCATTACGATCAAAAGAACTGAGTAAATCACCATCCGATCGTTTTTCAGGAAGCGGAGCACCTCGGGAAGAACGATTAATACGATCGCTGCTATCACCGAACCGGTCACACTGCCGGATCCTCCGAGCACCACCATGGTGGTTATGAGGATGGATGTATTCATACTAAAGATATCCGGCGAAATCCCGGTAAGGAAATGAGCGTAAAGCACGCCAGCCGCACCTGCTAACGCTGATCCAATGACAAATGCGGTGACCTTAACTTTCGTGGTGTCCACTCCCATCGCGTCTGCGGCAATTTCATCTTCTCGCACGGATAACCAAGTAAGGCCTCTCACGGATTGCATGATATTCCGTGAAAGTACAATGGAGATGATTACAAATAGAAATACCCAAAATAGCGCAAGATTCCCCGAGGAGATGAGGGTTGGAATACCATTAAGCCCCCTCGCCCCTCCGACGGAATTAATATTGAGCAGAAGTACATATATCACCTCTGCGAAACCTAGCGTGGCGATGGCTAAATAATCCCCCCTCAGTCGCAATGATGGAAGGCCTACGACGAAGCCCGCCATGCCTGCCGATGTCATTCCTAATATTAAGGCAATCAACAGATTCAAGATATCACCATGAAGCGTCCCCATTTGCAAAAAAGAGTAACGTTCGACAACCATCGGTTGCCAGATCATGGTCCAAGCGGCTCCCACATAAGCCCCCACCGCAAAGAAGCCTGCATGCCCAATGCTGAACTGGCCGGTGATACCGTTTATAAGGTTCAAGCTGACCGCAAGAATGATGTAGACCCCGCACTCGATCAACACCTGAAAATAATAGGGGTCCATCTGATATGTGACGAATTGGCTCAGCATGTATAACCCTATGAATGTCACCAGTATCGCGATCACTCTGAGCATTAAAATACGCATCCGCTACACCTTTTCCGTGACATTCCTGCCAAGCAACCCCGCTGGGCGAACCAAAAGGATTATGATCAGAATGGTGAATGCAATCGCATCCCGATATGTGGAAAAACTCGACCCACCCACGAACGCCTCCGCCACACCCATGATGATGCCACCTAAAACAGCCCCGGGAATATTTCCCGGCCCCCCTATCACCGCAGCCACAAAAGCCTTTATTCCCGGAAGCAAGCCAAAAAGAGGGGTTATTTGCACATGAGTCAAAACCCCCACCATCATTCCACCAGCTCCCGCCAACGCCCCTCCTATTGCGAAAGTGACTGAGATTACCTGATCCGTGTTAATTCCCATCATTTTTGCAGCGTCGATATCATGTGAAATCGCGCGCATCGCCTTTCCTGTTCGAGTGTATAAGACGATGTGGCGTAAAATCAGCATTAATAGAAGGGAAATCACCAGAATGGCAAGCTGGGAACTGTTTATGATAACCCCTCCCAGTATTTTGAAATTCTTTTCCGGAACCATGGTCCCGATAAACTCGGGATTAGGACCAAACACAAGCCATCCGCCATTCTCAAGCAACAACGATACACCGATGGCTGTGATGAGCGCATTTAATCTAGAGGGGGAAAGAACCGTCCTAAGGCTAATCCATCGAATCACAGGGCGCAAAGCGTAACCAACGATCATCCCAATCAGTAAGAACCACATTATCCCGAATAGAAACCTCCCCGCCCCATCGGATAACCTATGAAATAGATGGAAATGGAACGCGACAGGCAGGGCGATGGCGAAACCCCAAAAATGAGCGTCCGTGATTCCCAAGCCGTTTCTCAATGGGCGATATGCGAAACGCTCAATCACCACTCCGAGCACTCCGCATAACAGCATGGATAACAGCAATACGACGACGGCAAGAATGATATTCATCACCGTTGCGTGTGGATCGGCGGATAATCGCTGGAAAGGCAGCCAATAGGTGCAGGCGTAAAACCCAATGTACGCCCCCACCATGTAGACATCTCCGTGAGCGAAATTGATAAGGCTCAGGACTCCATAAACCATAGTGTAGCCTAAGGCGATCAAAGCGTATAAGCTGCCGAGTTGAATACCGAAAATCAGTTGCTGGATGAAAATCCGCATGCGTTATTGATCGATCTCCTCGGGAGTATATACTTTGTAAAGAACTTTCTTCTCTCCCACGATTTTCATGATGATGGCAGCCTTGCGAGCGTTGCGATTCGCGTCGATCGTTATTTTTCCTGTAATGCCGGGAAAGTCCTTTGTGGTGGCTAATGCGTCACGCAGGTCCGATGGCGTTAGAGATTTCGCTCTTTTAAGCGCATCCACCAGCAAATTACCTGCATCAAATCCTAAAGCCGCCAGCGCATCCGGAGTATAACCGTATTTCGCCTTATAGTCCGCAAAGAACTTTTGCATCGCCGGGTCCTTGATATCCTTGGAAAAATAGTGATCGCTAAAATAACATCCGTTAAGAGCGTTCCCAGCGGCTTGGATGAGTTTTGGCGAATCCCACCCGTCGCAGCCTAGGAGCGGTACGTTTAATCCAATCTCGCGCGCCTGCCTCGCGATAGTCCCTACTTCACTGTAATATCCAGGTATGAGCACTGCATCGGGGTTTTGCCCCTTGAGAGTATTCAATTGAGCTTTGAAATCGGTATCGCCTTCCTGATATGTCTGCTCCCCTGTAATTGTGCCTCCTAGCTTCGTGAATTCCGCCTCGAATATCTTGGCGATGCCAATGCTGTAGTCATTGCGGATATCTTTGAAAACAGCTACTCGCTTATACCCCTGATCGTGGGCGAAATGCGCCATGACTGCCGCTTGGAAATCATCCGTGAAGCAGGTTCGAAATATATAATCCCCTTTTTGCGTAACTGCTGGGTTCGTGGATGCCGGAGTGATCATGGGTATTTTATATTGCTGACATATGGGTGCCGCCGCGAGACTTCGAGTGCTTGCCACCTCCCCCACCACGGCAATCACGTGATCTTCGGTTATGAGTTTGGTAACCACGGTTCTCGCGACATCAGGCATGCTTTGGTCATCCTCCGTATATAACTTTATGGGCAGATTCTTCACTCCTCCCGCCGCATTTGCCTGCTCAATTGCCAGTGCCAAGCCATTGTGTGTGGAAGTGCCAAACGTTGCAGTGTCCCCCGTGAGGGAGGAAAAGTCTCCTACGGGTATCTCCTGCAACCCGCCCGGACCGCCAATCTTCACTCCGTGGCTTCTGCAACCATAACCGCATAGAACCAAGCTCACGGCAAGTATCCCTGTGGCAAGCATATAAGTACCCTTCATTCTTATCTCCTGAAAATGCTATGATTAAGAAAAAGATGCAGATATTATATTTGTCCTTCTAAAACCGCTTGACAAATATCAATTCGACTAATGATACCCACCAACTTGCCCTTGTTGGTTACGGGAAGACGTTTTATTCTTTTTTCAAGCATCACAGACGCCGCCTCAAGCACATCCGCCGCATCATCAATGGAAATCGCCGGCTTGGACATCGCCTCGCCAACCGTTTTGTTTTTAATTCTCTCCACCCGGTCGTGCAGTCCAACCCATTCCGAGCCGGACTCCTTTTTTACTATGTGATATTCCGGAAGCAAGGCTTGTATGATGTCATACTCCGTTATTACACCAATCAAATCACCTTGAGAATCCACTACAGGCAAACCGCTTATCTGATACAGATCCAACATATCCACTGCATCCTGCAATGTCGCCTCGGGGTTTGTTTTGATCACATGGCTTTTCATAAGTTCAAGAACATGCATAGTTATTTCTCCTTGCCTCCCTCGGAATAATACATTCTCTTATCACAATACGGTTCTCGTATATTTCATGACCACTTTTTTTTGAATCATCAATCACCGGAGGTACTTGAGTTACTAATATCCCCATATATATTTTATCCTCTAAACGCTGAGGTTATGATGATCAATACATCGTTGTATGGTCAAATGGTATCCATCTTTTTCCGCTGCCTTTCACATACACTCCAAAACCCAATCCCATAGATATCAACAAGCCGCCAAACAATGAGAGATAAAGGGCGAAACGAAATATAAAAGGCTTGTATTCAAATTTTATATGATGCATCCCTGGAGGCACTTTTAATCCGAGATATGCGTAATCCGTACGGTATATTGGAGTGCTTTTTCCATCCACAAATCCTTTCCATCCCGGATAACATGCCGAACTCCAAACCAACCACATCGGACGAGCGCCCGCATTGACGGAGCATACGAACTCGCCATGTTTTGGCATAGCACTGTAAATTACCTTGCCTATATGATGCGGAGCCTTTGAGTCAATATATCCTTTTGCCGGAAAAGCGAAGGGAATACCCTTCGCTCCACACACGATTGCCGTGGTTCTCGGATCGAAATGCGGGTCCAACAACGCCGCCAGACTATCCTCCCGCTTATCCTTCCTGATGGTGTGACTCACCAACCAGCATGGATACACCGTTTCCTTGTTCACATAAATGGAAACGCCTAGATGCGAATTCAAGGACGATAAGAATTTGGCATCCTCTCCGATGGGCATAACGTCACCATCCGGATATCTCGTATAGATTGGAAGAAGGATGAATTTAACATCCAACAGGTAAAGCCATGATGCAAGATTTGGTGCTTGATCCATTATCGCTAGCCGAGTTGCGGCGGCCACATCGGAACTCTCCTCAAGTGGCACGGGTTCATATCCATTAGCCTCCTCCCAGCCATATCTCATGCCGAAATTGGGGGTGAGAGTGTTAGTGAAATTTTGCATGTAGCGTTTCGTATTAGGCCCGTAATCATCATAATTCACATAGCGGTGCCAGGTTAAGGTGTGCAGCACGGAGAATGTTCTCCCGTTTCCAGGCGAAGGCAGGTATTTAAGGGCGGAAGGTTTGCACTCCAAATCGGATATACTCACACCAGGATTGATATCTGAACTGAACCAAACCAAATTGATCGCAGAAAGAATCAAAAGTGCGTATCTAATATTTGCGTGCACACCGAAATCTCTGAGTTTACGCAAGCCTATGGCGGATAGAACGGCTAAAGCGAATGTGGTTACAAAGGCGAATCTTGCGGGGTCGTGGAAATTGGATATTCCAGGCACTACGTGGAACGCAACCCAGAACAGCCCGCCGAACTTGCCAAGCGCCAGCCATACGGAAATCAACGCCGCACCAGTGAAAAAGCGGGTCGCCAATCGTCTATTAGACCTCCAAATGGCGTATCCGACAAGAAAAAGCGGAATGACGCCAACATAGACGCATGGCTCCCAAAAGTTTCCCGGCCCCCAATAATCCCCCTTGGCTGGATTGCCGAAATAGTGGGGCAGGATAAAATTAACCAATTCTCTTGGCCATAAAGTGAAGCGGTTTGCTTGAAGCCACCCCATACTCCCTCTGGGAGACCATTTGAACAATTGGATGGTAGGCAAAAGCTGAACACTGGAGGTCAGTATACCAATCAAAAAAGCGGATAGCATTCTCCAGAACGCCAACCAAGCGCGACCTTGATGGCGGTGAAGGTGCAACAATCGGGCTATCGCATAAATCCCGGCGCATGCGAAGCTCATGTAAGCTATTTGGGCGTGCGCTGCAAGCAACTCCAAAGTTATCACAAGCGAAAGTAATGAGGCGTACCAGATTCGAGGGCGATCAATCATTCGATCCACAAGCAACATCATCCAAGGTAGCCACGCCTCGGCTTGCAGCATAGGAGGGAATTGCGCCCTTGCGATGAAAAACCCGCTACCTGCATACACTATCGCCCCCAATTGTGCCGCTAAACGATCCCCGCAAAGCCTTCTAAGGAAAAGATACGCCCCCAAAGCCGCAATTAGCGTATGAAGGATTGTGTTCAAAGTGAGATATTCCGCAGGCGGCATCCAACGAAGAAGCAGCGTTCCGGGATAAAAAAGCCAAACCTGCGGGTTTCCGACCAGTGGTTGACCGCAAGAGATGAATGGATTCCAAAGAGGTAATAGCCCTCTCATGAGGGAATGCTTCTCAAGAGTGACTAGGGGAAGGAAATAGAGAGAGACATCCCCCCAATAAAGGTTCCAATCATGAAAGACAAAAGGGTAAAAAACCGCGACAGTAAAACATGTCAATACAATAAAAGGACCTATTCGCCGCAGTTTGTTCATCGTGTAAAAGGGGTCATATCATTTGAGGATCAAACTAATATAATCGGGCAATTATTCTGAAATCGCACATAGCCGCAATAAATACCTTATGAATACGTGAGATATTGATCAAAATAACGATTGTCTTATATTACCGAATATCACAAGACGTCGTCAAGCGAAGACGCGTGCAATTCATTCATTCTAAACATTGCGTTCCGCAATCAAATCCAATCCATAAAGCTTTCGCGCCTCATAACGCAGGATGCAATCTTGCAATAAGATTATTTTAGCGTCGATAAGGGTACAGATACAAACCATCATATAGTTTATCCTATGATTTCGATCGCCCATTTAAGCTTTTGACACTCGCGCTAACGTTCAAAAACCATATGATGAATTATGAGTTGGTCATTCCCCTCAATAACCCTTTGCAATAGCCAACGCTTTCAGCCAAGCCGGGAAGAGGATCCGAGCCATCCTTTTCATATTCAAAGGATGCCAGATGCGAGTATTTAATCTGCAGTAAAGCCTGGAAGATCGCCTTCAAATTCATCACGCCTCTTCCCGCCTCCACAGTCTGTCCATCAGGCGCGGCTTTGGTTTCATCCTTCAAATGCATATCATACAGACGATCCCTGTATTTCAACACATCATCGGCAGGATCCTCTCCCGCTCTAAGAGTATGGCCAACATCAATGCACAGTCCGATGCGTTTGTCGTATCCCTTCACCAACTCCATGACATCCGACGGGCGTGGAAATCTTTTATCACCTGGCCCGTGGTTGTGGATCGCCAATTTGATATCATACTCCTTAACGAGTCCGTTCAACGTGTCGATGGAAGAAGGATCAAAACTGCATACGATTGTGGGGACCCCCAAATCCTTCGCGTATTCGAACGCGTTCCTCATCCCAGGCTCATCCGTGGGAAAATAGACCACACCGCAACTCAGGGGTGTAATTCCAGCGTCAAGAAATTGTTGCCGCACTCCCCTTCTCTCTTCCGAGGTGCTTTTCATGGGCAGGTGCATGTCCTTGACGGATACATACTTCAAGTCCACTTTTTGTATGCCTTTGATGCAGTCCGTCAATGAAAACTCGCGGAAAGTATAGGATGCAACCCCGATTTTCAAACCATGCCAGCAATTTGCGTTGGAAACAGTCATTGGAGCCTCCGCATAACCCGTGATTTCGGACATAGCAAACATGGATGCCGCTATCCCGAGCCCAAAGAATTGACGTCGATCCAGGTTCATGACGCACCTCGTAAATGAAATGGTGATACAGCGATTAATGAATTCGCAAGCTCAATAACAAGCATTATGGGGACACTCGGGAAAGAAGTCAAATGATAATTGAAAATCATCAACCAAGCGTTTCAAATCCTTCGTCATGTGGCAAATCGGGCAATTTGGCGCATGCCACCGCCAAACGATCGCAGAATTCGTTTTCATTCTCGTTGTTATGCCCTTTAATCCACTCGAATATCACGTTGCGTTCCTCGCATAACAGCAATAATTCCGCCCACAAATCAACGTTTTTCGCCCGCTCCTTATCCTTGTTCCTCACCCAATCGTTTTCTCTCCATCTTCGCGCCCAACCCTGATTGATCGCATTCACCACATACTGGGAATCGGTGTAGACTTTTACCGCAACGTCCTTTTTAAGGGCTTTCAGTCCGGCGATCACAGCCATAATCTCCATGCGATTATTCGTTGTTTGACGATATCCGCCGGACAACTCCTTGCGGCGTTCGCCATATATAAGAACTGCAGCGTATCCTCCCGGGCCGGGATTACCAAGACACGCACCGTCCGTATACATCACGACTTGCTTAATTTGATTCATTTTATGCGCATATCTCACCGAAGATGATTTTAGTTTCACGAAGCAGACGAAAAATGTGAGAGGTTGATACAACTATTTCATCGTATTTGGAGATCGCACCTTTTTCCTTCGGGAATAGTTTGTATCCGACACACAAGGTTCCTCCAGTGCGATTGCCAATACCTCTTTAATATCGGATACAAAGATGAACTCCATCTCGTTTCTAACCACTTCGGGTATCTCTTCGAGGTAATCCTTGCGATTTTTCTCCGGGCAGATAACTGTCTTGATACCGGCGCTTCGTGCGGCCAACGCCTTTTCCTTAAGTCCCCCAATAGGTAACACGCGGCCTGAAAGGGTGATTTCACCCGTCATCGCAAGCTTTGGCCTTATACAGCGCCCGCTGAAAAGGGACGCCAATGCGGTGGTGATGGTGATGCCTGCTGACGGCCCGTCCTTCGGAATGGCTCCCGCAGGCACGTGTATGTGAATGTCATGCTTTTGGAAGAAATCCGTATCGGCTCCGATATCCTTTGCGTGAGCGCGCACATACGACAGAGCGGCCTGCGCAGACTCCTTCATGACATCCCCCAATTGTCCAGTGATAATGAAGTTCGAGGGTCGATTGGAGGGAGTTTCAATAGCGGTGGCTTCTATGTAGATGATATCACCTCCGACAGGAGTCCAAACCAGCCCGATCACTACACCAGGTATTCGAGTGCGTTCATCGATCTCTTCGCGTTCAAACCGTGGCGGACCTAAGTATTGAATCACCACATCCGGAGTTACGTCCAAGTTCTCCATCAATCCCTCGGCGAAATTCCTAGTTGCTTTTCGGCATACGTTCGCTATCTCTCGCTCCAAGTTTCTCACGCCGGCCTCGCGCGTGTAGCCCTGAATGATCTTGGATACGCTCTCTTCGTTGAAATGAATGCGTCCCTCAATTCCATGCTCGTCTATTTGCTTTGGGATTAGATGGTGCATGGCGATAACCTTCTTCTCCTCCTCGGTGTATCCGGCGATCTCGATGATTTCCATCCTATCTCTCAAAGGAGGAAGAATCGTATCAAGAACGTTCGCCGTCGTAATGAAGAGCACTTTGGAGAGATCGAAAGGAACCTCAAGATAATGGTCGCGAAACGTGGAGTTCTGCTCTGGATCCAATACCTCCAGCAAAGCGGATGATGGATCCCCTCGGAAATCCGATGTCACCTTATCTATCTCGTCAAGCATAAACAGCGGATTGTTGGATTCCGCGCGTCTGATGCCTTGTATGATCTGCCCTGGCAATGCGCCGATGTAGGTTCTCCTATGCCCCCGTATCTCAGCTTCATCACGAACTCCGCCGAGAGATATCCGTATGAACTTTCTGCCAAGCGCATGTGCAATGGATTTGCCAAGAGACGTCTTGCCCACTCCGGGAGGTCCTGCAAAGCATAGTATGGGTTGACGTATCGAACCTTCCGACTTGAATTTCCTCACGGACAGATACTCAAGGATGCGATCCTTAACCTTTTCCAATCCGGAATGGTCGGTATCCAAAGTTTTCTTAACTTCGGTGATATTCAGATTGTCCATGGTGTTAATTGCCCAAGGAACCGCAACCAACCAATCAATGTAGGTTCGCGAAACCGTGTATTCAGGAGAACCTGGAGGAATACGCAACAGACGATCCAGTTCGTTTGATGCCGCCTTTTGAGCCTCGTCTGACATGTGAGCATTTGCGATTTTGGATCTCAACTCTTCTATCTCTTGGGTTCGATCATCCCCTTCGCCAAGCTCCTTTTGAATGGCCTTCAATTGTTCCCTCAGGTAAAAATCACGTTGCGTTTTTCCGAGTTCCGAATTAACCTGACTCTCCACTTTGTTACTTAGTTCCAACACCTGCACTTCCCTTGAGAGGAATCCGATCAATTTCCGCATGCGTGGGATTACAGGCATGGTTTCAAGAATCTCCTGTTTCTCAGCAGTGGAGAACCTTGGAATTTGGGCGGTGATCATATCGGTGAGAATACGCGGATCATTTATGGATGTCGCCATTCCTTGCAGTTCATCTGACAGATCCCTCGATTGGCTGACAATCCGCTGGAAAAGGTTCGAAATACTGCGTTTCAATGCCTCCACTTCAAGCGAATCGGCGGAGTCGATCTCCGGTTCTCGCAACACTCTCACCTTGCACCTTAAGTAAGGAGTCTCCTGCACCGGTTCCAATATCTCAATTCTCGATATTCCTTGTACGATCAATCGTAAGCCGTCAGGCATTTGCCCCATCATGCGGATTGCAACCGCAGTGCCGATTTTGTGAATGTCATCAAAAGTGGGGTTCTCTATTGAGGGGTCTTTTAATGTGGCGACCGCTATGATTCGATTGCCTCCAACCACCGATTCATTTACCAGACGCACCGAATTCTCTCTTCCTACGCCCAACGGGGTAACCAACACAGGGAAAATCACCCAGTCCCGCAATGGAAGAAGATTCAACTGATCGGGCAATTCTAGTTTGTCCGTGTCGTTTGTTTCCAAAGGTTCGAATATGTTTGTAAGCTCGGTATCTGACATTATCTTTTCAAACACCTCTGAAAATAAAATCTGGAAATTGCAAAATTCACGATTGCGACCTGGTTTTGCGTGCGACGAATATCGATTAAAGCATACGGCAGATTTTTTGACACACTTCGGCATTACAAGGGAGAGTTGATCCGCAAAGCGACGGGGCCCCTCATTCGGAAACCGTAATAGTGCGCGAATTAGTTGTCACTCCTTCACGTTTTGGAAGAGTGATGATGAGAAATCCGTCCCGATAATTGGCAACGATGCCATCGCGATTAATCCGAACGTTGTTAGGGAGGTAGATTTGCCTCTCGAAAGGTCCAAAGTATATCTCTAACTGGTAACACCGAATTCTGGATTCTCTCTCCTCATCCTCTTCATAACGCTCTCCGGCAATTGTCAGGAACCTATCGTCGTTAGAGATCGAAACACTCAGTTTTTCAGTCTTCACTCCTGACACTTCCACTTTTATAACGATGCTGCTAACGGTCTCATGGAGGTCCACTCTGGGTTGCCAGAACTTGTTCGGATTTGGAGCCTCTCTGAGGAAACCCCGAAGGTGCTCTTCGGCGATGCGCTGCATTTCCGCATCCATCAGTCTTAATATATCCTGATCCCTGTAATTCATATGGCTCACCCGCTTAGCTCACTTGGAATATATATAACACCATTTGTCAAAAAATGTAAACTTTGGAGTTAATATATATTACCTCATGTAACCTAACACATCTACGATACGTCAAAAGGATACATTCATGAAAAGTTTGACATCTGAGAAGAGATACGAAACATGCAACAGGAAATGTTTGCAGATCGCCGAAGGACTTCAATGAAAGAGTTGGATGTCACTTCGAGCATTGACCCCGACGTCCGGATGATCGTTCGATATCTGGAAGGGGATCAACGCGCCTTCGATGACATCTTCTACAAATATCAAACTTACGTCTATAACATAATTCTTGGTATCGTCGGCACGGATGACGAGGCGCGCGACACGACGCAGGAAGTTTTTCTTCAGGTGCATCGCTCCCTCCGCACATTTCGATTTCAATCACAGTTCTCGACTTGGTTGTATCGGATCGCTGTTAACCGCGCAATGGATGCTGCACGAGCAAAAAAACGTCGAAACTGGTTCTCTTTCGAGCAAACGCCAAAAGAAACGCCATCACCAAAACCCTCACCGGAGGAGGGGGCTATCGAGGAATCCGAGCGCAAATCGATAAGGGACTTACTTGCCATGGTACCCATTCAACACAGAGACGTGCTCGTCCTGAAGTATTACCAGGAGTTGTCAATAGAAGAAATCGCTCAAACATTAGGATGCTCAGTTACTGCGGCAAAGGTAAGACTCCATCGTGCGCGACAATATTTCAAGGAAAGGTATACGGCGATCCATGAAAACAAATAGCTCGCAAACGGTTCGCTGTAAGCTCATTAGA
The DNA here is from genome assembly GCA_021811565.1 of bacterium. Classification (GTDB taxonomy): domain Bacteria; phylum Armatimonadota; class Chthonomonadetes; order Chthonomonadales; family CAJBBX01; genus DTKV01. The sequence goes on along the minus strand of JAJZOL010000238.1, from coordinate 79,333 downwards.
CCTCTTCTGTCCTCGTATGTGGAGGGGGAGTTAACGGATGATGACAGATTGATGGTTGAGTCGCATCTGAAAAACTGCGATCCGTGTCGTAAGGAGGAGATGGAGTATCGAAAGTCCCTCAGCGACCTGAAAAATGCCGCGCAGGCGCTTGTCCCTGATAATCTCATATCCGAATTTCACTCTAGATTATCCTCGCAGCAATCGAAAACAAGGCATCACGGATTCTCTTGGCAATTGGGTACGGTCGGCGTCATTGCGTTTCTGGCGATCGTTTTTCTAAAAGCATCTTGGCGCGTCAGCCCCGTTCCTCAACCCCATCATTCCATGCAGGCGATGAACTCTTCAAGGAACAACAATTCAAATAAGATAGCAATGCTCCCTAAAAAAAACGAGGGGATCACGCAAGACAAATCGCTGAAATCACAGTATACGAAGATTCCCATCCCCGTACATTCGTCCATGCCGAGTGAGCCCCCGAAAAAAATAGGGAACCCTGTAACGATCAGGGTGGCGGAAAACAATACTGCAGTACAGCATCAAACGGAGAACAAAACAACTTTATCGAATACGACACGTCCAAAACAGAACAACACTAATCAGATATCCACTCTATCGATTGCGACGAATCTCTCTCGATTGGAACACGCCAAGCTTGCTCAAAAAATAGCAATGCTTAATCAAAGCCACACACCTTTCGAGGAAGATGTTTTGCCTCCAGTTAAAACCGCTTCGCCAAACCGCCCTCTGATGACCATGATGAGCGAATCCGTTCAGATGCCAGTATCAAGATCTGAGGCGCCAGTCTCAAAACCCATCACCGCAAATCCACCTTCGGGAAATATCAGGGGAATGGCAGGCGGAATAGGTGGATTTGGTGGAGCGGGAATCCCGATGGAGGGAAAAACACTCATATCCAAAAGCTCACCCACAGTACCCACCCCTTCCATGGTGATACAGGGTGAAAATATTCAGCGAGTAAATGAACTCATACGGTCTCATGATAAGGTCACTTTCCTCAAAGGCGAGAGAGCGGTAAACGCCTCCGGGGAGTTGATGTGGATAAGGGTTGTGATTGAAACAATGTTGACGCCACATTAATCTCCACCCTGTGGGTGTGACCTGATCCAAACACAGCCAATCAAGCATTCTGCGGAGAGCAATATGAAAAGTTATTTCATGATAGTCCTATTAATTTGCGGCTTTGTTTGCGAGCATACCCTTGCCAACAGCCAAACATACCCTCTGCATAACAAAGCCTATCTTAACATAAGTTTGTCCGGCAAAGACACGAACGGGGTTCCCTTGTATAGCATGCAGGCTAATAATGCGGATATAACCAAGGTTTTATCAGCCATTTTCACCAAATCGGGAGATCAGTTTCTTATCGATCAGGATGTAAGGGGGGCAATATCATTCTCGCTGAAAAAAATGCCGCTCATGGAAATACTGCACTTTGTAGAGATAGCCGCCAAACCTCCAATTCATGTTGAACGGGGAACAATTGTTCATGTTACAAGTGAAATGGCATTGCCAAGGACTATTTCAGAAGGTATTGCGGGCGGAATCGGTGGTGCACTTGGAGGCCACGGAGGGACAATGGGAAAACCATTACACTCGATCCCTCTTGCCGCATTAAATCGGGACATGGTGAATTTGGATATTCCTCAAAATCGTCCCATAACTCTTCAGCAGGCTTTGCAAACGATACAGGAGCAGTCGGACATCCCTATTTCCATGTCAAACGAGATTCCGAGAAACGTCCAATTCTCAGGACAAATCACAAACACACCCGTAAACGTAGCGTTGGACGCGATCGCCAAAACCGCAGGACTGAAGGTTGTCCCCTTGCATAATGGAGGGTTGTTGCTTACCTCCGGGAATAACTTTCGCCTATTCATCGACAAAGTTTTGATTGGGTCTTATCCTAATCATCCACTGCTTTTTTGCACCAAATGCCATTATCCTCTCTCACCAGACTGGGTTGTTTGTCCGAACTGCGGTCAGATAACGCCTCATGGTTATGAGTTACTGGAAAAAGCCAATTCAAAGAATCGTCAAGGCGGAGATCAGCCGAATCGATAGGAGGTGGTCGATTTTGCACACCAAGGGGCTTGCTCTCTTTGAAATCGAATTGAACAACTGTAATTAAAGGAGCAAGCCCGATAGTGAGTTGGGATTCCCTAATTCCGCAGTTTACTTCTCAAAAACCATAAGCCGCTGAAACCCGAACATAGAAGTGTGCTTATAACACCCGGTTCGGGAACATTCGTGCCCGGTGGATCAGGTTGATTAGATAATGGAGTAAACATTGGGCTTGGATCATTCGGAGTTAAAACTGGATTATTATCCCTGCTAGAGGAGCCGGATGGTGTAAACGTAGATCCTCCAGTAGGCGTATTGTTCAACGACGCCCCGTTTCCGCCCCCGCCGGAAAAAGAAAACCCAAATATGGCGCTTAATCCCGCGCCAATCAACAGAGTATCGAGTGTGTTGTTGTTACGATAGTTACTGTGTTGTCCTTGATCGGTGGTGAGATAATTACCACCCTGGTCATAGGATAGGTTTGGGTAGTTTTGACTAGTGCCCTGATCCTTAATGACCGGATACAGGGTAATCGCGGATGCCGGCAATACAAGCGACATGGCGCAAATGAGAGCCACCCCTTTGAAAGCCATCCATCCCGCCCATCTTTTCTTTCCTTCATGCATTGACATGGCGTTACTTCCTTCCATTGATTATGCACAACAAACACTCAACAATCATTTATGCATATTGCATGCCAAAATAAAGGAAAAATGGCTTTATATGAAAAAAAGATGCGGCTATTTTATTTTTGCCTCATGCCAAAGACGTGATATATCACTCGGGCCTAACGCGTCATGCCACATCTCCACATCGCCAACCCAACCGGTAAAGAGTGCCGGTGTATCCCCTTTGGGTGGGTTGCCGCCCCATGCCTCTCTGCCAATATACAGGGATTCGGTTGTATTGCTCACGGATTCCTTCACATCCTTACGCCCCGCCTCCGTACCGTCCGCATATAAGACAACCCCTTCCCCATCTTTTACCACAGCTACAAGCTGGTGCCAGGCGTTGGGTTGTAATGTTTTGTCGCACTGAAAGTTAAACGCCCAATTGCCATCGCCATCCGTTGCCTCAAAGGTAGGATGCCCGTCCGTCACCCCAAGGACAAACGGGGTTTGCATACTCCCATATCGCTTTGACAGTAAGCCCCATCTCCCCTGAAGATCGCCTGATTTAAACCACACGGATATTGTAAAGGATTTTGGCATCAGGATGGGCGACCGTGACACTATGAGATAGGACTGACCATCCAATTTTACGCTGTGTCCGTCGGGGCCCTGGTTGGACGGCTTGCAATCACCCTTGCACACGGCGTTAAAACCATTGCCCGTTTCATCGGGAAAGACATTGTCCGTCATATTGTCAAACGTGATATGAAGCAACGGACCTGGTTTTGCGGCAAATCGTTCGTACGCCTTTCTTAGAAGATAGGCTTCGGCGCCTTCGGATGTGATATTTTGGGAGCAGTCGATAAAATGGTTGTCGTGAAGATAGACGCCCAAGGTGGATTTTGAAAGGAAAAGCCCCTCATCGGCGTTTTTCACCGTGTTTTTCTCCGCAACCACCTCTTGTGTGTAGGGAAAGGTCACACTCTGCCCCGGAGTATCCGTACCGCCGATTGTCAAATGTGCGTTATTATAAAGGACATTGCCTCTCATTACGCAGCATAATGTCAGCGGCGCGACCGGCTTTACGCCAGGGGGCAACGCCATTATGCCTAAGTGCGCCTCTCCCATAGTAACGGACTGATCGTGCCCTCCAGCATAAGTATTACCCTCAACGATTTTATTGTCGAGCCATTGGTTATACCATGATGGTTGAATGCCACCGTAATTCATGCCGAAGTTGTGGAACCCACCGGTTCTAGCGGAAATGTTGCCGTATGCGATATTGCCAATACTCGTTCCATACATCTGGATAGCTATTCCCGCATCCTCAAATCGGTTATCGACGAACAGATAATTACGATGCAGCATAGTGATCGTGATAATGGAGGTGTTGTCAGGCGGAACAAGCCACGGGGAATCCACCGTCACATTGGGACCGTTATAAGAGGTTATTCTCCTGTACTGCCCCTCCCCTTTGCCCCCAAGTATGAACAATCCAGCTCCCACCCAGTTTCGGTCATTCCAATTCGGATCGTTCTTCAAGTGAACCACCCTGCCATTTGAGCTATCAACATATCCGTAATAAGCCCCGCCGCCTGCATCGGTGGTAATCGCCTCCCGATCCCAGCCAAACATGTTCTTGAACATGTTGCCGGAGAAATAGATATCCTGGGAATAACTCGTATCATAGCAGTTCGGCGAGCCGCCTGTGGACATTAAACTGGCGCCGATAATATTGTTATGTTCCATGAGCAGTCCATCTGAACCTGTAAGGCAATACCAACCCCAACGACCGTTGTAAAAGGTATTGTCATGCACCCATGCTCCTGAAGCCTGTTGCAGATAAAGACTTCTTCCCCCGCCGTAGATATCGCATCCGGATATTTGTATATCCTCCCCGCCAAGGCGCAGCGAATCCGCCCCACCGGTGGAATAGGTCATCGCATCCTTGAACCTCTTTGCAACCTCTTCCTGAGTGATATGCCCTCTGTAAGGATCCATTCTCAGACGCACATCTATGATGTTGATATGTCCGCAAGTGGATTTCCGCAAATCCGAAACAATGCCGTGCTTCCAACTCATACTGTAGAGGGTTAGATACTTGATTTGAAAATGATCATATCCGCGTATCAGTTCCTCCGGAGGATTTTCCGTATCCGCCCAGCATAGAGCCGTCAACGCCTCTCCCGCCCCCTGGAGAGTAACATTCCTCGGAATAACCAATCGTCCCGTGATGGCATATCTGCCGCGTGGAAGATAGACAACTCCCCCGCCCGCATTTCCAGCCTTGTCTAGGTTACGCTGTATTTCCATTGTGGTGTCCAAAGCTGACACAAAACCCGCAACTGGCGGCACGACGTATTTTTTGGAGGGAAAAACATAAGGTTTTACAATGGTGATATCAGCCGGAGCGCTCCAACCCTTCAGATTTCCAACTCCCGAATGAACTTTCAGAATATATTTGCCGGGTCTAATTGAGGATGGAAGCTTTGCAGAAATTGAAAATGGTTCAAATACGGATGGGTGAATAGTGTAGGAGCCACCATTTCCGATAATTCGAATTAACGGCTTATCATTGCCCATCGTAAAACATTTGCCCATAATCCTAATTTCGCCGCCGGGAGAGGAATATGATCCCTGATCTCCTTGAGTCCACAGAATTTGAGGGCGATTAACAATAACGTTTGCCTCGCCGTTAGGTGTGCGAATCGTCGCATCGTAGACGCCCGCTGGAAACGATCGGGGTATTTGGAATTTAACGCATCTCTCATCCACCTGCACCGGTTTCAGCGAAGTTATGCGCGCAGAGGTGTTCGAGTCGAGATTGTCGGATTCTATCGACACTTGAACTTTCTCGCATCCGTTGAATCCCGCGCCGAAAACTATCACGGTATCCCCGGGGCCAACCGGATCCGAAGCCCAAAACACAACCGGTTTGGCACTCGCATATAATCCCATGCATAAGAACGAGACGATCATCCCAAAGGCTTTCATGAAGACCTCCCCTGCCATTGGCGTAACGAGGTAATCGTTACAAACCTCTCACATCGCGATGAATATTTTCACTTCTCGAAATGATAGATAAGGAAGCACGACCACCTCGTTCGGTAAATGATACATAAAGCATGCTGATAATCAGAGCTCGTCGTTGTGGAAAAACTCTATGATCTCCCCATTCGGACCTTTGCAAAACGCAATTCGAAATGTCAGCGGACGATCGCCGTTAATAGGCACATCCTTCGGCTCAGCAGTGATTCGCGCTCCGGCGCTCACTGCGTTTTTCAATGCGGCGTCAACATCATCCGACCTCAGTGCCAGATGCAAATACGCCCCATCGGGAGAATCAGGAGCGTCCTCGGACCCGCCGGCGAATAACTCAAGATAATTTCCATCCCCGAGGTCGAGAAGAGCCGTCTCCGAATCTCCAGACCCCCAACCATATGCTCGTTTTAAACCAAGCCCCTTAGTGTAAAACTCCATGCTTTTTGTGAAATTCTTAGCTTTAAGGGCTACATGATGAAAGCCCTTTACATAACTGGACATTATCCATTTCTCCTTTTAGCGAATGCAAGTTGACGTCCCAACGGTAATCTCGCAATATCTATCACATGTGAAAATATCATATCAACCCCTCACAATTGATGCGCATGAGTTGGATTGATTGGGGATGAGTGAATGGTCGCTTCCCTTTTACATCAACCGTAAATTCAACACCCGCTTGTAATTTATTCGAACACTTTCCTTTTTGTCGCATCGCTTGAGATGGGAACTCCTAAACACAAACAAATAGGTTACTCTATTTTGGCAGTTATCCCCGATAAATCCAATATCAAACCTCGTTTCCCCAAAAATAGCCCACAAACTTGCAGGGGAACATTATTTTCAAAAACCTGCGTAACAAATACAGAAAGTAAGAGAGTGTGGTAGTCCATACACAGGAGGTTGAGAGAAGATGAAAAATGTGATATCAAGGCGAAACACAAAAATGGGCGTATTCGCCATGATGTTGATCGGAGCATTGGCATTTTTCGCGGTGGGTGCGATTCGGAATGTATCCGCTGCGGAGAAATCGCACATCCCACCGCCCATCCCGGAAAGCAAAATCGCCGGATTGGAGAGTTTACAAAACGGATTCACGGCCATCGCACAGAGGATTGAACCCTCTGTTGTGATGATTAAGGTTGAGAAAAAGGTGCAAGCGGTTGATATGTCACCTGGTATCAACAATATGTTCCCGAATTTCCCGGATTTTGGGTTCCCGGGCATCCAGCAGACGCCCCAAACCTATCTACAGCAAGCGGCAGGTAGCGGCGTGGTGATTCGTTCCGACGGCTGGATACTGACGAATGATCACGTGGTTAGCAACGCGACAAAGGTTACCGTCTACTTCCAGGATGGCCGTCAAATGGAAGGAACCGTTAGAAGAGATTTCAGAAGTGACATAGCGGTCATTCACGTAAACGCAAATGATCTTACGCCTGCGGAATTCGCGAATTCAGATAAGCTCAAAGTCGGTCAATGGGCTGCGGCTTTTGGAGCGCCCTATGAGTTATCAAACACCATGACACTTGGGATTGTGAGCGCTTTGCATCGCCAAACCGCAATTCAGGAAGGTCCGGTGGGTAGGTTCTATCCCAGCTTAATTCAAACGGACGCCGCCATAAATCCCGGAAACTCCGGCGGACCTTTGGTGGACGTCCATGGCAGAGTGATAGGAATCGACGTTGCGATTAATTCACCCAATGGTGGAAGCGTAGGCATTGGGTTCGCAATTCCTTCCAACCGCGCCATAGCCATAGCCAATGATCTCATTAACAACGGGAAGGTGGTTCGCGGTTATCTTGGAGTCGCCCCAGTCGCTCTCACCCCACTGCAACGCCAACAATATGGAGTCCCCGAGGGCGGGGCTTTAATCGAACAGGTTTCCGATAACACTCCCGCGTCCAGAGCGGGATTGCAAGTCGAGGATGTTGTGCTTAAGATAGACGGCAAACCGGTAAAAAACGATGTGTCATTGAGGGATATAATTGCAAACACACCTCCTGGAACTCGAATATCCCTGCTTGTCCGAAGGAACGGTAAGGATATCATGCTTTACGCCACTCTGGGCAAGCTTCCGGAGGAACTATCAACAGGGGAACCCGTAGCATCTGCCAACCCGAATAAATTAGGATTGAAAGTGGAAACGGTTACACCTCAAATCGCACAATCGTACAATCTCTCCAATATCTCATCCGGAGTGGTTGTGACGGCAGTTCAATCGGGAAGTCCTGCGGATCAAATCGGTATTCAGCCCGGAGATGTCATCACTCGAATCAATCAGGATTACATCCACAACAAATCGCAGTATGACGCTGCAGTGTCGAATTTGAAGAGCGGACAAAATGTGACAATGGTTGTAAAGAGAGCCGACATGACAATGATGGTAACAACGCAGTTACCTTGATCGTGTATCGGTGACGCTGAGGGGCTCCATGCCGGAGCCCCTTTTTGATTCACCGCATATGATGAGTTCTTTTATGCCTGCAGCGCCATTGAAAGTCTCGTAAAAATACGGTGCATATTATTCCCGAACATACCGAAAATTGGGATGTCATGATTAAGAATCGCTCATGGTGACAAGTAACCAGGGTCATTGATTTTGGAATGAGAGTACCGATAATGTGGATCGGACACGCACTCTTTGGCATCGCATAGACGTCAGAATCGGATGGAAGAGAATATTGCCTGCATCCATGATAGGAGGAAACATAAATGGATTCATTAGACGCGTTGGAGGATAGGAGAGAGGCGTTAAGGCAACCCAGTCAGGAATTGGAACTCGAAGTAACGTTTGAAAACGGTATCATTGGATGCGCTACTTTGAGGGATTTGAGTCGTACCGGTGTTCGGTTTAGAATGTCTAAATGGCTGAATATACACAGTTTCGTCACATTGCATCCCCCTGCGGGTTCGGGATTGGATGCATGTGAAGTAGAAATCATGCGCGGATATGAGGTTGACGACGGAGGGATGAAAGAGTATGAATTTGGTGCACGGTTCAAGGAACTAACCGGGTCTAATCGACACCAGTGGTTCCTCTCGCTTCGAAAAGCCGCCTGATACAATATCATTTCTGTGAAAACCGCCGGCATCAATGCTGCCGGCGCGTTTTAACCTTCCAGCAATGCCGCCACGAATTCATCGGGATCAAAATCCTCTAGGTCGTCCAGCTTCTCGCCTGTCCCAATGAATTTTATGGGTAGTTTCATTTCATCCGCGATGGTGATAACGATACCTCCCCGAGCGGTACCGTCAAGTTTCGCAAGGATCAATCCTGTCAAAGGGGTCGCTTTTACAAATTCCCTTGCTTGACTGATGGCGTTTTGCCCGGTAGTCGCATCCAGAACGAGCAATATTTCGTCAGCGGGTCTTCCAAGTTCACGCTCAAGAGTACGGTTGATTTTACGCAACTCTTCCATCAAGTTGTTTCTCGTATGCAATCTTCCCGCCGTATCGGCGATAACCACATCCGCATTCCTGGCACGCGCGGCCTTCAAAGCATCAAAAATAACCGCTGAGGGATCACTCCCCTCCCGATGACGGATTACATCCAAGCCCAAGCGATCCCCCCATATCTGCAACTGTTCAATCGCCCCTGCTCTGAATGTATCCCCCGCCGCAAGGAGAGATATCCTCCCTTCCTTCTTGAATCTGCTGGCCATCTTGGCTATCGATGTCGTCTTCCCCACCCCATTCACTCCGACAACAAGAATGACCGTAGGCGGATTATCGGAAAACCGAATGCATCCCTCGGGCATTTCAGTGCTCAGAAACACATTGGATAGGCTTTCCTTTAGCCTATTCTTCACATCCTCCGCATCTTTCAAACGATTTTCCCTTACCGAAGTCCGCAAATCATCCAAAACTGCAAGAGTGGTGTGGATGTTCACATCCGATTGAAGCAACGCGGCCTCAAGATCATCGAAAAGGTCCTCATCAATTCTGCCTCTTCCGGTGATGACCGAATCAACTTTCTGAAAAATGCTTTTTATTATTCCAAATCGCACTTGAATCTCCTGAATTGACCGTTAAAATCACGTATGTTTCTATCATCCATTCATTATACCGCCCACCTGCAAACCGGTGCTTTGGGTTACGCCCTTAAAGCATATTGCCTGCTCTGACTCTTGCAATTCGCGATAGACATATCTCGTTCACCGTCTCGAAGCACGATATCTGATTCGATAATTCCCGAAAATCATGGGTTCCAAGGATTTCTCCAAGCGGGCAACAAATGATTTTTACCGGCTTATTTGAATTACGCGGCCTTCTTGTGGGCAAGACATCCACAATTACTCGGTAATGACGGGATGATAAGCCAAAAAAACGATTGCGAAATAGGTAAACTGATTTAAAGTTGCATGCATCTCACTCGTACAAGTATAATCCAAGCATCATAGGCGAAACCGGTATGCCATTATTTCATGGAGGTCATTCATGCGAACCGTTGCGATAGCTGGCGTTGGTAAAACAGGACGAAGACATGCATATACATACACAAAAATCCAAGAGTGTGAATTAATCGCGGTAGTGGATCCAAATGAGAAATCCAGAAATGAAATAGCCTCAATGTTGCATTTGAAAGCTTACGAAGACATAGAAAGTATGATGAAGGAGATTCAACCGGATATCCTTGACATCTGCACTCCCACGCATACTCATTCTCAAGTAGCCCTTCATGCCATTCAACATCCATTCAAAGCCGTATTTATCGAGGCCCCCTTCGCTCGAACCCTTTCCGATAGCAATAAAATCGCCATCGCCTGCGCTGATGCTAATATCCCGCTCTACGTGGGGCATCCAACTAGATATTTTCCATCATATGCGACAGCTTACACGCAAGTGAAACACGGGGCTGTCGGACAAACCGCCGTTGTACGCACCAGCAGAAGCGGACCGGCGCCTCATTCGACGGATGATTGGCAACGTAATTATACTCTAAGCGGCGGGGTGACGCTGGATCTGCTCACTTCCGAATTCGATTGGCTGAGGTGGTGTTTTGGCGAAGTGGAATCGGTGTACGCGAAAGGGCTATCCGCGGAAATAGCCGAAGGTCAACCCATGAAGATGGATTACACACTTGTAACACTCAAATTCAAATCCGGTGTGCTTGGGCACGTCGAAGGCAGTTGGGCCGATCCTTCCGGTTACGGGATGAGCTTTGAAATCGCCGGTGACAAGGGCCTTTTGGAGTATAATTTTAACCTTCCCGCCTCCCCAGCAGCTGAGATACGCGATGAATCAGGAAAGAGAGTCTTGCTAACCGATGAAAACGTCTATACGCCGATGATTATCGATTTTCTCCACTCAATGGATAGCGGCGATCCGCCATGCTGCACCGTTTCCGACGCTATTGAAGCCATTAGGATTTCCGAGGCTGCATTGGAAAGCATTGGAACCGGGAACCCAATAACACTTTAATTCAATCGTATCAACATTTCAACAGTAATCTGGCAGCCTACAAGGTTATAAAATCCATGCTTCGAAATCTATTGCCGCTTTTCATACTCTTATCATTGAGTCTCTCAGCGAACGCGTACGATCGTATCGTGCCGTTGCCTGTTTTGAACACTCCATCCCTTTGGAAAGTGCATCCTGACGGAGGAGTGTCATGCCAATGGTTCAAGGATACGGAACATCATGGCTTGCGGGTTATCTACAGAGATGCCCCGCCACATTGGGGAAATATTCAATGCGATTGCACAGCGCCCGCCAATGCCGTCGCGTTGAGATTTCGCCTATATAAATACTCCTCCACTCCCACAGCTCAACTGCATATCTGGTTATTCCAACCGAGCGGGGACGGATGGCTGCAACGCGTCACCGTGGGTGGACTAGGCATGGGGTCGCTTTCGTCGGGCTGGCATGAAGTAATCATGCCTATGAATGGCTTTCAATTTCAAAATCGCGGAACCGGCATGAAAGATATGCCCTCGGTTAATATGATCCTAATTGGTTGCAATTACGGAGATATGGAGTTCACGATGAGTTCAATGGAATGGGAAACAGGTGGTACGAGAGCAACACTTCCATCCGTCACACCCGGATTGAAAATCGAATCCGGCGAGCGCGGCAACATTGGCATACTGAATCTCTCCGATTTACCGGATGGTTTTCAGACCTCAACCCCCCCGAACAAACTCGCAAAAACTCTTCGTAATGAGGGCTTTGGAGTCACTCTCCTATCGGCAGGAGATTTGGCGGACCCGAACATACTCACGAAAGCGCATTTCGATGTTGTCATCCTCCCCTATGGTCCCTATTTTCCGGCTGGAGCGCGGAATGCATTTATTTCCTATCTTAAGCATACAGGCTGCCTTCTCACCGCGGACGGTTACGCATTTGACAAACTAATCTATTGGAATGGCACGGGTTGGTCTGAAAACGCCGGGGTGACCGCGTCGGAGATGGATTCCAACTTGCCCGCCACATCCCTCATGAACACGCGATACGGCTTGCCCGGAGATGCAATGACATTCACCCCTGAACAGATCGGGCTTTTCGATCCCCTGGATCGGATTCTACGGAGAGGAATTCTCAAGCTGAAATTGGATGCTGCTCTTTCCGGAGCCATCAAAACGACCTCAGGGGATGTTATCGGTAGGGAGCCGATGGAAGGTTTCTCGGCATGCGGCTTAATCGGCGATAACAACGCAGTGTTCCCGCCCGTCTATCGGAGGTGGATTCCGTTGTTGTCCCTGTATGACAAGGAGAACCGCTTGTGCGGAACCGCTCTATCCCTGATGCGCAATTTTGATGGTGTTTACAAGGGGTCCAGTTGGGCATTTAGCGGCATTACCAATAGCAAGGACATCTTATTGAATTCATCGGCTAAAAGACAAGTTCTAACCGCCGTGCTGGATACTTTGGTGCGTAATGTTTTCCTGTATCAGATAGAGAGCGACTTCGCCAGTTACAAGCCAGGAGAAACCGCAACCATCACATCCCATGTAGCCAATTACGGAAAAAGAGAATTCGAAGGAAAAATGATTATCCGTTACGATGGGCGATACCTTAAGGAAATGAATGTGTCTGTCCCTCCGAATACCGAGCGTTCCTTCAGTGTGTCAATGAAAGTGAAGCAGGGTGCAATTCTTCGTTACTTCTCCGCTGAACTGTTGGGAGCGAATAAAAGACGCGTCGATTATGAAACCGGAGCGTTTTGCGTGTGGAACCCAAAGGAGTTTTCCAATGGAGATCGAATTGCCTGGAAAAACAATTACTTTCATGTCAATGGCAAGCCGCAATTTCTTATTGGCTCTAACCAAACGGGAATGATGTTCTATTCTCCGCACGAGAACCCGCAAACGTGGGAACGCGATTTCACCCGCATGGAAAGATACCATATGCACATCTTGCGGATTCTTCATTTTTCGCCTTTCGCCGCTAACGGAGAACAAGGACAATCGGCTAACACTCCTTCGCAGCTCGCCAACCGACCAAAATTCCTTCGCCGAAAGCTTGACGCGATCGTTCAATTGGCACATGCACATAACATCGCAATCCTCCTCACATTGCATGATTGGCAACGAATGGATCTTACCGATCAGGAATTGCAGGACCAAAGGAACTGGGATAAGTTCTGGGCGGCGAGATACAAGAACGTGCCCGGAATATTCTTTGACATCCAAAATGAACCCAATCTGGAAGTGGCTGACAGTCCGGCTATACGTGCATTGTGGAATCAATGGCTCAAAAACAAATACGGAGATGATTCATATCTACGGAAGGCGTGGAGTTTGAACCCGCCGGAAGCGGATATGCCGAATGTGTCTCTCGGAAACATGACGGATAATTGGGAGGATATGCACACAGCGGACTTATGGCAATTCCGCGCTTTCCTGATCAACCGCTGGATCAAAGCAAACGTGCAAGGCGTCAAGGCGGGCGATCCCAACGCAGGGTGCACCGTGGGATTCCTCCAGTGGATGAGTTCTGCGGATAAAATCATCGGTTCCAAGCACTTGGATTTTGAGACTACCCACTATTATGGAGACCCCGTAAATTATCCATTGGAGATGAAACTGATCGACCGCCGCTTCGAAGGCAAGGGGTTCAGTCTCGGGGAGTTTGGTGCGCAGGAGGCGCATGATGCGCGTGACAGAGGCGATACGAATCCCAACACAGATGCAAACATCCGCCGATTTGAAGATGTTGTGCACTATTGCGCAGGTCTGGGGGGTGCGTTTACGCTTAACTGGGATTTAAAGGATTTCGACGAGATGGTGTTCCCATGGGGGTTATTCCAGCGTGAGGATGGACTCCCCAAACCATGGGCTAAAACCTTCTCGGAATTAGGCGATTTTCTCCAGTACTTCCATCCCGCTCCGGCCCCCTTGAAAACGATGCTATTGCTACCGGATGAGAACCGATTGGGGGCGCATTTCGATGATATTGACAACGCCTTGCTGCGGAGCGTGGGAAGTCTCATGGATAACAATGTGAATTTCGGGGTGATTGACGAGGATTGCATCAGCCAATTGCCTTCGGAAACCAAGACGCTATTATGGGTTCTTCCCTACTGCCCCACGGACGCATGCTTTCAAAAGGTGGTGAACTGGGTGAGAAACGGAGGAACGCTATATGTGTCCGGTGACGTGGCATTCGATGATCTGCGCCGACCAACGTTGCTGGAGCGTCGCGCGGAGCTTGGCGTTCCATACTCCACGTCCCCTATAACGCCTTTTGAAGCGATCAAGCATCCATGGGACGGGCGGATACTTAAGGCGAAGCTTGGCAAGGGGAAGGTGTTCTATGTCCCCTATCCGATCGAACTGAGCGATTCCACCGACACCAAAGCGGTTTACGCCGAATTTCTCAAGTACGCCAAAGTGAATCCCATACCCGTCCAATACTCCGACGCGGCGATTCGCGTTATGAGCATTCCATTGACAAACGGCGGAACCCTATACTCGGTTGTACGAACGGACAATGCGAATAATGTGATTACCGTATCCTTGCCTAGCGTGAAGGTCAAGTTCCAACTCGGTCAATACGGCACGGCGTTCGTAACGACTGATGCCAAAAATAACATTATCGGTGCGGAAAGCGAAGGTAAACTCTTCATAAACGGAGAACTCATCGCTACAGGCGAGGGACATTACGGACTCGTATCTCTTGATCGGCGGGATTTAAGAACGTCCAGAAAAATACTCATCCTTCGCTATCAACTGAAAAAAGTGAATGTAAGGAAAAGAGAATAATCGTTATCAGACGTTGTCAAAAACGCGCATGGTCATGCAAGACCGATCAAGGTATCGATTTTCGCTCACCGCTGTTTCCCATGCGCCATTTGATCCTTCTCTATTTCATTCAAATCATTCTGATAGTTTCGTATGCTCCAACTCGCTGGCTCTTCATGAAGGGCGATGTCGTATTGAATCAACGCCTCCTTATGCCGTCCCATGTCCGCTAAAAGATTTGCGTAGGTTGTGTGAACAAGCGAGGAGCCTTTGCCAACCATTTTCAACAATTTTTTATAATCATGGATACCCTCCTCATCCAGATTATAGGAGCGGCATTGCACGGCCATCATCCAAAGTATTAAAGGATTATTCGGGTTGGCTTTCACTATGCGGCGAAGCAAATTCAAATTTTGATCCGCCGCAACATCTTGATCCAAATCCCAGACACATGCTGCGCATTGGCCTTCCGGGGTTTGCGGATCCATTTGGCGAACAGTGTTCATCAAAGGCTGCGATCGTTCCGTATCGAATCGGCTTCGAATGCACGCCGCGTAAAAGAAAAGCATTTTTTGATCAATCGGATTTTGTTCCAACGCCTTCTCGGCGAGAGCCTCCGCTTGAGCCTGATCGCCATTCTTCCACACACTCAGTATGCGTTTATAAGCGTTTGGATCCGGTTGCGGATTGCTATCCGCCTCATTGAAGATACGGTGTCCTACTGTAAAACAACCTTGCGTGGATAATAGAAGAACAAGCAAACAGATCAACATCACAGGGGAAACGAATTGCCTAGGTTTCATATCCCACCTCAATGACGTGTATTAAACCTTGCATATCGTCTATTATAGGAATAGCAATGCGATTTGTCAATTGGGATTGAACATCGGGAAATTGCAGCGAATCATTAAATCAGGATGGCGTTGAAAAGGGGAAATGCAACAACCATCCTTGACTAATGATCACGAGAGACAATCCTTCAATCGCTTCAAATTGACGGGATGCATCTTTTCGCTTTCAGGCGTCTCGATAATCACCGGGATATGATAGAGATTGGGATCGTTAACCAATCTGCAAAACATCTCCATTCCGATTTCCCCCTCGCCCAAGTGCTCGTGACGATCCACGTGGCTGCCCAAAGGCTTCTTCGCATCGTTAGCATGAATCACTTTTAAACGATTCAACCCAATTACACTATCAAATTCATCGAATGTATGACGATAAGAATCCTCATCCCGAAGTTCATATCCCGCTGCGAAAAGATGGCAGGTATCCAAACAGACCCCTATGCGTTCGGATCCATCGCACAACTTGATCACCTTTGCCAGATGTTCGAACTTATAGCCAAGATTGGACCCCTGCCCCGCCGTGGTTTCCAACGCCACTCCCGCGTGATACCCCTCTGTCTCTTTCAATACCTCATCTATGCTTCGGGATATGAGTTCCAAACCTATCTCCTCTCCCGAATTCAGGTGAGAACCCATGTGTGTCACCACCCAAGGGATACCCAACGTCTCGGCGCGATCCAGTTCACCCCGAAATGCACTCTTTGACCGAAGCAACACCGACGGATCGGGGGCGCATAGATTGATAAGATAGGAATCATGTGCGACCGTAAACCGGATGCCTTGCTCCGTTTGAGTGCATCGGAAGAGTTCAGCCGCCTGCGTATCCACCCCTGGGGAGTTCCATTGCCGCGGGCTGGCGGTGAATAGTTGCACGGCGTTGCATCCAATGGATTTACCACTGATCAAACTATTTTGCAAGCCCCCGGTGGTGGGCATATGGGCGCCCAGAAGACGCTGCGAACTCTCCGATGTCTCGAGCATTTTGCCTACTTTCCTTCCCTTCGCTGTGAAGCCTCCCATGTCACCGAGCTGATCCGAGCTGCAATCTGTTGCGCTATGGCTCGAAACGCCTTGGAGGATTCCGAAGCAGGAGCGCTGACCATGGCGGGCTTGCCGTTATCCCCACCCTGGCACACCAAGGGATCAATCGGAACCGCTCCAAGAAATGGAATCTCCAACTCCTTCGCGGCCCTCTTCCCTCCCCCTTGGCTGAAAAGATGCGTCACCGTACCGCAATGCGGGCATACGAATCCGCTCATGTTCTCAATAATACCAAGAATAGGGATATCCCGTTCCGTACTTTCACGCATCATTTGGAACATAATAATGCTCTTGTTGGCAATCTCCTTGGCGACATCCTGAGGAGTCATTACCACCACCACACCGGTCAATGGAATCAATTGCGCCAAGGACATGGGGGCGTCTCCGGTTCCGGGCGGCAGATCCACGACTAGATAATCCAAATCATCCCAAGCCACATCCGCAAGCACCTGCTGCAGGTATTTCGCGATCATCGGACCTCTCCAGAGCACGGCCTTGTCCGGATCGATGAAGAAACCCATGGACATCATCTTCACCCCGTACTTTTCAACAGGGATAATTTTATTGTCCATCATATAGGGTTCCTCGTTCACGCCCATCATCATGGGAATGGAGGGACCATAGATGTCGGAATCGAGCAATCCCACGCGCGCACCGGTATCCGCCAAAGCGATGGCGAGATTGCAGGAAACGGTGGATTTGCCAACGCCACCCTTTCCACTAGCGACGGCGATTATATTTTTCACATTGGGAATCAGAGGACCTGTTGGCGCATTGCCACGCACGGAGGCGGTCATCCTAATTTCCACGCCTTTAACACCGGGGATTTTGGAGACCTTCTCCTCCGCCTCGGATTTCATCTTATCCTTCACCGGACAAGCTGGCGTGGTGAGTTCAATTTGGAAAGAGACATGCCCATTCTCAATTTTCAAATCCTTGATAAAACCAAGGCTTACGATATCTTTGTGCAGATCTGGGTCCTGTATGGAGCTTAAAGCCGCGAGAACCTGTTTTTCATTCACTTCGCTCATTTTTGTATCCTTTTCCCGAGGCGTTCATTATCTGTATTTCCTTTCGCCTTGGGAGGGCGAGATGATCACGCGAGTGATCAAATATAGCCTTACTAATAATATACCGCCAACCCTCCCTTTTACGATATTCCGAAAAGCAAGCATTTCAACGGGTGTGCCTTACCTCTTTTTCATCCGATAAATCTAATGCAGTGGCGAAAGGGAGGCGCCGCATGCGATAGCTCCCGCCGAATGGGCAAAACCGATGAAAATCGGCGACGCAAAGCCACGGATCTTACCGGTTCGCAATACAGAGACAGCCGAGCTGCCGAAGCGGATTTAGCAGGATATCCTGCAACACAGAACCCGTTACCACGAAGAAGGAGCGAATAATAATGAAGAAACTGAATAGCATTTTGCTGTTTGCATGCCTTGCAGCATATTCCGTCCCAAGTTGGGCGTGCACATTAAATATGGGGTTGAATTTGAAGTATGGATCAAACACGTCCATAGTAAGTTTAGTTTACAACAACCATACCTACAATAACGTGTATGCGGGGGCATTATCCGCAACCCTAACACCGACGAGTGCATTGCCGAAAGGATATCCGTCATCCTTTGACACGTATTGCGTGGATTTGAATGACGATATCACGGTTCCCACATCCTATTGCGTGACCATGCAACCGATCAGCGGACTCGCCAATGGCGGCGGGATGGCATGGTTATACGATCAGTATGTAAACAATTTAATGGGTTCTGTACAACCGTCGGCCAATCCTAAATACGATCAATCCGCAGGGTTGCAAATAGCCATTTGGAAAGTTCTTGCAGACGGAGAAAGCACAAATCTTAGCTCCGGGAATTTCCAATACCTGAAAACGGATCAGATCGCATCGGATGCTAACTTTTACCTGACACAATGGGCGAACAGCAATTACCAAACAGCGGACGCCACTTGGTTGGTGGGCGGTACGTATAATAACGCCACAAACCATGCACAAAACATGATCGGCCCCCCGGTGCCGGAGCCGAGTGTTTTCGCCCTTATGGGAGCCTGCATGATCGGGCTAACCACCTTCGGGTGGAGTTTGAAAAAAAAGCGAATAGAATCTTAGGATAAAGGCGTCAACCATTGACGCCTCATTTTTTCAACCGTCTGACGGATACCAATCTCTGCATATAAGAATCCTCGTCAAGGTCGCTGATCATCACCCCGCCCCTTCCGCATGAGTGTATGAAACGAGACCCGCCCAAAGATATTCCCGTATGAGTGATTCGCTCTTGGGAAGGGGTTTTATCAGAAGAAAAATACAAGGTATCCCCTTGTCCCAGGTTCTCGATATCCGTAGGTTCAAAACCCTCCCACATCTCCTGTTGCCATGCGTCCCTGGGCAAAATGATCCCGCAAAGGTAATAGACCTTTTGGACGAATCCCGAGCAATCAATGCCAAATGTACTTCTACCGCCCCATAGATAGGGCACGCCGATCATCCCTTTTGCAATCACCACAACTTGATGACCGAATTCCTCATGCGATGGATATACGGGGATGATCAAGGAATGAGCGTAGACAAAACCGAATTGAAGACTGGGCATCTTGATAGCATAATAATCCGCAGTGGTTTCGTTTGTTGCAAACTCAACGACACTTCCCAATGTCAACAAGGAGACCCTTTCGGCGCGGTGAGATGGGGCGAAAAAAACGGGAAGAAAAAGGTCGGAAACCATTGCGGCTAACGTCGGATTAGGATATGTTTCTCCGGAATCCAGAGGACGCAAAGCGTGAATGATAGTCCAGCCGCGGTAACCATCCGGCGTTTCAATTTGTTTGTAGTCATCCATCGTATCAAGAATTGAGACGGTTTCCCCGAAAATCGCCTGGCTCACCCTTTCCGAGGATGAGTTAGGCTCCCTATGCATATCCACCACATTCCAGGTTATTACCCCAATCTCATTCATATTCATGATCCCTCGCTCTTTTACAAATTTTACCTTGTGAAAAGCTGAAATGTTTGATCATTGCGAAACATGTTCCCATAATAAACGTATCTTTATTTAGCTTGAATAATTTTTAAGGAGAGAGATAGATGGTTCGCATGGTACGCACGCATAATATCACATGGATGATGTTTGTGTTTCTGCTCGCTTTTCCGACATGGGCTTTGGCCTTAAGGATTGGGCAAAAAGCTCCTGACTTCACTCTTCCCGATCAGAACGGGGTGATGCACAGTTTAAAACAATATTCCGGACATGTTGTGGTGTTGAATTTTTATCCTGCGGATATGACTCCGGGTTGCACATGCGAGATGAAATCCCTCCGAGACAACATAAATAAGTTACACGCGAATGGTGTGGTGATTCTTGGGGTGAGTGTGGATACCGTTGCATCTCATAAGCAATTCGCCAAGGAATTGCATCTCCCCTTTCCCATCCTTGCAGACCCTGGCAAGCATATGGTGAAGGAATACGGAGCCTTGGGTTCCAACGGCAGAGCGAACAGGATAACGGTTATCATTGACAAGAATGGCGTCGTAAAGGACATTGACTGGGCGGTCAATGCGGAATACACTCAATCCGGCGGAGAATTGATGACTTGGCATAGTGCAGACCTTGCATTAAGACTCTCCGATTGGAAAGCGAAATTAGGAGGTCTGATCCCCAATTTCACCTTAATTGATGCAAACGGGAAAGAAACAAGCCTGTTCGATCCCGGACAAAAAGGCGCAGTAGTCATGTTTCTCGGTACGCGTTGCCCCGTGTGCAAAGAGTACTTAGGCAGATTGGATGCACTTGCCAACTCACCCTCTTTTACGGGAGTTCATTTTGTGGGGTTGGACTCCAACGTGAATGAAACGGAAAAAGTCATTTCGAACTATGAAAACAAATACCACCTCCCCTTCCCAATCTACAAGGACACTGGTGATGTGTTAGCGGATCATTTCGGAGCGACGCATACGCCGGAGGTTTGGGTGATTAACTCCCACGGGATTGCGGTGTACCACGGGGCGATTGACGATAATATGAACACTGCCAAAGTCAAAAAATCTTACTTGGAAAATGCGCTTAGGGAGATGATCAGCGGACAATCGATAACTACAAAGGAGACGCATTCATTCGGATGCTCCATCCAGAGAGCGATGTAAACCCTATTGTGTTTCGGAGGATACTATCCAATGCGGTTTATCTTGGCTATCTTTCTTCTATTTGGCGTTGTGTAAGCCTTGCATGTTTGCAGCATGCGGTGGCGCAATTTAAGTTGTTCGTCAATAGATTGCATTCTATTTCGGAGGTAGGTTACGGTCTCGGTTTGCAATTGGCTTAGAGAATGGATTTCGCTTTGCAATGCAGGATCGTTTCGAATGTAATCAGCTTCCAGACTATTAATTGCGGATGGCAGAAGGGATGCGATTCTGCATACCATTGCATCGTCATTTCGCAAAACAGCCAAACGTTCCTCCGACGCAAGTTGACGCAAACGTATTAACGCCCTCTTGGGATCAGTATAATTTGGTTGCATGAGCATCAGCCTCTCTGGATTTTTGTTGCTGCTTGTCCACCTCGGCCCAGCTCTCGCGCAGGTCCTTCAGCATAGAGAGCACTGTGTCGATGTTACTTGATTTGTTATAGAGATTCGCTTCGACTAACTGCTCCAGCATGTATTGATAGATTCTGTGAAGGTTAACGGCGATTTCACCGCCTCTGCTACGATCCAGAGAGGACATCAACTCCATGACTATCTTTTGTGCCTTGATTAGATGGATGTGCTTTCCTTCAATATCCTTGGCGAGCATACGTTCCTTCGCACGATACAGGAAACGAATCGCACCATCATACAACATGACGACTAACTGAGTAGGGCTGGCGGTTTCCACCTGAGTGCGTTGATACTGCTGAGCATAATTTCTGTATGACGCTGATAAGCCCATTTGATGTATTCCTAACCTTTATTTCATCTTAACCCGTGGTTGACGTACTAGAAGGCGTATTGGTGGATGATGACGAACTCGTCCCGCTTGACGATCCACTTGATCCCGAACTTGAGGAGGATGAGGAGGATCCACTCAACCCCGCCAAACTTGCCAAACTCGCTGCGGAAGCGTTCAGATTGGCGACGGCGGTGTCCATGTTTGTGAACTCCTGTTCCAAAAACGCTTGTTGCGCATTCAGGTTCGTCTGCATATCGGATATTTGTGAACTTAAATCACTGATTTGGGAACCCAATGAATTGGAAAATTGCGTCAGGGTTCCATTCACGAAATCAGTAACGGAGTTGGCGAAATTTTTAATTTGATCCGCAACACCTTGGCTGAATATTACTGGTCCATGCGAGCCTGTGGTTGTGGATTGCACTAATAATGTCAAGCCGTCCGTGTTGGCGTTTCCTGAATTGCCTGTCAGCAATTGGCCGTTTCCGGTCGCCGCCTCGCCGTTGATCGTTCCGGCAACATTCAATCCCTGGGCATTCAGAGCCGTTGTTCCAATTCCGCTGTTATTCGAAGCGGCTGCTTCATTGGAAACCACGGAGAAATCATAATTGGATCCATACTGTTTGGCGGTTAGAACCAACTGATTATTGATATTTTGCGCGGTGATGTAGTTGGATAAGGTCTTATCTCCGTTGATCTGAGAGATAATTCCATCCAGCGTGCTGTTTGGAGCCAGAAATAGATTGTAGCCATTCCCGAACATGTTGCCTGAAAATGTAAGAGTTTCCGTATTTGGATTATTATCGCTTGTGTGAGCGGTTCCAGCCGTAGCGGAGGCCTGCGTGGCAACTTGCGTGATGTTCACGGGATACCCCGCCGATCCGCTGGGCTTTGTATTGCTGGTGGAATTTACGTAACTGATTGTGTTATCCGTGCTTGTTCCAACCGCTTGAAATATTTTCGCGACGGCTCCGAGATTGTTTTGCAATGCGTTGTTAAGCGTTGAGCTATCTACGTTTAAATTGCCGCTCTGATCAAGTGTGATCCCGATTTGCGCCAATGTGGAATTGGCTCCGCTAAGCCCATTCACTTGACCTACAATGATATTGGACACCGAATTCATCATATTCTCAATTATCGAGTTCCCAAATAACGGACCAGCAACTTTCGTGGACGAATTATAGGATGCCACACCGTTTACCGCAGTGACGAGATTGTTATATGCGGTGACAAAATTAGAGATATTCCCGGATATTGTGCTGGTGTCGGACGTTATAGAGACATTGGATGTAGGCTGACCGCTATCCGAAAGGAGATTGATGGTGACATTGGCGAGAGCGTCGGATATCGTATTGCTGCTTCTGGTGATATTTAGATTATCCAAGGTGAACTTGGCATCCTGGGCGCTCTGCAATAAGTTTGTGGGAGTATTCTGCACAATCCCAAGATTAGCCAGGATGTTATTGGAATCCGTCAGAGATGTGATTCCCGTCAATTGAAGTTGCTGTTCGGTTCCGGATCCGTTTGGATTCTGCACGGAGACAACATTCGCGGAAACGCCGGAGATACCCGCCGAGTTTATCTTTTGAGCGATCGTGGAGAGGGAATCCGTGGATAAATCGATGCTCACCCCTGTCCCGTTAATGCTAACCGTGCCAGATTGCGGAGAGGTCAAGCCAATCAGGGTTCCCAAAGAGGTGGCGCTGTCGGTAAAAAGGTTTGATACCACTGCATTCCCGGAAGTATTGTTTGTTGTGGAGGAGCCTACCAACCCGAGTTTGTTTTGCACTATCGCTCCACCAACATTATCCGATATGGATATCGCATTGACCGTACCGGAATTCGAACTGGTTAATACCATCGTGTAACTATTGGACGTTGTTGAAATGATTGACGCGCTAACTCCAGCATTCGCTGAATTGATATTCGACACAAGAGATTGCAAGGTATCGGTGGATGAGACATTCACCGCATGTCCGTCAATGATTAACTGCCCCGAAACACCCAAAGGGGTGGATGCGCTGGATTGAGCCGCCGACGCCATGCTCTCAGCTTGAGCCAGTTGAAGCACTTGAATCGAATGATTCCCCGTCTGCGCCCCATTCTGAGCGGTGACGGAGACAGCGGAAGTGTTTGAACTGGAAGCCTGTACAGCGTTAAAACTGCTTTGTCCGTCCAAAGCGTTTGCAGCGGTTTCAAAGTTGGACATCGCCGAAGATATCGTCTGTACTGCGGCCTGTTCCGTCTGCAATTGCGTTTGTTCCGCCTGCAGGTTCTTCAAAGGCAAGCTTTGCACTGCCATCAATTGATTGACAATGCTGGTGGTGTCTATACCACTTCCCAATCCCGTAAATGTTATCCCGCTTGTGCTCATTATGTTGCTCCCACCCTCCTTGTAAAGGAGAAAGGATGGGGTGAGATGTATTTACGCTCACCCCTGTGACCTATTCCCGCTTTACTGCAAGAGTTTCAAGACCTGCTGAGGCGCTTGGTTTGCTTGCGCCAAAACAGACATGCCAGCCTGCTCGAGAATGTTGTATTTCGTCATATTCACCACTTCCTGCGCCACATTCGTATCGGCGATGGAAGAGTTCGAGGCCGACAGGTTCTCCGACGTAATTCCCAATGCGTTGATGGTGCTGTTCAAGGTGTTATCCTGAAAAGCCCCCAATTGCGCCCGCATAACGGACACTTGGGAGAGCGCCTGCTGCACCATGCTGATGGCATCCGACGCCCCCTGTGCGGTGGTTACGTCTATGTTGCTGAGGTTCTTGCCTGCAATCACCGTGTTGCCTAATTGCGAAGTAGCCATGTTACCAATGGACATGTTCACATACTGTCCGGAATTGGCGCCAATCTGAAACTGCATCGAACCTACGGATACCGTTGCAACAGTCGTATTGGCATTCAGCGCCAACTTGTTTCCCGCTTCGGTTAACAGAATGCTGTTGCCATTCGCGTCCGTCAGTTGCAAACCGCTGGCATTACTAGACTGTCCCCCTGTGAAAGTTTCTGTCGCGCTACCGATCTGCACCGTGGCGACTGCATTCACCCCTGCGGTTACAGTCACCGTACCGAGCATGGTGCTGCTTTCAGCGTAGTTGATTGAAAACTGAGATCCATAATTTGTCTGAGTTAGTTCAATCGTTCCACCGCTTGTTCCACTCACAAATTGCGCACTGACGCCGGTCGTGGAGGTGAGATTGTTGATCTTATCCAGCATGTTTTGAACCGTGTCGCTTGCGCTTATCTGGATGGATTGACCGTTTATGACAATCGTCCCGCCTGTGCCAGTGGTTCCCCCGTTGACAGCCGAAACCAAGGAACTGGTGCTTGCATAGGTCGCCGTTCCGGCGCCAATCGCCCTTGTCGAGGCTTGTGTCAATGACAGGGTTACATTTCCCGCCTGAGTGGTCCCCGATCCAAACGTGCCGCCGATGGATATCCCACTCAGGTCGGTGGTATCCGTAACCGCCGCGCTTACTCCGGAACTGCCATCAAGCAACCTTCTTGAACCGTATTGGGTATCCGCAACGATTCGATTGATGCTCTGCAACGCGGATTGTATCTGAGTCTGATCCGCCTGCACTGACGCTGAATCGTTCGCGCCGGTGTTGGCGGCGGCTACAGCCAATTGGTTGATAGACTGTAACAGATTCGTGATTTCGGAAAGCCCTCCATCCGCAGTTTGGATCACGTTATTGGCGTCCTGCGCATTGGATATCGCCTGGTTCATCCCGTTGATCTGAGCCGTGAGATTGGTTGATATGATCAATCCCGCCGGATCATCCGAGGCGCTGTTGATTCTCAAGCCCGATGAGAGCCTTTGAATGGACGTCGACAGACTGTTCGTGTTCTGCTGCAAATAGCGGAGCGCGGTTTCCGCAGTCACATTGGTGTTGATGTCGAGAAGAGACATGATATTTATCCTCCGTGAAAAAAGCGAAATCGTGTATTTCGCATCATCCCTGCATCCTGCATGGGTGTGTTACTGTGAGATGTTACACAGACCGCGGTTTCTGTTGGAACACTCGAAGAGATTATTGGCATAACACATAAGTATCTTTAGATGTCTTAAAAAGGAAAAGACGCCCAGGATAGGAAAATCCCAGGCGCCTTGCAATCAAATGGATATGCTATTTATCCCAGAAGTTTCAGCACCATCTGCGGTTCCTGGTTAGCCTGAGCCAAAACAGACATGCCCGCCTGCTGGAGTATGTTATTCTGAGTCATGTTCACCACTTCCTGAGCCACATTTGCGTCTGCAATGGATGCCTGCGAAGCGGTAAGGTTTTCGGATGTGATCCCCAATGCGTTAATCGTGCTGTTCAGGGTGTTATCCTGGAACGATCCCAACTGAGCCCGAAGCACAGACACCTGAGAGAGAGCCTGCTGGACAATTTGGATCGCATTTTGAGCCCCTTGTGCCGTGGTGACATCAATCGAATTCAGGGTTTGACCGTTCACCACGGTATTTCCCAGATTAGTGGTCGACATATCGCCAATCGAGATGGATACATTCTGTCCCGCGTTCGCTCCGATCTGGAAGGTGAGCGACCCTTGAGAGACCGTACCCACGACTGCCGCGGCGGTGTTCAACTTCGTATTCCCGGCCTCCGTCAAGAGGATACTGTTCCCTGAACTGTCCGTTAGCTGTAATCCTGAGGAGCCAGTCGATTGACCACCTGTAAACGTAGTGTACACCCCGCCCACAGTGACTGTGGCTACTGCGTTCGCACCGGCGACAAAAGTTTGGGCTCCAAGAATTGTGCTGCTTTCCGAATAATTGATGTTGAAGTTTGATCCGTAATTTGTCTGGTCCAACTCTATGTGCCCTCCACTGGCGCCACTCACGAACTGTGCACTCACACCGGTGGTGGAACTGAGATTGTTGATCTTGTCAAGCATGGTTTGAACGGAATCGCTGGAGGAGACCTGTATGGATTGTCCGTTAATTACTATCGTGCCTCCTGTCCCTGTCGTTCCACCATTAACGGTTGATAGAAGCGAAGTGGTGGATGCATAAGTTGCCGCGCCGGCGGATGTGGCAAAACTCGCGGCGGTTGTCACACTTACCGACACATTTCCCGCTTGAGTCGCTTGACCCGCAAACGTCCCTCCAATGGATACCCCGCCAAGATCGGTTGTATTCGTAACAACGGAAGTCACCCCGGATGTGCCATCAAGCAATTTCTTTGATCCGTATTGGGTGTCTGAGACAATTCGATCGATGCTTTGAATTGCCGAGGATATCTGGGTCTGATCCGCTTGCACTGCGGTGGGGTCGTTTGCCCCAGTGTTGGCAGCGGCAACCGCAAGCTGGTTGATGGATTGCAACAGACTGGTGACTTCGGAGAGGCCGCCATCCGCAGTTTGGATTACGTTATTGGCGTTCTGCGCGTTGGTGATGGCTTGGTTCATCCCGTTGATCTGGGATTTCAAGTTTTCCGAGATGATCAAACCCGCAGGATCATCCTTGGCGCTGTTGATTCTCAAACCCGATGACAGTCTTTGGATGGACGTGGACAAGGCATCGCTGGTATTCTGCAAATTGCGAAGTGTTCCCATCGCATCCGTGTTGGTGTTGATGTACAGTGACATTCTTCAATTCCTCCATGAGTTAAGAAGCTCTGCGCTTCGATAGATATCCGGCTTCCTGCCGGAAGGATTTGCGCTCCCATATCAATCGTCTCTCGACATGAGAGCGTTGAAAAGGTCGTTGAAGGAATGTTCCATAATCTTACACGGATTGGGACGATTTTTTTTGATGACTAAATCAAAACACCCGATCTTTTTTACAGGGTTCCTTGCGGTTAAATTGTTAGGGTCTACAGAATGCTTTCACTCGAAAAGTTCAATGGTGAATGGATCCCGTTCGCACCACTTCCAAGTCGCTGCCTTTCACCTGTTTCAGTGTGGATAGTTCCTCGTCGCTCCATCGGGGATCCGGGGCGCCGCTAATAAACCAATCGCCACCGTTGTCCGCAAGGATCATCCCGTATTTCTTGAGTGCGGTTAAAATAACCCTAGCCTGAGGTGGAAACTTGGAGATGTCAAAAGACGCTTTCAAACGCACCCTCATCCCCATTGGAGGCAGAAATGGATCGTTGCTTCTGCTGGCAAAATGTGTCGCGGGGTGTATATAGCCTCGTTGGGTTTTATTGCATGTGAAACGCAATGCATGGTCGATCGCATGATTTTCCACTACTTCATCATAACGCACCAACCCGGGGAAAATCGGCAAACCAGCGGCATCGGCTGAGGTCCAACCATCGGGACGAAGCTTATTGGAATTCAGGTTGAATATGGCGCCCGAACCGGCTTTCCAGGATTTCCCCCCATCCAAAGGATAAGCGCCGAAAAGCTCGTAGAGCATCCAATGGTCCCTATCGATAATGATTACATGCCGGTCACCGGTGGATGCAGGTCCTCCCTCTATCGGCGCATTATGCGGAATCGGATAAGGGCCGGGGTCGCTCTCATCCGCATAGGTGAATGTGACGGGCACCTTCGGCTGTTTTCCGGAAACAACCATGTATGGGATTCCATTAGGCGCACCTCCCCAAACCGTACCGAAATCCGGATGCAACCCTTTGTTCCATCCAATGCTCCGAATATACGCTCCGGAGTGCGGATCAACCGGTAATTTGGAGATGTCCTCGTTCCAAGGATTGTTTGGAGGAAACGGTCGTCTGCCATGCAAGCTGACATCAACCCCCAACGGAATCGTTTTTTTCATAGCCATTGGCTTATGATTATATTTCTTTGCATACGCCGAGAAGCAAACCGCTAAGATAAGAAGTAAAATGGGAATTGAACGTTTCATGTCGAGAGAACCCTTTTTTGAGATTTTTAGCCACTTAACTTTACTATAAATACCTGTATTTTCCCTAAAATACCTGTATTTTCCCTACGGTGCAAAGATGCGACTCTTATGATTAACATATCACGGAACAAACCATTTGAAGGAGGAATTTTTCATGGCTATTAAAATCGCGATGGTGGGGGCGGGTTCAATCGGGTTCACAAGAACCCTCATTGGTGACATTTTATCCGTTCCGGAGCTCTCTAACACTCATTTTGCTCTGACAGACATAGCCGAACGCAATTTGGAGATGGTCACTCAACTCTGTGAAAGGGATGTGCAAGCGAACAAAAGTCCAGCAACTATCGAATCCACTATGGATTGTCGAAAAGCGATTTCCGATGCGGATTATATCATCTCCACGATCCGGCAGGGCGGTTTGGATGCCTTTCAATTGGATATCGACATCCCTCTCAAGTATGGAGTGGATCAATGCGTCGGTGATACCTTATGCGTGGGTGGGATCATGTACGCTCAACGCACGATCCCGGCTCTACTCGAATTTTGCAAGGATATCCGGGAGGTGGCGAAACCAAACGCTCTCTTCCTAAATTACTCAAATCCAATGGCGATGAATACATGGGCGTGCAATTTATATGGAGGTGTGAACACCATCGGGTTATGCCATGGAGTGCAGGGTGCTCACTGGCAAATAACCGATTGCATTTCCAGATGGGCGAAACGGGAGGGATTGATACCTGAAGATTACAAAATGCACCGAAAAGAGGTTGATGTTATCGCCGCAGGGTTAAATCATCAAACTTGGTTTATCAAGGTGTCTTGGCGAGGACGGGACATGCTCGCGAAACTACCTGAACTTTTCGCTGCGCATCCGGAATTTTCACGCACGGAAAAGGTGCGCATCGATGTTCTAAACCGTTTCGGATATTACAGCACCGAGAGCAACGGGCACCTTAGCGAATACTTGCCCTGGTATCGCAAGCGAACTGAAGAGATAAACAAATGGATTGATCTCGGAAGCTGGATTAATGGAGAGACTGGCGGATACCTTCGTGTATGCACGGAGGGGCGCAACTGGTTTGAGACGGATTTTCCGAACTGGATGAAAGAGGAGCCGCGAATTTTCGCAGAAGAAAAACGAAGCGAGGAGCACGGAAGTTACATTGTCGAAGCTTTGGAAACCGGACGAACCTACCGCGGTCATTTCAATGTTGTCAACATTGGACACATCACCAATTTGCCTGACGGATGCGTCGTGGAAATCCCTTGCTATGTGGATAAGACGGGTGTTAACACGCCAGTCGTGGGAGACCTGCCGCTCGCTTGCGCCGCGACCTGCTCCGCCAGCGTTCGAGTGCAACAGATGGCAATGGAAGCCGCCGTTCACGGAGACGTCACCCTATTAAAACAGGCGATGCTCCACGATCCCTTGACTGGAGCGGTATGCAATCCGGAAGATGTGTGGCAAATGGCTGACGAAATGCTCGTTGAGCAAGTCCAATGGCTTCCCCAATACGAGAATGAGATTCCCCGTGCGAAAAAAAGACTGGTGACTGCACTTGAGGATGGAACACGAGTAACGTTAAGGAAAACCGAAGGAGCCGCTCGTCTGCATACAAAAACGGTCGAGGAGATGAAGCGGGAAGCGGAACTCGCACGTAAAAACGCGGCGGCGGCGGATAAAGCCAATTTGACCAAATCATAAGAAAACGAATATCCAGTCGCATGATAAACAGACTCTCCAGTCATAGGACGGGAGTCTGTTTATTCCCATCGCAACGCCTGGATCGGTTCCTGACGAGATGCACGAATGGCTGGTCCCACGCCGAACACAATACCTGTAAGAAAACAGACACCAAACGCCATCGCCACGATTCCAACGGTGATAACGGGATGCAACACAGTATGCATCGATATAATACTGCATATGATCTCAGCCAATCCAACTCCAATGGCGCCACCCAATAAGGACAGCATGGATGCCTCCGTGAGAAACTGCAGGAATATATCGCTGTTTTTCGCCCCCACGGTTTTCCTGATTCCTATCTCCTTCGTCCTCTCCGTTACGGTTACAAGCATGATGTTCATAATCCCAATTCCGGCAACAATTAAAGAGATCAAGCTGATACCCGCTAAAAGGGCTGTGACGATATTAAATACCTTGAAGATCGCCGTCATTAACTGTTTTTGTGTCCACACAGTGAAATCATCCTGGTTGTGATGGTTCGCAAGGAGAGTGCGCTTCACTAGGTCCAGTGATATATCAGGATTGATACGTGGATCAGTCTCAATGATGATACGATTGATTTGAGTTCCCTTAAAAACGCGCATGCTTACTTTCAATGGGATGTAGACCATATTCGCAAATCCCCCAGCGCCGAACAGACTAGGCTCCTCTTTGGTGAGCGTCCCAACAACCTTGAACGATTTGTTTTTGATCTGAACGCTTTTTCCAAGTGCGCTACCTGTACCGAATATGTTCTGTTTGGGTTCATTTGCCAGAACACACACAGGATTATTGTCGTCATTCGAGTTGAAATAAACACCTTCGCTAAGTGGTTTCTTGATGATGGTAAAGAGATCCGGATTGGTGGCGATAACGAATGTGGAATATGTGGCGTAATCATAGCTCACCATACCGAATACAAAAGAGACAGGAGCGCACAGTCGAACACAGGGCAATTTCCGCAATGAATTCACGTCACGCTGAGTGAGAGTGGATATGCCGAGAGAGTTCATCGGCCCCGGCTCACCGTGCGAATCCATTTTACCAGGGAGTATGAACGCTACATTCACCCCAAGACTGTTAATTTGGCGTGTGATGTCCTCTTTGACCCCTTGACCGATACCCACCAAAAGCGTAACGGAACCCACCCCGATGACAATTCCCAAAATCGTCAAAATGGATCGAACGAAATTCTGACGGATGGCGTCAAAGGCTATTCGAATGTTGTTCAAAAGGAAATTCATGGTTTCGACATTGCAAAATAGTATACCTGTCATTCAAAATAGAGTGATGGGATATAATTCGCACTTTGGAAAGGTGAATTCCTTTTGAAAACAGATATACTATATATGGAATGCTGAGAATACTGTTATCAATATATTGCATCGATATCTATCCCAAATACGGCTACGCCTTAAACATTGAAACATTGGATAAGCCGAGAGTAATCGATTATTTTCCCAAATGATAGGCGGGTAACCATATGTCTGGTCCAGGTTTTGTACATTTGCATACTCACTCCGAATTTTCCCTTTTGGACGGCGCAGCACGGATGGATCGTCTGATCCAGTGCGCGGTGGACCTAAACATGGAGGCGTTGGCTCTCACGGATCACGGCGTCATGTTTGGCAGTTTCGACTTCTATCAGAAATGCAAGCAGACGGGTATAAAGCCCATTGTTGGCATAGAGGCGTATGTCACTTCAGGTAGTTACCGTGATAAAACGCCTAGAACTGAAAAAAACGCTTATCATTTGATTCTTCTCGCCAAAAACGAAACCGGATATAAAAACCTCCTGAAGCTTGCGACCTACGCATCCGTGGAAGGTTTCTATTACAAGCCTCGCATCGACCACGATCTGATCAGGCAATATCATGAAGGGCTTATCGCCACCACAGCCTGCATTGGAAGCGAAGTTTGCGTTGCGTTACTGAAGGAAGATTACAAAAAAGCGCTTCAAATCGCCGGAGAATACCGCGAAATATTCGGGGCGGATAATTTCTTTATTGAACTGCAAAACCACCATCTGGAAGAACAGAAAAAAGCGAACGAGGGTTTGCTCTCCATTGCCAAGGACCTCAAACTGGGAATAATCTGCACCAACGACATCCACTATCTTCACAAAGAGGATGCCTACGCGCATGATGTCCTGCTTTGCATTGGAACTGGTGCGAACGTCACCGATCAGAATAGGTTGAAATACGATGCGCAGGAGTTTTACATGAAGTCCAGGGATGAAATGCTGGAGCTTTTTCAGCAGTATCCCGAAGCACTTGATAACACTGTAAAAATTGCGGAACTCTGCAATCTAAACATAGAAACCGGACGCGCCCCGATGCCCGCGCCGGATATCCCAGACAACCACACCGCTCAATCCTACTTGCGTGAATTAGCCGAGGAAGGTTTAAAAAGAAAGATTGGAAAAATCACCGATACATACAGCGAACGGTTGGATTATGAAATGGATATCATTCACCAAACAGGCTTCGCGCAATATTTTCTCATCGTTCGAGACTTCGCCATGTTCGCCCGTCGCAAAGGGATATATTTCGGTGTGCGCGGCTCCGCCGCCGGTTCGCTGACTTCCTTCTGCGTGGATATCACGGACATAGATCCAGTGGATTACGAGCTAACATTCGAGAGGTTTCTTAATCCCGAGCGAATTCAGATGCCTGATATCGATATGGATTTCGAGGATTCAAGACGTTCGGAAGTGATCGATTACGTTACGAACAAATACGGCGAGGATCACGTGGCGCAGATCGTAACTTTCGGAACCCTCGCCGCCAAAGCCGTTTTGAAAGACGCCGCCAGGGTGCTCGGCATGTCCGTTCAGGATGCGAACAATATTTCAAGCATGGTTCCAAGCTTACCCCTGCACATCACGATCAAAGAAGCGATGGAAATCAACACGGATTTCAAGGATCTATATGTTCAAAACGAGCAGGTTCGGGAATTGGTGGACACCGCAATGAGACTGGAGGGGATATCCAGGCATTCATCCGTTCATGCTGCGGGAGTGGTTATCTCTCACGATCCACTTGTGGAATACACTCCGTTACATCGTTCATCGCAAAATGGCGGTCTTGTAACACAATATTCAGCCTCCAATCTCGAAAAACTCGGATTGCTAAAGATGGATTTTCTTGGACTTATCAATTTGGCCATTCTCGGACGAACCATCGAAAACATACGGAAATCCCAAGGCGTCAAGATCAATGTCAACGAGATTCCGATGGATGACGCAAAGACTTTCGAATTGTTAGGTAGAGGTGAGACCACCGGAGTGTTTCAACTGGAAAGTTCGGGAATGCGCAGAAACATAACTGAACTGAAACCAACCTCCGTAAGAGATCTCGCAGCCATGGTGGCTTTGTACCGTCCGGGGCCAATGGCGCATATTCCAACATTCATTCGCGCAAAACATGGACTGGAAAAAATCAAGTACCTTCATCCTTGGTTGGAGCCGGTGTTAAAGGAAACCTATGGCGTGATCGTATACCAGGATCAGGTTATGAGGATCGCTCAAGTCATCGCCGGATACACATTGGGAGCTGCGGATATCCTGCGTAGAGCCATGGGTAAGAAGAAAAAGGAGGAGATGGCCAAACAGAGGGAAAATTTCCTTGCTGGAGCGAAAGCGAAAGGAGTTGACGAGAAGACCGCCGGGGAGATATTCGATCAGATTGAGCCATTCGCGGGGTATGCGTTCAACAAGGCGCATGCGGTCTGCTACGCCAACGTCGCATATCAGACCGCCTATCTCAAGGCGAACTATCCGGTGGAATATATGGCAGGACTACTGGCGTGTTACATACAGAAACCAGACAAAATCGCCACCTGCATGGAGGAGTGCTCCCGCATGAAACTGACTCTCCTCCCTCCTGATATCAACCTTTCCGATGCGGATTTCAGTTCGGAAAACGACGCGATTCGTTTTGGCTTGGCGGCGATCAAGAACGTCGGCAAATCCGCAGTGGATGTGATTCTTAACGCAAGACGCGAAGGCGGTAATTTCACATCGCTGCTTGATTTTTGTATCCGCACGTCAAAGGAAGGCGCCATATCCAAGTCCACAATCGAAGCGCTTATCCAGTCAGGTGCGTTTCAAGGAATACACTCCAATCGCAAAGCTTTAATCGAGGTATTGGATCACGCTATATCCATATCATCAAAGATGAACAGGGATCGCGAATCTGGGCAAGGCGATCTATTCGGAGGTGATAGCGTGAATGTAATCGTCAAGGACGCTCATCAACTAACAATCCCAACTATTCAGGATTACACCACCGCTGAGATACTCCAATATGAACGCACATTGCTTGGACTTTATCTTTCCGAACATCCGTTAAACAGGTATATTCGTCAAATTAAGATGAAAACTCGGGACACGATAGAAAAATTATCCAAAAAGAACAACGGCGCGTCAGTCACAATAGCGGGGCTGTTAAGCAATATTCGTCCTCATCGATCGAAAAAAACGGGCAAATTGATGGCGTATTTAACATTGGAGGACATGACAGGCTCCGTATCGGTCACCGTGTTCCCATCAACTTACGAGGAATGCAAGGATAATATCATTAAGGATTCGATTGTATTTGTTACGGGTAAAATATCCGAGCAAGCCTCGGTGAGAGACGAGGAGAATGACGGGAGGACCATTGAGATTCACGCAGACTCCATTACCCCTCTGGATGCGGAGGATACTCAGCCATCACCTCATCATGAGATTCACATCCGATTAAATTCTGAAATGATAAGCAAAGCGATGAACTTACGAAAACTACTCGCCAAAGACGAAGGCGATGATTCGGTGATTTTGCACGTAAAAGATCAAGGAATTGAAAGAAAGGTGCTAAGCGGCTATAGTGTGAAGTATCATGATGAATTGATCATGAACATAAAAAAATTCACCGGTGACAATTTCGTCTGGGTTGAACAAGCCACCGATCATAATCTCGTTTAAATACACAGAATGGCTATTGTACACAATCATACGAACCATTGCCGAAAGCATTACGATTCGTTATCAATTAGCTTGCAAGATAGGGATTGATTTGACTTATTGCATGGTCTATCTATAAACTCAGGCATAGGCACAATACGGTGGAGCCATCTTGCCAAGCTTGGAATGAACGATTTATTTACACTTTGGAAATAGCGATGATATCAAAAACAATTTCCATTGACTCTTTACATGATGCTCATGCCATCCATAGGAAAATGCAATCCCTTCGTTCAATATTCCAAATTCAAGGGTTATCAATTCCGCGTGACATCTATTTTGAAAGATGATAAGAGACAAATCCAATGATCAACAATACCCAAAGTTACCATTTCAAATATTTCCTATTGCCACTCCTGACGTGTCTATTAGCTCTATCGCTGTCCGTCCCCTCCGCATTCGCGCAATCGGAACATGAGCATGTCCAGAATGGGATGAACTTGGTGCAACAAGGAAAACTCGATCAAGCCATCACGGAATTCCAAGCGGCTCTTAAAAT
This sequence comes from bacterium, assembly GCA_021811565.1. Taxonomy (GTDB): domain Bacteria; phylum Armatimonadota; class Chthonomonadetes; order Chthonomonadales; family CAJBBX01; genus DTKV01. The sequence goes on along the minus strand of JAJZOL010000238.1, from coordinate 43,532 downwards.
GAACCCCAAGGATATCGCCGTTCATGTCATTTTAGGTCAGATATACGAGCAAATGGGAAGAAACGAGGAGGGCGTGGCGGAGATGCAAACAGCGGTGAATCTCAATCCCACGTCGCCTGATCTATATAATGATCTGGGATCAGCATATTTGAACGCCAGCATACCTAACAAAGCCGTAAATGCATTTCAACATTCCCTCATTCTTAAACCGAATCAATCGGACCCCTATGTGGGCATTGGAGACGCATACAAGCAGATGAAGGACTTTCGTGATTCCGAAAACGCTTATATCATGGCGATGGGTCTGAATCCCGATGATTCGATCGTACCATTCGCGTTAGGACAACTTTACGCCTATTTTCAGCGCCCGGAAAAAGCAATTCCCGAATACGAAGCGGCATTGAGAATCAAACCGGATTACCCTTTGGCGAAAGCGGCGTTGATATCCGCAATGAATGATGCGAAACGCTATGACGAATCCATACAAACCGCCATAGCTTTCCTTAAAGAGACGCCAAATGATTCAAATATTCAAGAACAACTAGCATTCGCCTACAGCGGTGAAAAGAATTATCCCATGGCATTGAAAACCTATCAGTCAGTCATCAACGCCGATCCAAAAAACCCTACAAGCTGGGGGAATTACGGTTGGCTTGAATACCTGGCAGGGAACATCAAGGATGCTATCGGATTTAGTCTGAAGGCTTTGTCCCTAAATCCAAAGCTGGCATATGTCAAATACAATTTAGGGTTGTATTACGCTGTCAGCGGCAATGAGAGTATGGCGATACAGACTTACAACGATGGATTCACCATCGCCAGCCAAGACGATACGCTAAATGCAATGCCCGATCTCAAGAAGGCGATAAAGGAGAATCCGGATAACGCAATTTTGAAAAAGGCTTTAAGTTTGTTGGAATCCCTTTCAAAAAGCTATAAATGAAAAACTCGAAGGTTTGCACGAATGAACAAAATTAGAAAGGCGGTCATTACCGCTGCGGGAAGAGGTACTCGCATGTATCCCGCAACCAGCACGATCCAGAAAGAGATGCTTCCGTTAATGGATGTGGACGGACTTACGAAACCGGCGATCCAAATCATCATTGAAGAGGCTCTCGAAAGCGGTATCGAGGAGGTCTGCCTCGTGGTGAACAAACATAACCGTGCGCAGATCGAAAGCCATTTCAAACCGATATCCAACGAAGAGATTCGCCTTTTCAAAGGCAAGGAATGGGCGTTGCTGGCTTCGGCTAAGATGCAACATATCGCATCCAGGCTTCATATGGTTGAACAATCTCAACCAGAAGGATACGGACACGCGGTGTGGTGCGCCAAAGATTTTGTTGGGAATGAACCTTTCCTACTAATGCTTGGAGACCATATCTACACTTCAGGCACCGAGACACGATGCGCACGTCAAGTCATGGATGTTTATGAGAAATATGAGACAAGCGTATCGGCGGTTCAGCAAACTCCAGCGGAGTTATTACATCTTTTCGGGACTGTTCGTGGTAAATTAATTCAACAAAACCCACGGGTATATGACATTGATCTCATATCGGAAAAACCCACTTTGGAGTTCGCCGAGGAAAAGTTGCGTGTCGAGGGATTGCTATGGGGGATGTATCTTTGCTTTTTCGGAATGCATGTATTCACACCTTCCATATTCGATAGTCTTCGTTACGCGATCGATAACGATCTGCGCGAAAACAACGAGATACAACTCACGAGTGCCCATGAGCGTCTGCGGTGTGCTGGGGAGAGATATTTGGCATTGGAGTCGATCGGGGAGAGATGGGACATAGGCATACCCTTCGGCTATGCACAGACGCAAGCGGCTTTAGCGGTGAATTCTGTTTTTCGCGAACAGATGCTCGCCGCATTGATTAAAATGCTCGCCGTGCCGATGCATCACATTCCTGAAGCCTTTAAGGATTGATCCGTCATTTCAAGGGCATGTGTTGGTCGTATAAATGATATGTTTCATTGCGCCAAACAGGGAAGCGATTAATACGTCCCAAACGTATATTGTAATAATTCGTGATTATTCATTTACGTGTTAATTTTACGTGATGGCAGTGGATATTCGTGTGGCAACGCTCCATAGGATGCTTCTGCTTGATTGCAAGCCCGTGTTCTTAGCGAAGAAACGACGTGTCATTATTATCATTCGAGGTGATTGCAAAAACAGAGTAAATGAGGCTGGTATCGCTCATTTCACGCGTGGTGATATCTTTGAAAAGGGCTTTTGCAATTACTTGATTTTACAAAAAAACGGAGGAAGAGCCTTTGGGTAACAACCCTTCCGGTAAAGTTCCGGTGCCGACGTTGGAACGTATGGCTACGTATTTGCGCTATCTTCTGGATCTTGAACAAGATCATGTCGAAACCATCGCCTCGTCAGATGTCGAGGAGCAAACGGGAATAAACGCCGCTCAATTTCGCAAGGATTTATCCTATTTCGGGGAATTCGGAAAGCCTGGAGTTGGCTATAATGTGGCGGAGTTGCAAAATCGCATCACCAAAATCCTGAAAATTGACAGAGAGCAGCATGTGGTGATGATCGGCGCTGGAAATCTCGGATCCGCGCTTGTAGGCTATCCCGGTCTGAATGAGCATCATTTCAATCTTGTGGCGGTATTCGATAATAACTTCGCCAAGATTGGCAGAAAGTTATGGGAGTTGGAGATTCTCGACATATCTCGTCTTGCAGAAATCAACGCCGTGCTTAAGGCTAGAATCGGCATCCTAGCCGTACCTCGATCCGCAGCTCAGGATGTGACGGAACAGATGATTGATGCGGGCATCAGGGCGATTCTGAATTTTGCGCCAACCATTCTGCGGGTACCCGATGATGTCGTGGTACGCAACGTATCATTCGTACAGGAACTCGCGGTGCTTTCCTACCATCTATCAACGGATATGGTTTTTAACGAGCAAGGATGATACCATTATTGATATCCCTTTCTGACAAACGCTGCATCATTATAGGCGGTGGAGCGATTGCGACTCGCAGGATGCGGTGCTTGTTGAATGAAAATGCCCAAGTCACAATTGTATCTCCCGAAGTCACCCCTGCAATCAAGGATGCATCAAAAACATCTCAAGTCACTTGGATTCAGGAAAGATACAACGAGACGCATACCGACGGAGCTTTTCTAGTCATCGCAGCCACAAACAGTTCCGACGTGAATCGTGGAATCATGCGGGATGCCAAAAGACGTGGTATCCTTTGTAATGACGCAGGAGATGCCGAAGAGGGCGATGTGATATTCCCCGGCTTTATCCAAAAAGGAGATTTAATAATCTCCGTCTCCACGCAAGGGGCTAGCCCATCCATCGCCAAGGATATCCTTCATCAAATGGATGCTGTCTATGGAGAGGAATACGGCGCTCTCATGACAATTCTGCGCGATGTGAGGAATGAGATCAAACTCAAAATTTCGGATCCACATGAGAGAAAAAATGCGCTGAATCGCTTGGCGAAGGAGGATGTCCTGCTGGAGATGATACGGAAGGGGCGCGTCGAAGAGGCGCGTCAAACAGCGTTCTCGTGTATTTGGTAGTCATTGGATTAAATCATAAGACCTCTCCCATTGAGATACGAGAGAAGTTGTCGTTTCCGGAAAACAGATTGCCGGAAGCGTTGTCCGTTCTTTCTCGTCACCCAAGCATTTCGGAATGCGCCATTCTTTCCACATGCAATCGCACGGAGATCATCGCTCTTTCTCCTCAAAGCGATTTTCTTGAGGATCATCTAATTTGTTTCCTCTCGGAATTTCACAACATACAACCGGATATATTCCGATCGCACCTCTATTTTCACACTGGATCGATTGCCGTATCTCATCTATTCAGCGTGGCGGCGGGATTGGATTCCATGGTTCTGGGAGAGCCGCAGATTCTGAAGCAGGTGCGCGATTCTTTCGCCGCTGCGTTATCCGCGCAGAGCATCGGGCGTGTATTAAACGGCCTCTTCCGATCCGCCATCACAGCCGGAAAAAGAGCTCGCACGGAAACCCAAATAGGAGCCGGCGGATTTTCAGTGGGACATGCGGCAGTGGAACTGGCGCAATCGATATTCGGTTCGCTGAATAACGCATCCATATTGATTCTCGGCGCGGGGAAAATGAGTGAGTTAACGGCTAATCATCTGATTTCTAGTGGCGCCAAGCTGATATTCGTCGCCAATCGAACCCATGAGCGGGCTGTATCGCTTGCGGAAAAACTAGGCGGCAAAGCTATTCGATACGATGACTTTCCAGAGAAACTGCTTTCCGCCGACATCGTCATTAGTTCAACATCCTCTCCTCATTTCATTCTCCGAAAAGATGGCTTGGCTCAGATGATGCGCAAAAGACGCGGCAAACCTGTTTTCATGATTGATATCGCTTTGCCAAGAGACATTGAGCCGGAAGCGGGGAATATCGAAAACCTTTTCCTCTATGACATCGATGATCTCGAAGAGATCGTAAGCGATATGGTTCATGGGCGCGAATTCGAAGTCCAAAAGGTTGAGCGGATTATTGAAGAGGAGGTCATTAAGTTTATGAATTGGTGGAGATCCCTCAACGCAGCCCCCATTGTGTCACAGCTTCAGCGAAAACATAACAGACTTAAGGAAGAGGAGTTGGCAAGGTTAAGGCGTCAGCTCCCTGATCTGTCCGAACATTCCTGGGAGTGCATTGAATCCGCCATGAAATCCTTGACAACAAAAATCACGCGCGATCCGATAGGACGGCTTAAAGAGGCGGCGTCAGCAGATGAAACATCAAAACAATACACTCTTTTGGACGCCGCACAGGAAATATTCGCTCTCCCGGAAGAAAACGATTCCTTTGACACGCATTCGCAATCTTGTGCGAACACCTCGGAGGACGTCGAATCATGATAAGTGCAATCCTTCATAGCATCGTTCTTTTCGCCTATCTAACGGCCGCTGTTCTTTACGGCGCCAATCTGGCATTAAAAGACCCCAAAAGACTGATTCAAGCGAGATATGTATACCTAACCGGATTTGCACTTCACACACTGGCGATCGGTCATTTTTGTGTCACCTATCACCAATCGCCATTTTCGAGCGCGTTCGGCTCATTAAGTGTTTCAGCATGGGCAATGGTGCTGCTGTTTATTCCGATTGATTACTTTTATAAGCTACCTGCGCTCGGTTCCATCCTCATGCCATTAAGTTCCGCGTTTATCTTTGGCGCGATACTGCGTTCGGACGAGGCTATTCGACAAAATCCTGAAATACAAGAGCATTTTATCAATTTACATATCATGCTCGTACTTTTCTCCTTCGCACTATTCGCGCTTGCCGCTTGTTGCGCTATTTGTTACTTGTGGCAATACCGCCTCTTGAAACGACCCAATCGAAAAGCCATGTTTCTGCGTTTGCCACCGCTGGAAAAATTGGATTCGATGGCACTACATTTGATCGCTTTCGCAATGCCTCTGCTTACTCTCGGCTTGGCATTTGGAGTAATCAAAGCATTATCTGGCGGACTCAAGGGCGACTGGATATGGGATCCCCACACAATCATCTCTTTTTTAGTTTGGGTGCTTTATGGCTCGTATTTGCTGCTAAGGAACTTCACCGGATTCCGAGGGCCTAAATCGCATATTCTTCTTGTGGTAGGTTTATTCGTCTCGTTAACTCTGTTTATGATTCCAAGCGGATCGCATCACTTTAGATAAGGATTGCCTGATCCATTCAAAAAATGATTTCCGGAAATTGCATCTCCAGCCAGGTCACTGATATCCTGAGGTGTGCATTTCTCCGTTAGTATATTCAATTTCATTCACTGCGGATAAGCTTCCTATCTCAACGGGTAAACTATATGAAAAGAACACTTAGGGTGGGCACTCGCGGCAGTGCGCTCGCCATCGCTCAAACAAAACAAGTAATCACATTCCTTGGAAAACTGAACCCTTCCTTGGATATCGAAACGATCATCATCCGCACCACAGGAGACACTCAAAGTCAACAGCAATCAAATAACATCATAACAAAAGGGGTCTTCGTTAAGGAGATCGAGGAGGCGCTCCTCTCAAAAAGCGTGGATTTCGCCGTCCATAGCTTAAAAGATTTACCGAGTGAGCTTTCCCCGGAATTGGAAATTGCCGCAATTCCTCGCAGGGAATCGCCATGTGATGCATTAATTTCCCATTCGCTCGCTCTTAACGATCTTCCTTTTGGTTCGATAATAGGCGTCGGTGGACCTCGAAGGATGGTTTTGATTCAAAACGTTAGACCGGACCTCCGAATGGAACCTATTCGAGGAAACGTGGACACTCGACTACGCAAATGGCGGGAAGGACACTACGATGCCATCATCTTAGCCGCAGCGGGACTGAAACGCCTTGGTTTGGAAAAAAACATCGTGGAGGAGCTGCCCCCTACCGAGTTCATCCCGTCTCCGGGACAAGGAGCCCTCGCGTTGGAGATACGCAAGGACTCCACCGATGTCCATTCCATCTTGGAACCGTTGGATCACCCGCATAGCCATATAGCGGTCACTGCCGAGCGATGTTTCCAATCGGCGTTGGGTTCGGGTTGTTCCATTCCAGCGGGGGCATACGTATCCATCGAAGGCGAAATGCTTAGTATGCACGCTTTCCTTGCTACCCAGGACGGGGTGAAAATCGTAAGAACTCATAGGAGTGATCATATATTAAAAGCTCATGAGTTGGGTAATCGCATAGCGCGTGAATTGATGGATGGGATAGAGGGAAAAAACTGAGTCTTGTATTCGTATGCATCTTATCGGGATCGGATCAATCGTCCTTGGTGAAAAAAATAGCACAGAACCTATTCGATAAATGAACGATCTTACAGGACGGAAAGGACGCTTTTCCATCATGAGGATATCTACCTCTTCAGTGGCTCAAATAGTCGACTATCTAATCATAGGAAGCGGCGTAGCGGGTTTGACATTCGCCAGAAATGTTGCTCCGCACGGCTCCACGTTGATTTTGACGAAGAAAAGCAGGGCGGAATCCAACAGTAACTATGCTCAAGGGGGCATCGCCGGGGTGATGGATGAAAACGACGATGTTCATTTGCACATGGAGGACACCTTGATCGCGGGCGCCGGAATCTGCAAGGAAGACGCCGTGAAAACTCTAGTAACGGAAGGACCGGACCGCATCAGAGAGTTAATTGATCTAGGCGCACAATTTAACATGATAGAAGATGAACACGGTGCGCATCACCTTGCATTAGGAAGAGAGGGGGGGCATTCAAGGAACAGAATTGTTCATGCGGTGGACCGTACTGGATACGAATGCGAAAGGGCTCTTCTCTCCGCCGTAAAGGACATGCCTAACCTCGAAATACTTGAGAATTACTTCGTCATCGATCTCTTGGTTAGAAACGTTGACGGTAAACGCCGTTGCGTCGGCGCCATCGCTATAAATACGCAAAACGGAAAACTTTACGCTTTTTTGGCACGGATTGTGATGCTGTCAACCGGAGGGTGCGGGCGACTTTACTTGCATACCACCAACCCCGAAATCGCCACGGGTGACGGTGTGGCAATGGCGTGGAATGCAGGGGCAGTGATTTCAAACATGGAGTTTATCCAGTTTCATCCCACCTGTCTGTACCATACCAAAGGGGATTCTTTTTTAATTTCCGAAGCCGTCCGCGGCGAAGGCGGGATTCTTCGCACGCTTGACGGTGCTACCTTCATGCATAAGTATCACCCATTGGCTGAACTAGCTCCCAGGGACATCGTGGCAAGAGCGATACACGCGGAGCGTATCAAAAAAGGCGATCCTTGCGTGGTTTTGGATATCACCCATCTTGACGATGACTTTATCCGCGAGCGATTTCCAACCATTTACCAACAGTGTCTCGATTACGGGATTGACATCACCAAGGAGCCCATACCGGTGGTGCCCGCAGCTCACTACATGTGCGGCGGGGTCAAGGCGGACCTTAATGGTTGCACGACATTGGAAGGGTTGTACGCCGCCGGAGAAGTGAGTTGCACAGGGGTTCACGGCGCTAACAGACTGGCATCCAATTCCCTTTTGGAGGCGATGGTTTGGGGACACCGGTCAGCCATGCATGTTATTTCATCCCCCCCGTCCCCGCTCCCGAAAAATATCCCTTTGGAGGATATCCAGCTATCCGCGAAGATGGCTCCTTTGAATGATATACGCAGTATGCGAAATGAATTAAGGCATCACATGAATGACTTGGTGGGCATCGTGCGCACAGATAAGGATCTTGCCAAAGCTGAAGAATTACTTAATTCAATGGAGACAACCGTTTCCCGATGGCTGAACGATTACGCCCCCCACCCGGAGCTTTTCGAGTTAAGGAATATGGTGACCCTATCCGAACTCATCGTAAAATCCGCGATAGCCAGAAGAGAGAGCCGAGGATTGCATTATAACTTGGATTGCATGAAAAGGGATGACATCAATTGGCACAAAGACACCGAATTAATCAATGAGGATGCATAATATGGATCAATCCATAGGCAAAGTTTTACTTGTGGGAGCGGGACCAGGAGATCCGCTTTTGATTTCATTACGAGCAATGCAATATCTCGCGCAATCCGATGTCGTGGTTTATGATCGTTTGGTTCATCCGGACGTTTTAAAGCACGCTAAAAAGGATGCCGAGTTAATCTACGTCGGCAAGGAATCCTCCCGACATACGATCAGACAGGATCAAATCAACGAACTGATCGTGCAATACGCGCAGAAGGGGAAAACTGTCTGCAGGCTTAAGGGAGGGGATCCTTTTGTTTTCGGAAGAGGCGGAGAAGAGGCGATAGCTTGCAGGGAGGCTAATGTGGTATTCGAAGTGGTGCCTGGCATAACCTCCGCCATTGCCGCCCCTGCATACGCGGGAATACCGGTAACGCATCGTAATATCGCTTCCTCCTTCACCGTGATAACGGGGCATGAGGATCCGCTGAAAAACGAATCCAGTGTCCGATGGAAAGAGATCGCCAACGGGGCGGACACGATCATCTTTTTAATGGGAGTTGAGAATCTTCATGCCATAGTCAGTAAACTGATAGAAAACGGCAAATCGGAGGATACTCCGATTGCGCTCGTGCAATGGGGATCATGGAGCAAACAACGTACGTTAACATCCACCTTGACGGCGGTTGAAGAGGATGCGTATCGTCGCAACTTCACCGCGCCCTGTGTAACGATAGTCGGTGAGGTGGTGCGATTACGTGATAAACTGAGTTGGTTTGAAGACAAACCGCTGTTTGGAAAAAAAATCATGGTGACACGCGCACGGGAACAGAGCAGCGATCTTTGCGAAATGCTACAAAAGCTCGGCGCGGAGCCGGTGGAATATCCTATGATACGTATTCTGCCAATGACGGATTTGTCATCTTTGGATCATGCCATCCATCTGTTTCCAAGCGTGGCGGGTCTTACGGAAAGCGGAGAAGCATCATCCAGTCTGTATTCATGGATTATATTCACCAGCGCGAACGCGGTAACCATTGTGTTGGACCGGTTAAATCAACTCGGATATGATATGCGATCAATGGCGGGGTTGCATATCGCAGCAATTGGACCTGGAACTGCTGAGGTTTTACGCAAACATGGAATTCGTGCGGATTTCGTTCCCACACGCTTTGTTGCGGAGGCTATTTTGGAGGAACTCCCCGCTCATCTCATCAAAGGAGCCCGTATCCTGCTTCCAAGAGCCTCGGAAGCCAGGGAGATCCTTCCTCAAAGACTTACGGAAATAGGTGCCGTGACCGATGTAACGCCGATTTACCAAACGGTTATGGATGATTCGGACAAGGATGAAATCATTTCAGATTTGGCGGAAAAAGCGATCGACGTTATCACCTTTGCAAGCTCATCCACGGTGCATAATTTCATGCAGACTATCGGTGAACAGAACGTATCGGAACTCATCGGTGAAACCGTATTAGCATGTATCGGTCCGATAACCGCAGACACGCTTCAAACATACGGATTCGATCCGCAAATCGTGGCATCGGAGCATTCCATACCCGGATTGGTGAATAAGATCGTCGCATATTTCGCCACACGGAGGTAAAAAATGTCCTCATATCCTGTTTCACGTCCTAGAAGATTGAGAGCATCTGAAAATATTCGCAGGCTGGTTCGTGAAACTCAAGTCACTCAAGATGATTTGATCCAGCCTCTTTTTGTGCATGCTCATGAGACCTCCCCTATTCCGTCAATGCCCGGAGTGTTTCGTTTCAGCGTGGACAATCTATTGAAGGAGGTGGAGGAATTAATTCGTCTCGGTGTCCCGGGAATAATCCTATTTGGCATTCCTGATACAAAAGATGAGATCGGTTCTGAAGCGTGGAACGTTGATGGCATCGTTCCAACAGCGTTACGCCGACTGAAGACGACTTTTTCGGATCAGATACTGTTAGTTGCGGATGTCTGTCTTTGCGAATACACTTCTCATGGACATTGCGGCGCTCTTAGGGATGGATGCGTGGACAACGACGCAACGCTGCCATTATTGACCCGCATATCGCTGGCTTACGCGGAGGCGGGAGCGGATATCATCGCACCATCCGACATGATGGATGGGAGAATCGGCGCCATTCGCAAAGCATTGGATACAAACGGGTTCTCCTCTCGCATTCTTATGTCTTACGCCATAAAACATGCGAGCGCCTTTTATGGACCTTTCAGAGAAGCGGCGGACAGTGCGCCTCAGTTCGGAGACCGGAAAAGTTATCAGATGGATAGTTCCAATTCGCGCGAAGCGATGAAAGAGGCGGAACTCGATTTGCAGGAGGGGGCGGATATTCTTATGGTGAAACCCGCGCTTCCCAACCTCGACCTCATCTATCAAGCCCGACAGTCCTGTCATCTTCCAATCGCTGCGTATAACGTTAGCGGTGAGTACTCAATGATCAAAGCGGCGGTCGCCAACGGCTGGCTGGACGAGGAAAAAACTGTGACTGAAACATTAATCGCCATCAAGAGAGCGGGCGCGGATATCATATTGACTTATCATGCGAAAGATTACCTGACTTGGATGAATCGGTGAGGATTTTACAAACGACTCGGTTGAAAGGGCTTCGAGGATGATTATCGGCATTCCAAAAGAGATCAAGAATAATGAATATCGCGTCGCTTTAGTCCCCGCCGGCGCCGAGATATTGACGGAAGAGGGACACACCGTCCTGGTCGAAAGCGATGCGGGCGCAGGCTCTAGTCTATGCAATGAGGACTATACCGCAATGGGAGCGCAAATCGCATCCTCTGCGGCGGAGGTGTATGCCCGATCCGACCTTATTCTGAAGGTCAAGGAGCCTCAGCCTTCGGAATATCCATTGATTCGCCAAGGGCAGGTGATATTCACCTATTTTCATTTCGCCGCCAGCAAAGATTTGACTTTTGCAATGATGAAATCCGGAGCGGTTTGCATTGCGTATGAAACGATCCAGCTTCCGGATGGATCATTGCCCTTGCTTACCCCGATGAGCGAAGTGGCAGGACGCATGGCGGTGCACGAAGGTGCGAAATATTTGGAAAAGCCCATGGAAGGCAGAGGTATTCTTCTGGGGGGGGGTGCCGGGAGTCTTGCCGGCGAATGTCGTAATACTTGGTGGAGGCGTGGTGGGATCAAACGCCGCGCGAATGGCGGCGGGTCTGGGCGCGAATGTTATCATTTTGGATGTCAATTTGGATCGTTTGCGCCGTTTGGCGGACATATTGCCACCGAATGTAAGAACCCTCTATTCCAACCGTCAAAACATTAGACAATGCCTGGCGAATGCGGACCTTGTGATTGGGTGCGCTTTGAGCAGAGGCACCAAGACTCCGATACTCGTCACCCGTGAAATGCTAGGTTTAATGAAGAAGGGATCGGTCATCGTGGATGTGGCAATTGATCAAGGAGGCGCTTTTGAAACATCTCATCCGACCACTCACAGTTCGCCAACCTATATCATAGACGGCGTTGTGCATTACTGCGTCACCAACATGCCTGGCGCTGTCGCTGGCACCTCCACGTTCGCTTTGACCAATGTGACTTTACCATACGCCGTGCAAATTGCTCGGAATGAATGGCGTGACGCGGTAAGGAAGGACAAGGCGCTGATGCTGGGGCTTAATATAGCCGAAGGGAAAGTGTATCTGCCCGCGTTGGCGGAGTTGTTCTCAATTGATAACATTGGTAACGCGGAAAATATGAATAGCCTTTGTTAGCCTTCCGGGATGGCTTGAGTTTCATACCTCATCGGGACGATTTTGAGACCGCATGTTGATGGTTCATCTGAAGGTTGTCAGATCATGATCTCATGCGGCCTTGGCGATCTCCCTTTTCCATATGATGGAGCTTTGTTGAATAGTCCCGACGAATATCCTTGCAAGCTTTGGATCGAACTGCGTTCCGTAACCCTTCTCAATTTCAGCAAGCGCGTCCTCGACGGACATTCCCGCTCGATAAGGCCGATCCAATGTCATTGCTGAAAAGGCGTCGGCAATCGCCATCACTCTTCCCAGCATGGGAATCTGCTCTCCAGCAAGACCTCTGGGATACCCTCTCCCATCCCACCTTTCGTGATGATGCGTCACCGCGTCCAACACATCCGCCAGCCTAGGCAAACCGTGAATGATCAACCCGGAAATCGTAACATGATTTTTCATGATCTCATACTCTTCCGGGCTGAGTTTGCCAGGCTTGCGCAGTATGGCGTCCGGCACTCCGATTTTCCCCACATCATGCAATAATCCTGCCACCCGCACGGCGGAACAGGTCTCGTCGGATAGCGAAAGGGATTGGGCAAGCAAGAGCGCATAAGTGGTGACATCCTCAGAGTGTCGTTTGGTGTAACGATCCTTGTTATCGATCGCGGTTACGAGGCTGTCGAGAACATCGAAAGTCGTTCTGTTTTCAACATCCCCTTGCTCCTTGATCGTCATATGAAGCATAATGGCGTCTCCGCCTTTTTTCTTGCCTTCAAACAACGCGGCATCCGCAGCCGCAACTAAATTTATGGGCGACGAGCCTGCGGTGGTGGTATCCGAAATGCCGAAACACAACCGAATTGGTATCGCCACGCCCTCAGGATTGCGGAAGGGATGCTGCACCAGAAGTCTTTTTATGCGGTCCGCAATGATACTAGCTTCCGGAGCGCTGCATCGGGGCAATATAGCCATGAATTCATCGCCGCCGCACCTGCCGGTATCCACCTCATCGGAAAAGGTCTGTCTTAGGATATTCGCGATATGCTTTAAAACCTGGTCTCCAACCTGATGACCATATGTATCATTGAACTGTTTGAAGCCATCCATATCAATCATCATTACTGTAATATGGTCGTTGGGATGTGTATTAACGCGATCCATTAATTTGCCATGAATTGTGCGATGGTTCAACAATCCCGTCAAACCATCATGCTCGGCTAGATTTGCCAGTTCCTGTCGAGTAGCCTCCAACTCGTGGACTCTGATTTCGAGATCGCGGATAAGCTTCTTATTCTCCATTCTCAGCCGTCTGCGTTCCACTGCGCGATCCACCACTGCATCCAGTTCGTTGATATCATCAAGCGGTTTGAGAAGATAATCAAACACATTTCCGGTTTTAAACGCTTCCACGGCATTCTCCATGGAACCATGCCCGGTCAATATAATAAATTCCGTGTCGGGAATAATGCTCTTTGCACGCGAAAGCAACCCCATGCCATCAAGCTTTGGCATCTTGATGTCACTCACCACCACATCGAATGTAGGGTCCCTTTCCATTATTTGAAAGGCGTCCAAACCATCTGATGCGTGAATTACTTCATGCCCGGCTTTACTCAGTTGACGTCCCATCAATAGCCGTAAAGCGGCTTCGTCATCGGCTAATAGCACTTTTGCCATATCGCGCTCCATTATCCATTTCGCATCCAGGCGAAGCATGTCTTAATTTTTGGAAAGTAGCTCCCGTTTTTGTAGTGCATTTATTTTGCAAACATGAACCGGTTTTCGATATCACTCCCTGCTTTTGAATGAGCGAACGGAATGCGACATTTTTCGCACATTTTTCTCTTCCGACGGAACATATGCATCCATGGAATTATGACACTCATGCTTTTTTCCGACTCACGCCGCATCCACCAAGCGTTGATTGTCCTGTACTGCGGCAACCGGGTTCAAACAAATAATAAACAGCGCACCATTATCATTCTTGGCTTGAATGGATCCTCCCATCTTATTGATGATTCCATGGCTGATGGATAGCCCCAATCCCGTACCCTTGCCCGGATCTTTGGTGGTGAAGAAAGGATCGAATATTTTGTTCAGGATGTTTTCGGGAATTCCCGCCCCGTTGTCTTGAAACGTCAGCACCACCCTATGCGCATCATGATAGGTTTGAATTCGGATGCGTTTGTCATCCATGGTTTTGATGGAATCGAGAGAGTCGCGGGAATTTGTTATCAGGTTCAACAAAACCTGTTCCATCTCATTCGCATCTCCAATGATGGATGGCAATGCGGGGTCCAATTCCGTTTCCACTGTTATGTTATGCGATTTCAATTGCTCCCCGACAAAGATAAAACAGTTTTGTACCACTTGATTAAGATCAACATTCCCGTATTCCGATCCTCCAATGCGCGAAAATGTCCTCAGGTGTTTGATTATTTTCATCATACGGGTGGTTTGACCCTCGATCAATTCCACGTCTTCGGTCAAATCCTTGCAAAGTCCATCCGTATGTTTTATTTGCTGCGCAACTCCGCGAATAACCGCGAGTGGTTGGTTTAATTCATGCGCAACCCCCGCTGAGAGAGTTCCTAGAGATGCCATTTTTGCGCTTTGGATTAATTGCGCCTCGGCATCCTTCAATTCGGCTTGACTTTGGCATAGCGAATCCACCATAGTATTGAATGAGTGCGCCAATTGCCCGATCTCATCCGCTCCATTTTCCTCCACTTTTGCATCCATTCGTTTCTGGCATATCTCATTCGTCGCGGTGGATAATCTAATAATGGGAGTGACTATTCGCATGGAAAGATACATCGCCGAGATCACCCCTATAACGATGGCAATGAGGATCAACAGAAGAGACATCCTAACCATTCCATATCCCGCCATGATGGTCGTCATGGATATCATCGGTTTGAAATTGGATTCGAGGTTAAGAGTGGCGATTTCGTTCGCATGGTTCATCTGCGCTTGGTTTTCCATCATCAATTGATTAGTGTGCTTTAATATCGCGGATCGCATCATTGCCAGTTTGTTGAAGGCTCTTAGCGCGGCGTCACGATGAAGGTTTTGCTCCAACCGTCGGGATGACATCTCGTACTTCTCCGATATTTTGCGGTTTAATATCGCGGTGTCATGTTTGATGTTGATATTGGTATTGTTAACCGCTGCGCAGAGGCGTCTGTTCAAATCATATTGAGCTTTATTTAAAGATGAGTTGATGCTCCTGGTGAATGATGAGATTGGCTGAAGTATTTCACGAGCGGATTCCATGACGACGATATTCTCACTTACCGACGGGATCGTCGCGGAACTTGTTATGTAACCCGTGAATCTGATTCTGTCTGCGCGGATATCGTGATATCCGATTTTGGAGATGAAAAAACGAGCGTCTTTTTGATCTATCGTTTTCTGGAAGTTTCTTTCCAAGCTTCCCAGTGACATCATGCACTTTAATGCGCCTAGTTTTCCGTTGAAGTATGGGCCAGGGGCGATAACTTGAATTTCAAGCGGGGGCGTCATACTGCCCTGGCTCTTTTCGGGCATGGATCCTGAGAATTTCAGGTTCGAATGTTTTTCGCTCGTTTTTTCAATATCATCCACAATGAGAAAACGGTTTCCATTATATCTAACGGATTCCAACACGCGTCCTTGCGGGTCGACCAAGGATAGTCCATGAATATCGTCTTGCTGTGATAACAGCGCTTTGATTACATTTAGTTGATCGTTTGAAAATCGTCCGCTTTTGTTTTGTATGGATCCTATCAGTTCCATCACAGTCCTTGTTCTTAGGATTCTGTCATTTATGTCATTCGCA
Organism: bacterium; assembly: GCA_021811565.1. Taxonomy (GTDB): domain Bacteria; phylum Armatimonadota; class Chthonomonadetes; order Chthonomonadales; family CAJBBX01; genus DTKV01. Next base: position 27,538 of record JAJZOL010000238.1, on the reverse strand, counting down.
AGATCAAGAGCATATTGATGCAACAACTTTGCATGCTCCTCCAACAAATATCCGTCGATCCTTGAGAGCGATGATTTCTCGATGGATGCGTTTGTCTTTGCGAACATCCCGTTCATTACTCGAGTTACTGTCGTCAGCTCTTTTCTATTTTCCCTTAGCGTTTGCGAGGATGTTTCATTGATCGATCGCTCTGCCAGATTTCGCATGCCGTTCATGGAATGTTCAATAATCCTCTGCTGGGAATGATCCATATTCTGATAGGTTGACTTCAATATTGCAACGGAAATGCGTGAGCTTTCTTGCGTGGATTCATTGATGGATTTCGCCCCCACTCTCTTGAACTGCGAGCACACTGATGTCATCGCCATGGTAACTATATTTTGGATATCATTCGTGAGCGTTCCGACTTCACGGGCGCCGGTAATAACTAGAAACAACAATGTGATAGTCAATGGCGCGGTTACAAGGAAAAGAAATATTTTTATGAAACGTCTTGCGAGTCCGCTTTTCCAAACCTCCAAAATCATGACAAAATCCTTTCACCGAATATCTCGATAGGGTGAAAATATTGGTTTCCCACCCAAGTCCCCGCCCGTACACATGGGCAGGCATATGAGAAGCTAATGGGATCATAAAAACAAAGGACGCGCTAACTCAAACGTGATGTTAATTTGACAGAGCGTTGGGTATGATTATCGTATTGTCGGACAGAATAGCATAGCTTTGAAGGGTCGCATCAAAATTGACGCTGAATCCAATAAGATGCCTCCTCTGAATGCGTACACATATATGGAAGGAGAGATGATTAAATGGCTGCGGACATTTCCGGTTCAGGTGGTAATGGAAAGATAATACAATCAGTAAGTCGTTGGTGTTTTGGTGGGTTATCCTTGGATGAATTATGCATTGAAGTGAAAAAAATCGGATTGGTTGGTCTCGACCTTCTTGGTCCGAATGATTGGGATACCGTAAGGAAACATGGACTGATCTGCACGATGGCTTCCGGCATCGGCAATATACCGGATGGATTTAACCGCATCGAAAACCACGACGAGCTGGTTCAAGAGGCGGAAAATATGATCCCGCTTGTCGCTTCCGCAGGATTTCCCAACCTTATCACTTTTTCGGGCAACCGTAATGGAATCTCCGATGACGACGGATTGGCAAACTGCGTGAAGGGTTTGAAAAGGATTATGCCCATCGCCGAAAAGTACAAAGTGACCATATGCATGGAGTTACTAAACAGTAAACGGGACCATCGGGATTACCAATGCGATTCAACCGCCTGGGGGGCTGAAGTCGTGAAGGCGGTTGGATCGGAAAGATTTAAGCTCCTATACGATATCTACCATATGCAGATCATGGAGGGAGACATCTGCGCAACCATAAGAGAGAATATTCAGTATATCGGTCATTTCCATACCGGCGGCAATCCGGGGCGCAATGAGATTGATGACACACAGGAAATATACTATCCCAGAGTGATGCGTGAGATCGCAAATTCCGGTTACGACGGTTTTGTGGCTCACGAATTCATTCCCCGTCGTGACCCCTTGACATCGCTCCGTGAAGCGTATCGTATTTGCAACGTATGAGATTTCGCCCTTCGATATTTTTCGAAGGGCTTTCTTAACATAAGGCTCAGGTCATACTATATGAAAATCATCGCAGGTATATGCATTCTATTTTTGTTCTCATCCAGCTCTCAATCTCGTGCGGATATCTACGACCGAATTGTCCGATATGCCATGCAGAGGGAGCATATTCCTGCAGCGACGTTAGCGATCATACGCAATGGTAAATGTATTAAGAAAAAAGCCTATGGTGTCGCCGATGTGGAACTTCGCACGCCTGCCAACGTGAGGGATGTTTTCGAGATTGGCTCGATGACCAAGCAGTTCACCGCCACATGCATCCTTTTACTCAGACGCGAAGGAAAACTGCACCTATCCGACACCCTGTCTCAATATCTCGTCGATATTCCGAATGCTTGGAAACCCATCACACTGGAACAACTATTAACCCACACGTCAGGAGTTCCTAATTTCACAGCGCATGGCGATTTTTTTGAGATTGTGCGTAACCCTGAAACCCCGGAAAAGATACTCTCACTTGTAAACCGCCTCCCTCTTGACTTCCCTCCCGGAAGCAAATACGAATACAGTAACACCAATTACTACTTGCTCAGCCTGATCATAGAAAAAATTACACACATGGGCTTGTTCGATTTCATGAGCAAGAACATCTTATCCCCGCTTCACATGCTGGCGACAATTCCCACCGGACCGGACAAGATTGTACCAAATCGTGCTCCTGGCTATCTCTATGACCATCATTTACAAAATGAGCCCTTCATGTATTCCGATTCGGTACTCGGGGCGGGATTTCTTCTATCGGATTTGGATGATCTAATCAAATGGAACAGAGCGCTGGACCAAAACACCATATTATCCGATTCCGAAAAGAATTTGATGTGGACACCAGCGATTCTGAACGATGGATCCAAAACAGGCTATGGTCTGGGATGGGCTCTCGGGAATGTAAACGGGCATCTGTTAGTGGAACATGCCGGAGGCACGGCTGGATATTCCACCATCATATCAAAGTATCCGGCGGATCACATAACGATCATTCTGCTGACCAATCTTTTTAACGCGGATGTCGCTGGCATCTCGCTGCATATCGCCTACGAGATTGTGCCGGGGATGAAAATAAAAGCTAAAATCATTCCGGACTCCAACCCGGGACGCACATTAAGACTCACTCGGATACTCGAAGGCATTGCCTCGCGTCACATGGATCCCGATGACTTCACCTCCGACATGTACAATGTTTTAACAGGCAATCAGGGCGTGGAGGCGATACGCATTCTTTCGTCTCAAGGCGAACTTAAAAAGCTCCAACTGATTGGACAAAAAGTCGAAGGTGAAAACACAATCCTCACCTACAAAGCGATTTACGCCGTCGGTAACCTTGCAGTCACCTTTACGTTACGACAGGATGGAAAAGTGGAGGGTTTCTTCGTATCTTTTGAGTGAAAGACGACGCATAAGGAATTACCTGTTCCACCATCTTCTTCCATCCTTGGCTAAAAGTGCGTCGGAGTTTGCAGGCCCCCACTCGCCAATTCGATAGTTGCATGGTGGCGTGTTCGACTCACTCCAGCCTTCCAAAACGGGCTGTAAAAGTTTCCAAGCCTCCTCAACCTCGTCATCGCGGGCGAATAGAGAGGTGTCCCCCTGCATCGCGTTTAAGATTAGGCGCTCATATGCATCCGGAATCGCCCTGCCGAATTCCTCGCTGTAATCAAAACGCATCCGAACGGGCTTTACGGACATTCCCATTTCAGGCTCCTTGGCGCTAACGTATATCTCCACGCCTTCGTTTGGCTGAATTCGAAAAACGATGCGATTTGGATGAATGTTCATGCAGTCCATTCTCGCGAAAAGAACATCCGGCGCAGCTTTAAGTTGTATGCTTACCTCCGTTACACGTGATGGAAGTCTCTTCCCAGCTCGAACATAAAACGGAACTCCGGACCATCTCCAGTTGTCCACATAAAATCGCAGTGAGGCGTATGTCTCCGATTGGGACCCCGCATGCACTCCCGGCTCCTGCGAATATCCAGGATTCGTGCCATCGGATACATACTGCGCTCGAACAGTGTTTTCGCTAAGCTCATCCTTTCTAAACGGACGTATGGACCTCAAAACCTTCACCTTTTCGTCGCGAATGTGATTTGGGTTCAAGGATATCGGAGGCTCCATCGCAATAAGCGTGAGAATCTGCAATGCGTGATTTTGAATGATATCCCGGCAAATTCCCGCTTTGTCAAAATAAGCCCCCCTACCCTCCATCCCAAGTGTTTCAGCGACCGTGATTTGAATGTGATCAATGTAAAGGTGGTTCCAGAGCAATTCAAAGAGATGGTTTGCGAATCTCATGACCAATATGTTCTGAACTGTCTCCTTGCCGAGGTAATGATCCACGCGAAATATGTCATTCTCTTGAAAAGCGGTCTTCAAGAGTTCATTCAGCTCATGTGCGGAGCCCAAATCACGACCAAACGGCTTCTCAATCATGATTCGGTTCCATCCCGAATTCGGCGGCTCCGCATGGGTTAATCCGGAATCCCGTAAATTCTTAATGATGGTTGAGAAATAGTCCGGCGGGGTTGCCAGATAATAAAGATGATTGCCGCATACCCCGTATCTCTTGTTCAACTCAGCCAGGAGCGTCCTTAGAGAATGATAACCATCGGCGTCGCCTAGTTCCGCCTGATGATAATAGGTATTGGATGCAAACGATCGCCATTTATCCATCGGGACGGCGCCTATATCCGCGAATTCATTAATCGCCTCTAACATCTCTGTTCGAAATATATCATTGTCCTTCTGTTTGCGAGCATACGCGACGATAATAAATGGTTCCGGCAACAGGTCCTGCGTATGAAGCGAAAATAGAGCGGGAATGAGTTTCCTACGGGTTAAATCGCCGGTCGCTCCAAACAACGTCATGATGCAAGGTTGAGGTTTCTGTTGAGGGACGCTCTCACAAGGCGCAACAATCATCTTCTATTCTCCTGAAAATAGATATGATTGAAGCCCGACAAGTAACTTGAACGGGCTTCTTCAATCTCCAATTAAAATGTATCCATGAAACTTCTTATATGCAAATCCCCGCTGTTGATACGGAGATGTCAATTTCCTGATAACCGTCGATGAAAACTGACACGCTCCGCGCAAACACGTTAATTAACCACCTCTTTGAGTCTGGCAACCGTATGCGAGTGGCGCAACTTTTCCATCGCCTTGTTTTCGATCTGCCTTGCTCGCTCGCGGGTGATATGCAATCGTCTGCCCGTCTCTTCGAGGGTATGTGGATCCTCATTCTCAAGCCCGAACCGCAGAACAATCACATCCTTCTCCCTCGGCGTCAGACTTCCAAGGGCTCGTTCCAACTCTTCGTGCACAAGAAAATGAAACACTCTGTCCGCCGGAGAGCTCTCCAATCCCGCTTGCAATAAATCCCCAAGGCGAGATTCCCCCTCCTCGCCAATCGGGCTGTCAAGGGAGATCGGCTGCGCCGCATTGCGAAGAATCTGCACCAACTTCTTCTCGGTCATCCCGCATGCTTCGGCGAGTTCCTGACGAGTGGGCAAGGAACCCGTCTTTTGAAACAGGTCATCCTTCACTCGCGCGACTCTGCTGATGGTGTCCACCACATGGGCGGGCAAACGAATGGATCTGCCTTGGTTGGCGAGAGCGCGGGAAACCGCTTGACGTATCCAGTGGGTGGCGTAGGTGCTGAACCGGTACCCCTTTCGATAATTGTACTTCTCAATCGCTCGCAATAATCCGATGAGCCCCTCCTGCATGAGGTCTTCCAACGGCAAGCCTCTTCCCATATATTTTCGCGCCACGGAAGCAACCAACCTGACATTGGCGTTAAGCAACTCCTCACGCGCTCGAGCATCTCCCCGTTCCACACGTTTGGCAAGCACAATCTCCTGGGTGGCAGTTAAGAGAGGCGCCTTTCCGCTCTTCGCCATCCAAGTATCCGCCAACTCATGGAAACTCAACCCTGGTTCCATTGAGGAATTTTTCTCAGGAAAATAGTCTTCATGCATTTCTGTTCCCTCCTCGCACAAACAGTCCATATGCGACTTGGCGGGGTGCAGGGGTCGACTCTCGCTTTCGTCATACTGGCTCAACAAGTTTTCCAAGCTTTCAATATCCATCATCTTATAATCATCTGGCAAGTCGCCATCCCTCCCCTCTGGAAGGGAATGATGCGATCCGCCATATAAATAGTAGACCGGTTGTTCATGTTCCGTGTACATTATTGTGCTCTGTCTTGTATACGAAATATACGAAATATAATTTCATATATTCAAAAACTGTAAAACGACGGTTATCTGCTTGAGTTATCATCTCGCAGCAAACATCCATCAACCGATTTCACATATAATTCAATACGAATTAAGGTGCATCTTTCGTGCCATGTGGGAGAGGGATGACACCAGTCATTGCAGGCACTCATCTAATCGAATTTTCCATGAACGATAAGCTATCGACCGGCGTTAAATACTGGCATTACGTATGAATTTCATTTCGTTTTTTCTCTTCATCATATTTTCATATATGGGTATGTATACTATCAGCGTACAAATAAACACCTTGAATAAAACTTCAGAGTTTGCATTACGTCTATGTTATAGGTATAAAAGTTAAGTTGTCTTAAGTTTGGAGCAATCAGGTGATAACATACAATCGCGTATTATTGGGCCAGATACTGGTGGAAAACGGGGATATCACACCTCAGCAGTTGCAATTGGCGCTTGATGAACAAACCAGACAGGATCATCAAAAACGAGTCGGTGAAATCCTTCTTGGGATGCATTTCATATCCGAAGCCGCACTTTTGAAAGCTCTATCCAAGCAACTCGCCTGCCCAATCGTTGACCTCAACGCAGACCCGCCCGAAGTAAGAGCCTTGCAACTAGTTCCTAGCGAATTCGCGCTTCGTCATCAACTCATTCCCTTGCAGCAAACCGATCACACCATTGTCATCGCCATGGCGGATCCGTTGGATTTGCAGACCATGGATGATTTGCGCTTGCTGACGGGTTTCAATGTGATCCCAAGGTTAGCCAATTCGGTGGATATTCGTCGCTCCTTGGAACAGTTCTACATGAACCGTATTATTCAGGATGTGGAACAGGCGGAGCAGGTCTCTCTTGAGGAGGAAGGCTTGGACGTCGCCGACCTTCAAAAGATGGCGCGTGAAGAGCTTGTGATCCAAATGGTCAATCTCATTATAAACCAAGCCATCCAGGATCGAGCCTCGGACATTCATGTGGAACCTTTTGAAAAAGAGCTACGCGTTCGATACCGCATCGACGGCGTCCTCCATGAAGTAAACGCTCCTCCAAAGCGACTTCATCCGGCGATCATATCCCGTATCAAGATCCTTTCCGATATGAATATCGCGGAGCGCAGGTTGCCTCAGGACGGGCGTATGAGGATTAGATCGGGAGGCAGGCAAATTGACCTCCGCGTATCGACCATTCCCACATTGTATGGTGAAAGCGCGGTGATGAGAATTCTTGACAAGCAGACTGCAATGCTGGGTTTGCCGGAATTAGGAATGAAAGGCAGACTCTTTGACCTCTTCAGAAGGCTGATCTTGGAACCGCATGGAATCATTTTGGTTACAGGACCAACCGGTTCCGGCAAAACCACGACCCTCTATGCCGCATTGAACGAGATTTACTCCTCCGAAAAGAAGATCATCACCATTGAAGATCCGGTCGAGTACCAGTTGAACGGCGTCAATCAAATTCAAGTCCATCCGCAGATCGATCTCACTTTCGCTAGCGGTTTGCGGCATATTGTACGTCAAGACCCCGACATCATCATGGTGGGGGAAATCAGAGATACGGAGACCGTGGAGATCGCTATTCACGCCGCGCTTACCGGTCACCTTGTATTTAGCACGCTGCACACCAATGACGCTCCAGGGGCGATAAGTCGACTTTTGGACATGGGCGCGGAACCCTATTTAGTCGCCTCATCCTTAATCGGTGTGATCGCTCAACGACTCGTTCGCTTGAATTGCCCCAACTGCCGCGCCCCCGTCCTGGAAAAGCAGGTGGCGATGGAGGAGATCGGCATCCACCAGGAGAATCTTAACGGTCATAAGCTTATGGCGGGGATGGGATGTTCCGAATGCAGGAATGTAGGCTTCAGAGGACGCAGCGGAATCTATGAGATGCTAACCGTGGATGACACCATTCGGCAAATGATCACGCACCGAGAGCCTGCGAACGCTATCAAACAATATGCGATACATAACCAGGGCATGACCACGCTGCTTCAGGATGGGCGAAATAGAGTCTTGAGTGGAGACACCACCATCAAAGAGGTATTGCGAGTATGCCAGCGAGAGGACTTTCAAAACTGATGCCGTATGTACAAAGCGATTGCATAATACGTCAACCGGATAATGCAACCGCCTGCATATACGAAAAACCATCATAACTTATATTTGATGATTCAAGAGTGGTAAGAAAATATGCCTGATTTTCACTATACAGCGCTGGATGCCTCCGGGCATGAGATAACGGGCGGAATGGACGGCAGAGACAAGATGGATGCCGCTCAGAAGATACGCGCCCTAGGATATTACCCCATATCCGTAAACCCCACAGGCAACGCTGCAGCGCGAACCAATCAAGTCAATAAGAAATCGAACGTCGCCGCCGATACGAAAAAAGTCAACCGTATGGCGACATTGCTTTTCACTCGTGAGTTGGCGGATTTGATAGAAGCGGGATTGCCCATAGACCGGGCCTTGACCGTATTGATCGAGCAAACCGACAATGTTCCGCTACAGCATCTGATAAGCAAGTTGCAGGATGAGGTTCGAGCGGGCAACCCGCTTTCCAGCGCCCTGACGTCTTTTCCCAAACAGTTTCCCATTCTTTATACGAATATGATAAGAGCGGGAGAGGTCGCCGGCCAATTGCCGGATGTGATGACTCGGCTAGCGGATTTCCTTGAAAAGGAGCAGGTGAGAAAAAGCCAGTTGGTGGCAGCGATGACATACCCGATGGTGTTGATCGTTGTCGCGATATCCGCTGTTACCGGTCTTCTCACATTCGTCATCCCTCGCCTGCAATCCGTATTCAAGGATCTCGGATCCGCTCTGCCAGTACCGACGCAGATTTTGCTCGGTGTGTCCGGATTTATTTCTCAATATTGGTGGGTGATTATCGGATTTATCATTGCGTGCGTGGTGGCATGGAGATTATGGAGCAGAACATCCACCGGTCAAAAAACGATAGATCAGGTGCGATTAGCTCTACCAATACTCGGTCCGATCACCGTGAAAATCGTCATGGCTAGATTCACGCGGACTCTAGGAACGCTACTCGCAGGTGGCGTTCCCATTTTGGATTCGCTGGAAATATCCTCGTCCGCCGTAGGCAACAGCCTAACGTCCAAAGCCATTGAAAGCGCGAAGGACAGAGTGCGCCAAGGCGAAACTCTCGCCTCATCACTCCGGGAAACTGCCGGTTTTCTCCCCCTAATCGTCCATATGACGGCCGTGGGTGAGGAGACCGGAAGACTGCCTCTGCTTTTAATCAGAACAGCAAACACTTTGGACTTGGAAATTGACACCGCTCTAAGGCGCCTCACCAGTCTCGTGGAGCCTTTGGTGGTGCTTTTCATGGGGGGATTTGTGGGATTTATCGTACTCTCAATTCTGTTGCCCATATTTCAAGCGGACACAATCGTCAAATAGCGAAGAAAGGGAGATGCAACTTTGACACCTCAAATTTCAAATCAAAAACGTCGACAAGCGGCATTTACGCTTATTGAACTGTTAGTGGTAATTGTCATCCTGGCGATACTCGCAGCCGTGGTTATCCCACGGGTTATCAACCGTACGGAGGATGCGCGCGTGGCTCGGGCTCAAAGCGACATAGCCACAATCGATTCATGTTTGGATGCATACAAGTTGGATAACGGCAGTTATCCTTCCACTCAGGACGGATTACAGGCGCTGGTGACCAAGCCTTCCGACGCTACAAGCTGGAACGGCCCATATCTCAAGAACGGATTGCCAATGGATCCATGGGGCCATCCCTATTTGTATAAATATCCCGGAGATCATGGACTGGAATACGACCTCTATTCCGCCGGTCCGGACGGACAGCCAGGCACATCGGATGATATCGCCAACTGGAATATCGAAAAGTAATAGGATGGTGCGTTGTGTGCAACATGCGACACAAACATAACAGGCGAGCATTTACGTTGATCGAGGTGCTGACGATAGTTTTTATCATGGCTATCCTCTCCGGGGCTGTCGTACCCATGTGGTCGAAAATGCGACAGCATGTTATCTTCATGGATCAAACGGAGAAACTGCAGAATTTTCTGTATAACGCCAAAAGGACTGCGGTCAGCACCAGTCAACCTGTCACCATCACATGGGATCCGACGAACAACGAGTTGCAGATGAGTGGTCAGCAATATCCGCCTGATCCCGATCAACCCGTCGCATTGCAGAACACCGACAATACATCCAATTCACAGGGTTCGTTTACGTCATCCTTGAGCAATCCGCTTGGAGCTCAAACGTCACAGACCATAACGGAAAACTTTGACCTTCAAAATGGGTTTTCCATATCGAACTTTCAAGTGGATACAAGTTCCGATACAAATCAATACTACTCATCCGACAGCAACAATCAAACCACTTTTTACCCGGATGGCTCCGCGATAAACACACAGTTTTATTTCCAGTCTCCGGAGGGGTATGTGGCGGTCTTTGTAATTCACGCCGGTACGGGCGATGTGGATGTGACGGAAGGCGGCGGAAGTGGATCATGAATGTAAAAAGGTTCACTTCTCAAGATCATATTTACGGCTTCACTTTGGTGGAGATGCTTGTAGCGACGTTTCTGCTCGCCATTGGTATTGTGGGCGCGCAAATATGTCTCACTCACGCCGCCCGTACCTCCGCATTAGCCAAGGAGTATAACCGAGCGGCGTATCTGGGCAGAGAGCAGATGACCACTATCCTAAGCAACTCCGACGACATGACCGTTGGTAGCCATAACGGGGATTTCAGCCCGGATGACCCGAACTATACATGGGAATGCGATGTGGACCAACCCGATCCCACCAATTACCCGAATTTAATGCATGTCACGCTCACCATCTCATGGATGGATGGTTCCGTGAAAAAATCCTTGCAATTAGAAACTTATGGACAGGCGCCGACGACTACCAATAGCACGCCGACCTCACCATTTTCATCCAATATGAATATGGGGAGTGGATTCTGATCATGAACCTTGCCATTCATAAAACCAAATACGGAAGAAATCGCGGGTTCACAATGGTGGAGTTGCTTACCGTGTCAATCATGTTCGCTATCATTACCGCTGCGGTTGCCACGTCAATCGGCGCCGGCATCAAGGTGCAAACCGTTATCCATAACAATGCGGAGGATGATCAGGAGGCGAGAACGGTAATGGATTACCTCTTAAAGGATATTGGATCCGCATATGTTTCTCAAAACAATCAAAACACGTTTTTTGTTTGTCCCGGAAGCACCGATGGCAATATTCTTATGCTTAGCACACGTGATCATCTTATCCAAATGGATTCCGGTTACAACTCGAATCCAATGAATACCAATCTTATGAGTTCGCCTGCAGGCTCCCAAAATCAGCCCGTTCAATCCGACCTTTCGCTTGTCAGCTATTACTTTGATCAGCAGACGGGAGAGCTGCGACGTTTCGCCACATGTGCGCCAAATCGCTCTTTGGTGCCAGGGCTTAGCCCCGGAAACTCAATGTCCTCCACAAGCGTGTCCACCGTCACGGATTACGGAAGATTGATTTCCAGCCATATAAAGAATATCGAATTCACATTTTACGATCAGAACGGAAATAACTATTCGGATTGGGATTTTGATCCAATGGGCACTCAGATCACACCGGATACCCAGACACAGTTTCCTAGCGTCATGCAGATTCAAATTATGATGAAGTTCCCTGACGGTAGCGAGAAACAATACTCAGCTTCCGTAACTCCGGCTATGACCTATGCGTTCGGTGCATCCACTTCCACTAGTTCGACGGGATCATCAACGCCTGGAGGCATGTGATGAAACCATCCGTCGCTTTAAAAACTCGCACTGAGAGGGGGCAGGCTTTAGTGCCGGTGATCTTTGTAACTCTCATTCTAACAACTTTCGGGTTGATGACCGTTTCCATCGCGCATCAGCAAATGCTTCAGGCGCAGGAGACAGTGAACAATACGAGGGCATGGTATATCGAGACTGGTGTCGTTCAATTGGAAGCGGAGCAATTGGAGGTGGCAACCAGCGGTGGGGTTACGCCTCCCATAATGAACACCGTAACAACCGCAGACTCAAATGGATGGTATCCCATGGGGGGAGGATGGTACAAGCCTTTCTTCTGCGACACAGCATCGCGAATCGATATCAACACCGCAACTCAGAACATACTTGAGAACATACCCGCGTTCCAGCAAAATACGGATTTGGTTAACGCCGTGTTGGATTGGAGAGGATCTCAGCCAGATCCCTCTTACGAGTCCTATTATGAGTCTTTGAATCCTCCGTACGATTCGAAGCGACAACCCTTTGAAACCATAAACGAACTTTTGCTTGTGGATGGATTTACTCCCAGCTTGCTGTACACCCCTTACCAGGGAACAAACATATCTTACTCGACATCCAACGGTCAGCCTCTTCCTTTGTCGGAGATGATCACCACTTATTCCGAAGAACTAAATATGTCCTCGAATAATACGGCTCGCGTTAACATCACCACTGCGAACGCATCAGCATTGGAAAGAGCGGGTTTCACAGGCGCACAGGCGAATGCAATCGTTAACTGGAGGGGGCAGTCGGGTCACACCTTCGGTTCCATAGCCGATGTGATGAATGTTCCAGGCATCGATCAGTCCACGATGGCGAAGGTGGCGGATAACATCACCACATCCACGGCGACATACTTACCGGGAATGATCAACGCGAACACCGCCCCGGAGGAGGTGATGGATATCGTCACCAATAACGATCAAAATCTCGTGGACGCCATCATCAACGCCCGTGAATCAAATCCATTTCAAACTTTAAATGATCTTTTTTCCATCCAAGGGTTATCGACGGTGGAGATACGGGTACTCGCATCCATGTTTTGCGTGAAATCCTCTGTATATCTCATCCGTGTGAAGGTTCGTCTTCCAGGCGAGAAACGCACTCGCGCCGCCGAAGCGATGGTTGAGATGAATGCTCCATCGAATACGGGATCTTCCAGCTCATCCAGCAATCAGGGGAACTATCCCGCCCCTGTGATCAGACAGTTCAGAGAAGTGCCGCAGGAACCAGGTTGGGATGAATGGCTGACAACCAATCAAAACGTGGTGATCAACCCGTCAAACACGACTCTTGGATCCAATCAAGCCGCTTCTCCGTTTAATACACAATTTCCTTGAGGTGTTACCAATAGATGATATCAATCGGTCTGTCAAAACAAAATAGGTCCAAGTCGAATTTGCCCGCTCACTCAAAACGGTATGTGGGAGTGGAGTTCGGAGTTGGAGCGGTTAAAGTGGCTGAGGTGGAATTTCATGGTGACACCTGCAGAGTGATCAAACACGGCGCGTCGCCATATCCTATCTCCTTCTGGGATGACCTTCCCGCGCACGTGGATGATTTCAGCCAAGCGTTGAAAACCGCCATGAGCGGAGCGGGGATATCCGCCAATCGTGTGGTGGTGGCAATTCCGAGACGATTGGTGACCTTGAAATTCGCCAATCTGCCGAAAGCTAGCGAGGAGCAGATCGAGGGGCTGGTGCAGTTTGAAGCTCAACAATATATTCCATTCCCCATTGAAGAAGTGGTCATTTCACATCAGTCCTTCCCTTCCGTGAAAAATGATATGACCACCGTGATGATCGCAGCCGCTCGAACCCAAACGGTAATTGATTTTCTGCGTATTTTTGACAAGGTCAACATCTCCGTGCGAAGGTTATCCATTTCGTCGCTTGCTTTGGTGGATATTCCCGGTCAGGAGGAGGAGCACCGCGCCATTCTTCAGTTGGAGCCTGGAGAACTAGGATTGACTGTGATCGAAAACGGGAATGCGATTTTCACTCGCTCCGCGATTTATCATGAACAATCCAATAACGACACGGATATCGGACCTATATCCGATGAGTTGGCGCGCACACTCGCTGCGTTTCAAAATGAGCGCCGGGATGTGGAGATAAAAGAACTCTCCGTTTGCGGAGAGCACCGTTTTTATTCCGTGTTGCTTTCACAGCTTAACGATATTTTCAGCATCGCATTCAAAAATCTGGACGGCAATCTTTTTCCCGCCGCAAATCCGGATACGTTGGACTATGCGGTGTGCATTGGGCTCTGCGTCGGAGAGGCTTTACGCAAATCTCATCCAATAAACCTTATCCCACCCACGCACCAGGATAAGCGAGAACTGCAAAAGAGGAAGATGAATCGCACCGCCTTGATGGCTCTCGGGGCGATTGCGGTTATCGCATTAGTTTGGTTAGTGACACAGTTTATCTCCACCGAGAACGCACAGAGAAAAGAGGCTGTACGCTGGAATTTGAGCTTGGATCAGGCTAACAAGAGAATCAAGGAGTTAAAGGAGGATAACGACATCCTTCAAAAAATGATAACAAGCCTGAATTCCAGCGCGGTATCCCGTCCGGACATGGTTAGCATCATCAAAGCTGTCGGGGACGCAGTGCCTAACCATCAAACGTTATACCTGACTCGCCTATCTTACGGTGCGGGTGGGATTATTACCTTGAGAGGCAATGCGAACACTCCGCTGGACGCTACAAAGTATGCTCAGTCCTTGGAGCAATGCGGCTTATTCAGCGAAATACATATCGGTTATTTAGGAGATTCACAGAACAGTGGTATGAATGCGCCAATCGTAAAAAAAACGACACCTTTGGCGCCTCTGGGCAAATCCGGAACACCCGTAGGTCAGGACCCCGCATTGAATGGTTCCTCTGGTCCAACGCAAACTAATTTCCTGATTACCTGTCAGGTTCGAGATGTGGGATCGTCCACATCTCGATATGTCATGGATAGCAAATCGGTTTTTGTCAAGCATACTCTTCTAACGGCCAAAGGAAATATGGAATGAAAGAGTTTTGGGAAGCGCGCAACAAAAGAGAGCGTTGGTTAATAGTCATGGCGGTGTTATCCATTATCACCTCGGTACCGTTCATGTTCACGCCAACGTCGGGATTGACCAAAGCGTTATTACCCGCCAATGTTGCACGTCAAAAATACCAGCAAGCGGTGGAGCAAAATAAGGAGATGATTGTGGATGGAAAGCGGATGAAGCAAAAGCTGAGCGAATGGACTTTCCATTCCAATCCGGATGCACTGATCCCTCAACTCATAGACAGCCTCCAGAAGCAATCCGTTAAGGGTGGGGTTCA
Source organism: bacterium (assembly GCA_021811565.1). Classification (GTDB taxonomy): domain Bacteria; phylum Armatimonadota; class Chthonomonadetes; order Chthonomonadales; family CAJBBX01; genus DTKV01. The sequence continues at coordinate 12,506 of JAJZOL010000238.1, read as the reverse complement.
CTTGATTGAGATACGTCCTTTGCGCACCATTCAAAATGATAAATTGGCAATGATCCCGATCAGTATCCGATGCGAATGCCCCTTCGACAAGGCAATCGCCTTCCTGTATTATTTGGAGGATCCCTCGAGCAAGATGGTGGTGGATAGAGTGGACATATCCTCCTCTGGCACAAATGCTAACGTAGTGGACATGAATGCGCAGATCGCCGCATACACCCAAACCCAGTAGCGATCATGCATGTGGAATAGAAAGCGGAATAGGTGGAAGATATGAAAACAAGAAAAAACAGACGGAATATCAACGTGATGGTATTTTTGGTTGTTGCGATTGTGGCTCTATTGGCTATTGTTTACGCCTCCACGCGCAAACCGGAAAGCACCCGTTCCAACGTAAAGGCGAATTCCGTGGCGAGTGCAAATTCCACTCAAAAACAGAACTTGGTGGCAACACAACGTCCTTCACTCGCCTATTATCAAACCGGTGTGAGCGGGAACCTTTTCACAAATCCAGCTAATGAAACCGCTCCCGTATCTACGACAGCGACGCAGTTGCCCCCTGTGAATTCCGCTCCCGTTGTGGTTGATCCGCTAGGTGATTACAGCTACACCGGAACGGTTACATTCGATGGACAAACGCTCGCCCTTGTTGAGAATAAAAAAACCAATGACGGGCAATATCTGAAATGCGGGGATACCTTCCTAGGGGGAAGCGTGAAATCCATTACCGACTCTTCTATCACGTTGACGATCGCCGGAAAACCTCGCACCATGGATAAAACCGACAACTTCAAACTAGTTCCATTGGACAAGGACGCGGTAATGCCAAAGCAGACCGAAGCCACGCCTGAAAAAGGGAAGACGGATAACAAGACCGAGACGGACAATAACAATGATAACCAGAACTTCAATCGTGCGAATTTTTTCCAGCAATTTCGCGGACGTTTCCGAGGACGCTTTCAAGGCGGACCCGGAGGTTTCCCGCCCCCTCCAGGTGGTTTTGGCGGTTAAAAATCGCTGAGGTTCAATGTGCCCTTACAATCAAGGATAAACAGACGTGATCTTAATATTTCGGCGGAAGGATGACAAATCTAGCATGAAGAGAAAGTTAATAACTACAAATCCAATACGCTTGCCCATGTTGTGGATGAGGGGACTGCGGCTGGGGCTTCGATTCATACCGCCCCTAATATGCTTGCTGGGTTTGCTCGCCTTAGGGTACGCTCAAACCACTCCAACGCCAAATCCACCCGCACCAAAGCCGCCAGCGGGACAACAAGGCGGCGTAACGCAACCCGCCCCTACCACTCCCAATCCAGCGACCAATCCACCTGGAGGGCAAACGGGTGCCGGTTCGCAGCCTCCCCAACAACCTGCCACCGTACCACCTCCGGGATCCGGCAATCAGGGTTCTCAGAACACTGCAGGCACGGTCGTTCCGCCGAATAACATCCCCTCCAACCTCAGCGGCACGGTGACGATGGATTTCAGGAACGCAGACATTAACAATGTTTTGAAGTTTTTCGCAATGGCGACGAACTGGCAGATCATCCCGGATCCTAGCTTATCGGGAACGGTTACAATTATCTGCCCTCACCCGTTGAGTATTGACCAGGCGTTCCAAGTGCTTCAATCCACGCTACAGGTGAGAGGGTTCATTGGGCAATTCGACAACACCGGAAATAATGTCATTTTGAAGATTGTCCCCCTCGCGCGTGCGGTTCAGAGCACCACGCTGTTGCAAACAAATACGACTAATTTAAGCGATCTATCCGATCAAGTTGTAACTCTCGTCATTCCTATTCAAAACGCGGACGCCGCCACGCTGGCGAAAGAGCTTCAGCCCGTAATAAACGTAGGGGCGAGTTTAACCGCAAGCTCCGGAACAAATTCCCTAATTGTCACGGATATCGCCTCCAACGTGGAACGAATTAGCCAACTCGTCACACTGCTGGATAAAACAGCGAGTAGCAATGAAATTAAGGTGTTTACTCTAAAAAACTCTGACGCTACGGAAGTCAGTAGCATCCTAAATCAAGTCTTCCAGCAGATGTACAATAGTGGAAACCCCGTTCAGACTGCCCAACCCCAACCGGGACGCCCGGGCTTTCAACAGGAAAATCGACTTCATGGCTCCTTTACAAGCATTGCGGACACCAATACTAATTCCGTCATTGTTCTCGCGACCAAGGACAACATGGAAAAAGTTACCGCATTGATCAATCAGTTGGATGAGAACACAAATGGTCCCATGTCCACCAAGATTGTAAAGTTGAAATACGCGGACGCCACCGATGCGGCAAGCATTATCAACGAAGCGGTTACTTCCAATTCAACAAGCAACAACGCAGGAAGAGGCGGGTTTTTCGGACTCATTGCCAGCCGTCTAACTCAGGGGCAAGGAGATCAGTTTTCAAATGTGGTCGCGGATGCGCGCACCAATTCGTTGATCATCACAGCCAATGCTGACAGAATGCAGAAGATAGATGCGATCATCAAAGAGCTTGACGTCGATGTTCCCGCCCAGGCGACTACGGCGGTGATTGCTTTGCAAAATGTCCAAGCGTCGAATATTGCGAGCATGCTGAACACGGCTTTCGGCGCCAACGTCAATCTTAATAACCTCACCACTTCGAGTATGTTTAACAGTTCAACTTTCGGGTCGAGCACAAATCGGAATTCAAGCTTCGGATTGAACACCAACACCATGGGACGTTCCGTAGGCATCGGCAGAGGCGTCTCATCGGCAAATGGTTCGACTATCTCCTCCAATGATCCCACCACAAACGATCAAGGTATCCCTGGGGTGCTTACAAACCACGGTTTCGTTCCGGATACGACAACTGACCCGAACGCTCCAAACAACAACCTTTCGCGACAAGGTCCGTTCATCAGAAATATGATGAACTCATTTAATCGAAGCGGCACGAATAATACCACCGCCGGTATTCAATGGGGACGGGGACAAACCGGGGAGTACACTGGATTGATAGACCTGAGTAATAACGTGAGTATCATACCGGATACCACTACAAACTCACTCATCGTGAATGGCACCCCCGACGCAATCGCCGCCGTCAAAGAGATTGTCGCGAAACTCGACGTTGCGCCTAAGCAGGTGATGATTGAGGTGATTATCGCGGAAGCCTCCTTGGACGCCGCTGAAAAGCTCGGATTCCAGTTCGATGCACACGGTATTGGTAAATTCCTCGGCACGGAGGTGAATCACGGCGGGTCTAGCAACTTCTCCATATCCGGAGGAACCTATTCATCCAATACAGGTTCACCCATGACACCTGGTTTCCAATACGGATTGTCCGCTTTAAACGGCAATTTCGATGCTTTGCTGCAGGCTTTGAAAACTGACCAAAAGGTGCATATCATATCGACGCCAAAAATATTCACCGCTAATAATCAAACGGCTGAAATTCAGATTACAACCGATGTGCCTTATGTGACTAGCTCCTACTCCGGTGGTATACTGAATACCGGCGGGTCGAATGTGAATTACTCTTTCCTGCCCGTTGGCGTGCAATTGGAAGTTGACCCTCACATCGCAAGCAACGGACTTGTCACAATTGATGTCGCTTCCACTACCAGCGAGTTACTTGGATATATCAACCTTTCCTCCGGGCTAAATTCTAGCGGCGCTCCGGCAACCATTCAAGCTCCGGAAACCGCTGAACGCACTGCGTACACCAGCGTGGCGGTGCGAAACAACGAATTGGTGGCGCTTGGAGGTATGATGAGCACCACTGAATCCAAGACGGTGAACAAAGTTCCGATTCTCGGGGATCTCCCGCTCATAGGAAGTTTGTTCCAATCTACGAGCACGGATAAGCAAAAGACAGAGTTGATGATCTTCATGGTTCCTCATATCGTGGAAACCGATATGGATGTGGATATGATGACGAAGGATAGCTCAAAGGGAGTTGTCAAAGAGTTCCCGAACCTTCCGAAACAGTTTCCATCCCTTACTCCGACAACAACGGATAAGAAATAGACTTCAGTTAGAATGAGGATGCATATATTGATCCGAATGAAACATGTCGTTTTTTTGTTCATTTTAATAGCGGGATCATCCATGATCCCGCTATCCTCATATGGATTGCAGAAACCACCCGCTCCGGCAAATCCTATTATCAGGGTTGCATTAATCCGCCATTTCAGTCATCCGAACGACCTTTTTGTAAGGATTCCTGCAAATTCGGAGCTATCCACATCCATATCCCCCACTCCAATCGCAGTGCAAGAGGAGAGTGACGTACACGTTAGCCTTCAAAATCATCAATTGCATGTTTCCGGATTGCAAGGCATGGAGACAATAAACTGCGATAGCGTAGTTTTCACTCCCGGTTCACCGCAGGATACCATAAGGATATCGCTGGCAACCTATCCCGGTGCGGATTATCAAGGGGACATCAGGCTTTCCACATGGGCGCTTGACGGTGATAATGGCATCCTGATCGTGAACGAACTTCCAATGGAAACCTACTTGCGCGGTGTGTTGCCTGTTGAAATGGGGGCGGACGCGCCGATGGAGGCTTTGAAAGCTCAGGCAATCACTGCCAGAACCTACACATTGACTTGCCTGAAATCACACGACTATCCCTATGACGTCACAGACACCACGCAATACCAGGCTTACGGAGGTGCGGATGTGGATAATCCCAGATCGGATATAGCGGTTGAATCCACACTGGGAATGGTTCTTTTTCATGATGGCAAGTTGGTACCTGCAGACTATTACGCGGATTGCGGTGGTATCACAGCACCTGGCAATGGTCCGCAGGATTATCCCCCATCCGTCGTGGACGCTCCCCCTGGCTCCTCCACTGACTATTGCACGAATGGCAAATATCACAAGTGGTCTTTGTCGTTAAACCTATCGGATATTCAACGCGCACTGCCGGAAGACATTCTCAACAATGTTGGAAATCTGAAAGAGATCACTGCACTGGATCATGACATATCCGGTCGCGTATTGCACCTTTTGTTAATAGGAGACAAGGGCGAAGATATCGTCAAAGCGGTGCAATTCCGCGCCATGCTGGGGTTCGATCGTTTGAGATCCACTCTTTTCACAATCAACGCGCAACCAGACGGGCAAATCTCATTTGATGGTAAAGGTTGGGGGCACGGAAGGGGTCTGTGTCAGGATGGCGCAATGGGAATGGCGTCACCACCATATAATATGAACTATCGTCAAATTCTCCTCCACTACTTTCCAGACTCGGAAATCATGTATTACGCTGTTTCATATTGATTAACAGTGATCAAATCTCCATTTTCCGTAGAACTTGAATATTCGGTTCAATCATCGGTGGATTTGCCATGCAGGCTAAACTGTGCTATCCTAATTCCATAGGATGGAGGAATGATTGAATGTCTAAGCCGTTAGTAGCCGTGGTTGGACGCCCCAACGTAGGGAAATCCACATTTTTCAACCGATTAACGGGAAAGAGAATCGCAATCGTTGAGGATACACCAGGTATCACTCGCGATCGCCTTTACGCACCAGTCGAATGGAGAGGAAAACAATTCACTCTCATAGATACCGGAGGCATCATCCTCAACGAAGAAGACCCCCTTACTGTGCAAGTGAAACAACAGGCTGAAATCGCAATGGATGAAGCGGACGCCATTTTATTTATGTGCGACGGAGTGGATGGTTTAACCACTGCGGATCAGGAACTTGCGAACACCTTGAGAAATTCCAAGACCCCGACATTCCTTGTAGTCAACAAGGTTGACAATAATCGTCAAGGTCAGGACGCAGTGGATTTTTACCGCCTCGGCATGGGAGACCTGTACACGGTTTCATCCGTGCATGGACACGGTATCGGCGACCTCCTTGATGATCTTTTGAAGGCACTCCCCGAATCCATGGAAGGTGATGAGGACGAAGCGCTGGTTCGTTTGGCTTTTATTGGCAAACCCAATGTCGGAAAATCCTCGTTCGTTAATGCGGTATTAGGAGAGGAGAGAGTTATTGTAAGCCCCATCCCGGGAACGACCCGCGACGCAATTGACACCCGCATCACCCGCGATGGCAAGGACATCCTGCTAGTGGATACGGCGGGCATCCGTCGAGCTGGCAAAATACAGGGGAGCGTTGAATATTACACAGTGCTCCGAGCGAAAACAGCGATTGACCGTTGCAACGTCTGCGCCATACTCATTGACGCAGGACAAGGACTTACCGATGGCGACAAACGAGTGGCAGGATTATCCCAGGAAGCCGAAAGAGCTGCGGTGATCATAGTCAACAAGTGGGATCTGGTGGACACAGGGGTGGCGATGGGAAGACCTCCCAAACGGGGGTTAATGCTGGAATTCACCAAAACCATACGCGACGAAATGCCGTTTCTCGCTTACGCACCGATAGTCTTTTCATCGGCTCAATTCGGATTTAGCATCACAGAAGTGTTGGACACCACGATTACATCGGCGGAAAATTTCGCCCATCGCATCCCAACGGGAGAGTTGAACCGTCTGATCAAGGATGCCGTCGAGGCGCATCCTCGCTTTGTACATGGCAAGCAACTTAAAATATACTACGCCACGATGCCTCGCGTCCAGCCGCCCACGGTTTTGCTGTTCGTTAACGATCCGGATATGATTCACTTTTCATATTATAGATATCTGGAAAATCGATTAAGACAGACATATCCCTTGGATGGCACCCCTATTGTGATTCGAGCACGCAAGGCGGAGAACCAGGAAGAAAAACCCACCCCTCAACATTAATGATGTTCGCTTTTCGGGGAAAAGACCATGCCTGAGACATTGGATTCCATATCGACCACTATAATGCGTGAGATTGGGTGCGCCGATCCTTCCAAGGCTTTAAGAACGCTCAAAGCCCTTCCCGGAATGGGAATCACCGATGGTATGATAGATGATCTCCTTCCCTCCCTGCTTGCGGCGATGAAAAACAGCCCCGATCCAGATCGAGCCCTCAATAATTTTGAAAGGTGGTTTAACTCTCTCACTAATCGCGCACCCTATTATTCCAACCTCCTGAATCATCCCATCGCTCTTCGAATCTTTTTTTCCATATGCGGGGTGAGCCAATTCTTTTCCGATATCCTCATACAGAACCCCGAATACTTCGATATCCTGGCAAACCCGAGCGATCGCGCAAAAACCAAAACGGCATCCACCCTTTACCAGGAGCTTTCCTCCTTTGTGGACATCGTTTCCATACTCGACATGAAACTGGATGTGATGAGGCGGTTCAAACGAAAAGAGATACTGCGAATTGGAGTGAGAGATATCCTCGATTTAACGGATATGCCTTCCGCCTCGTTGGAATTCTCCGATCTCGCGGATGTATCCGTTCAAAAATGCCTTGAGATTGCAATCAACACAGTAGGCGAGCGTTATGGAGTTAAGAATCCACCCGCAATGACTATTATCGGAATGGGTAAATTGGGCGGGCGTGAGTTAAACTACTCAAGCGATATCGATCTGATGTTCGTTTGCGATGATGAATGCGATCAGTTTCAGTCCGATAAATCCATATCCCCCCTCGATTTTGCGCTCAAAACGGCGGAGAACGTAATCAATTATCTCTCGAAAAACATCTATGGTGGACATCTGTTTCGAGTGGATATGCGCCTGAGACCGGAAGGCAGATTTGGTCCTTTGGTTCGCACTCTCTCATCATATCTCGCATATTACGAAAGCTGGGCGGAACCTTGGGAACGGCAAGCTCTGCTTAAGGCGAGACCTATTGCAGGCGACCCAAGATTAGCCTCCTCCTTTATGGAGATAATTACCCCCTTCGTATATCGCCAGGTGGTAACCACCGATTTCATCCGATCCATTCAGGAAAACAAGGAGCGAATTGAGCGCAAGGCTCTGATTGATGGTGTTGTGCAAACAAACGTTAAAATCGGTTACGGAGGAATTCGGGACATTGAATTCACCATCCAATTGCTTCAACTTGAACTTGGCGGGAAACACCCCATCGTACGAACGCAAAATACCTTGGAGGCGATCAGGCGATTACGCCAAATTGGGGATCTAACTGACACGGAAGCCACGCATATAGCCGAGGATTACATCTATTTGCGAACTTTGGAGCACCGACTTCAGATCTTATATGAACTGCAGACTCAAACGTTACCTGTAGACGAAAAGGAACGGCAGTTGCTTGCCAGACGCATGGGTTATTCCACAATGGATGAGTTTAATGCGAACCATCTCTTACACACCGATCGTGTGCACAGTATTTGTCAGAGACTTTTCTATCAGAAGTTGACGAATGATTCGCTTCTTTCTCCGTTAAGTCAATTACTTGAAAATATGGAGGAGCCTTCCGCCAAGCAGGAGATTGAAAAACTGCTTAGGGAATCCGATTTCGTTGATATCCATAGGGCGTTTGAACATTTGAAAATTGCGACTATTGGCGGAGAATATGGAAGAACCCGTCCGTTGTCGCAAAAAAGATTCCTCGAATTGGCGCCGAGATTACTTACAGCGTGCAGGCGCACTGGAAATCCTGATGCGGCTTTGGATGGATTGGAATACCTTGCTTTTGCAATGCCTAATAGAGAGCAATTGTATCGCGCTTTAATTGAAAGCGACGAATTGCTTGATCGCATCTGTTTGCTTTCAGCTTCAAGTCCTGCGCTGACTCAAACGCTTTCGAGGCATTTGGAATGGATGGATATGCTTGTCGCCGAGGATGAGACGGACGCCCAGCCGCAAAACTCAGAGAGTCTGATTGCGGAACTGCGCAGAAGGCTCTCCAAGTCGGATACCATGGATGCTTATTGGGAAACTCTAAGCCAATGGTATCAACGTCAAAGGTTACTTATCGGCGCAAAGGATATATGGATGGAGATATCCATCCGTGAAGTTCAAAAAGAGTTAAGCATCGCAGCGGATACGGTACTGGATTCCCTTTTGCTTAATGCTATCGAAACCGCCGCAAACCGCTACCCGGAAACGGAAGGCTTGTTGCGAAGTGTTGCGGTAATTGGGCTAGGCAAATTGGGAGGCTTGGAGTTGGGATACGGCTCCGATTGGGATATCTTGTTAGTTTATGAGGAGAAACCAGCATCCGATACCCCCCCGAAATTGCATCTTTCTTTGGAGTTGATGGCGGAGACGCTTCTTGGCGCTTCTAGAGAACTTCGCGTAAGGGGGGCCGAGGTGGAGATTGATGCCCGCTTGCGTCCCGAGGGTAGGTTTGGAGCGTTAGTGCGATCTACGGAGGATTATCGTACCTATTATCTTACCCTAGCGGATACATGGGAGCGGCAAGCGCTGATGAAAGCGCGTTATTCCGCAGGTAATGCAGCCAGCGCCGACAGCTTTTTAAAAATCGTGGAAAATGCGGTGTATGAGGTTCCATTCACCCAAAAGACTGAGGATGACATAAAACACATGAAACACCGAATCGAAAATGAACGCCTCAAACCGGAGTTAAAATACTCGGATATCAAGCTGGGGTTCGGTGGAATGAACGACATTGAGTTTACCGCGCAGTTGTATCAGATGAAAGAGGGCGGGAAGAAGGAGAAGCTGCGCATTCCGGAAACGGTCACGGCGCTGCACCGGTTAGGCGCATTCGGGATTTTGCGTATTTCGGAAACCACCAGGTTAGTGGAAACCTACCTCTTTCTCTCCCAGGTGCGGAACCGACTGGCGTTACTCGGAGGACTTCCCACGGACACGCTCCCTGCGGATACCATTCGCTTACGCACGCTCGCAATCGGACTTGGAGTGGTGGATTCTAAAACCGAAATGGCGGAGGAGAGACTAAGAGGAATCATTCAAGAGCGAATGAAGGAAGCAAGAGGCATTGTGGAGAGATTGTTTTGGGGACGCTGATAGAGGTTGCGTGAAATACCCTGCGCAAATTGTGTTTATAATTATCGATTATAGCTTGAGCGAACCATATAACGAGGTTTCCCATAATTGATTCCTGATTATCTGTATTTGTATCCTTGGATACCCGTAATAATATGCACGATACTGTACCTTAGCGATTATTATCTAACCATATGGGGCGCCAAGCTCTACCGCTCTCAAAACGTAGTTAAGCATGAGGGCAGTTATGAGCTAACGCCTGCATTTATCGATGACATAGACTCATTCAGGATATTCAGTCCAACATTTTTCTTTTGGTTTGTTTTCAGAACATGTGTGCTCTTATTCACATTGATCCTCGTTCGTCAGGCGTCGTGGCTTTACGGAATCATCGTGGGTGATTTCCTCTTTGTGGAGTTGGCGATTCACATCAGGCATTTCAATAATATCGACACTTATCGCTACTATTCCAAGATGCAGAAGAATGGTATCAAAGGCAGCATATCTTACCCCAAGGTCTTTTCATACAAGCGATCCGCGAACCAATTGCTCGCTTTTGGCATTTTCATGCTCATCACTTACGCAATGACTTTAAATTGGATGATTTTAGGCGGCTTTCTCGGTGTTATGAGCCTTGCATTCAATCACCGCAGACTCGCTTCAAAATGTCAGTCCGCCTGGAACCCCGATGGTAATACGAGTGAAGGATCAGAATAACGTTGGAATATGATAATCTATTACCCGACCGTTTCATCGTATGGAGTGCTGTCCGTGCGCAACGCGTAATGGAGCGGTTATACCTTCCATACATACCGAGGCTCGTTTTATATGCTCTCTTAATATGAGGCGTTCATAATAGCTATCCTCAAAAGGCACAGGGGAATGCCACATATTGCCGGCAAACCAGCATTTAAAAGCGTAAAACATTCCGGCCATTATGCTATCGAATATCCACAGCTTCTTGGACGATAAGGGAATTATGATCAATCGGGTGCGGAGTTGCAATAATGACCACCCCGTTATTTGACTTACAAGCGCTTGAATGCTATACTAAATTAGAGTGTTTCCGTCCACCCCATCCCCCCAACAAATACTTGCATCGGCGGTTGGATACGATTGATGAGAGTTTCCATTAGTCACAAACGTATGAATTGGAAGGTTGCGACACGATAGGGTACGATGAAGCCTGTAAAATACAGGAATAACATACACATATAATAGGAATTACAACGCATGGACTGGCTCCGTAAATTATTTGATACTAACGAACGCGATATCGCCAAGTATCGCGTTCGAGTTGAGCGAATCAACGAACTGGAACCCACTTATCAATCGATGAGTAACGCTCAGTTGCGGGAGTTAACAGATCAACTCAGGGAAAAAGTTCAATCCGAATGGCAGTCGAATCTCGAAAAAGCCGAACAAGAAGGCATTCTGGAGTCCGAACGAAAGGATAAAACCAGAAAGGCCTTGGATGATGTTCTAGACGAGATACTTCCCGATGCGTTTGCGATCGTCCGTGAAGCGGCGAAACGAACGTTAGGCCAACGCCATTACGATGTGCAGTTGATCGGGGGGATGGTTACGCATGACTGCCGAATAGCCGAGTTGAAAACCGGTGAAGGCAAAACATTAATGGCCACTCTTCCCCTCTATTTGAACGCTCTCGTAGGGCGCGGGGCGCATCTTGTGACCGCCAATGATTACCTCTCCAAGGTTGGCGCAGTTTGGATGGGGCCGATATATCATTTTCTAGGCATGAGCGTCGGCATCATTCAGGGACAGTCCCCGGAGACGGGGGACGAAGGCGGTTCGTACATATACGATCCCGAATATGAGGATCCGGATCCTAGATTCACCTACTGCCGTCCTGTGACACGACGAGAAGCCTATCTTTGCGACATCACCTATGGCACGAACAACGAGTTTGGTTTTGATTATCTCAGAGATAACATGGCGTTCAGCGCCGAAGAGTTGGTGATGCGGGATCTACACTACGCTATCGTGGACGAAGTAGACAGCATCCTTATTGACGAAGCGCGAACACCTTTGATTATTTCAGGGTTTGTCGAGCAGGACACCCAGGTTTACGGACAAGTGGCTCGGGTTGTGAGTCAGTTAAAGGGCGGAAAGGATATTAAAACCCAGGAGGAACGGGACGATCCGAACGCTGATATCCACAATCCTAACATCGATTACGTTGTGGATGAGAAGCAAAAAACCATCGCTTTAACGGATGCGGGCGTGCAACGTTTGGAGCGCATGCTTGGGATTAAAAACCTTGCGGATGACCCCGAGATGATGCACCATGTCACAGCCGCCATAAAAGCGCAAGCCCTGTTCAAGAAGGATATCGACTATGTCGTGAAGGACGGCGAGATCATCATCGTGGATGAGTTCACAGGGCGTTTAATGTTTGGTCGCCGTTATTCGGACGGTCTGCATCAGGCCATTGAGGCGAAGGAGGGAGTGGAGGTCAAGCATGAGTCCCAAACACTCGCAACCATCACCTTTCAGAATCTTTTCCGCCTCTATCTAAAATTGGCGGGTATGACCGGAACTGCGAAAACTGAAGAGGATGAATTCCGTAAGATTTACGGATTGGATGTTGTGGTGGTGCCGACGAATATGCCTATGGTCCGCAAAGATCATCCCGACATCATCAGATCAGTCAGGAAATCACG
>JAJZOL010000081.1 GCA_021811565.1 bacterium | reverse complement strand
TACTCATAGGCATCTACCTGTTCGCGGAATACCCGTCCACGTCATCCTTTGTTGGATCGGCGGGATATAAGCCGCCGGTCAAAATGGCGCCTATGCAGGGAGAGAACTGCGGACGCAGCACTCCGTTTACATCCTTGGACCCGCATGCATCGTAAATCATCGCATTAAGAGGGTATCTCTTTTGGGGAAGCCATCCCGTCGCCTTGCGACCATCCGGATAACGCGGAGCGGGCAAGCCAAGCCGTTTTGAGGCGAGATAGGGAAGAATAAAGTCCTCGTCATTCACGGTGTTATGGATTCCCACCCACCGTATTTCATTCCCTTTGGGAAGATTGGGAACGTTCCAACTCCAAGCGGTTCGAAGGAGGAGCGGCAGTTGCGGGTCGGCGGCATTTTTCTCAAACCCGCCGTTCGCCAAGCGGTTCAGCGCCGCAACGTAGATCATGCAGTCTCCGAACCCCTCGATGTAGGTGATCACCCTTGCTCCTGCTTTCCGAAGAGTGTTGAACCCGGAGCGATCCTCGATCTCCGTGAGCCGCTGCCCGAGAGGCCCCCAGGTGGGATCGGATGCCATGCTGAAGATATCCATTCGCGCCCGGGCGTCCCGAAGGAGCTTGGGATCCCCTTGGGTGAAGGTCGGGAACCGACACCACCAATAATGATCCTCGGGATGTGCCGTCAAACCGTTGATTTCGCGGGAGATCGCCTCTCGATCCTCGGCGAAACTCTTCGGGGCGCACAGCAGAATTAACCCCGCTCGAAACGCAAAATCAAGGAGTGTTCGCCGATCCATGATGGTTTTCGGCAAGAAATGGGCGAAGGGACGACAGGCTGTCTTTTTCATCGATGCGCTCCAATGCCATTGAGGGGGAACAAGGATTTGTGGCATGTTTCGGGAGTTGCCGGCAAGAGGGGCGAGACTTTTCACCCCTCCTGACCGGCGCCTTGCCCTTAGACTTAGCCTGTCGAAGTCATTCCCGAAAGAATACCGCGAATTACCCTAATAACTCCGCAAGAGCTTCGTCCTGGGCGCTCTTGAACTGCTCGTTATACAGGTTTTGGTAAACCCCCTCGCGAGCCACTAGCTCCGCATGCGTGCCGATATCCACAATCCTCCCTTTGTCCATCACCACGATACGATCCGCGTTCATGATGGTGGCGAGGCGGTGGGCTATAACGAAGTTTGTGCGCCCCTTCATCAGTTTTTCCAATGCCGCCTGTACGTTCGCCTCTGTCTTGGAGTCCAGTGCGGATGTGGCGTCATCCAAAATGAGAATGCGCGGATTGGTCAGGGTTGCGCGAGCGATCGCCATACGCTGCTTTTGTCCCACGGAGAGCTTGATGCCCTCTTCCCCGATTTTCGTGTCGTATCCATCCGGCAAAGTCATGATGAAGTCGTGCAGATCGGCGTTCTTCGCCGCTTGAATGATCTGTTCCCTGGTGGCGTCATTGCGTCCGTAACGGATGTTCTCTGCAAGCGACACCGAGAACAGCAGCGATTCCTGGCTGACATATCCAATTTGCCGTCGGACCGATTCCAACCGAATTTGACGGATATCCACTCCGTCTATCAGAATCGCCCCCTCCGTGGCGTCGTAGAACCTAGCAATGAGGTTAACGAGAGTTGTCTTGCCCGCTCCGCTCGGACCCACGATGGCGATCACCTCGCCCGGTTGCACATCGAGGTTAATATCGATGAGCGCTTGATTATCGCGTGAATAACCAAAGGACACATGACGAAAAGTGACGGATCCCTTTAGGTTCGTCATGGATTTGGCGTTGGGGGCGTCGGTGATTTCCGGACGTGTGTCCAGAACCTCGAATACGCGGTCCATGGACGCCCCCGCCCACTGCGCCTGCACGTTGAAATCCACAAGCCGCAAAGCCGGGTCATAAAGGTAGCCGATATATCCGGTGAAAGCAACCAGTTCTCCGACCTTCAAGGTGTGAACCCCCACCAGTTTGGCGCCGATCCAGTAGACCAATCCGGTGCCCACAGCGCGAATGATGGTGGCGGTGGCGGCAAGGATTCGGTTGAGCGTAGCCTGAGTCATCTGCAAATCGTAGTTAAGACGAATCGTTTTGATGAACTGCTCGGTTTCGTAATTCTCGCGCACAAAGGCTTTCACGACGGTGATGCCCGAGATCTTCTCCTGAAGCGTTCCAATCAAGGCGTCCCAACTTTTCCTGATCTCCACGGATAGTGGGCGGATTTTTTTAAGGAATAGCTTGTAGTTGAAAACATAGATCGGCACCACGGCCATGGCGATGAGGGCGAGCTTGACGTTCATCAGGAAGATAACCGGAATCACGAGGACAAGGGTTAGCATATCCGTGATGAGGGTGACGAACCCGCCGGTGATCATGTATTGGATTACATTGATATCATCCACGGCGCGCGCCATGATCTTACCCGTCTGACGCTGATCATAATAGCTCAGCGATAACCGGTTCAGATGACGGTAGGAGTGAAACCGCAGGTCGAAGACCACTCTTTGACCAAGCCAACCGATGAGATAGTTGAGTGAAAAGGAGACGATCCCTCTGAACAGGTAGATGCCTATGATTATCCAAAATATCCAGTTAAGGGTGTGCCACATGTGGTGTGGCAGCACCCTGTCGATAACGAACTGGATTATCCTCGGCAGAGGCAGGGCGGTGAGGGTGACCATGAACATCAGAAACACCGCAAGGAAGACTCGATATCGATAGGGCCTGAGGTAGCCCAGCAAACGACGGAAGTTGCTCATAGCTTCACCCCCTCCGCCTCGCGGGATTCCAGAGCCACCTTGAATTGCTGATTGTATAGACTTGCGTATATGCCTCCCTGCTGGAGTAGCTCCAGGTGGCTGCCGGCTTCTCGTATGACACCTTTCTCCATTACGACGATGAGGTCCGAAGCCACGATGGTGGACAATCGGTGCGCCACCACAAAGCTGGTGCGGCCTTTCATCAGATGGTCCAACGCCTCCTGGATGAGAGATTCCGTTTCGGAATCGAGCGAGGATGTCGCTTCGTCCAAAACGAGGATGCGCGGATCGGAAAGGATCGCGCGGGCGATGGCTATCCTCTGCTTCTCGCCGCCGGACAGCTTTATGCCGGCCTCGCCGATGAGGGTGTCGTAACCCTTTGGTAGCGCTTCGATGACATGCGCGATATTCGCCGCTCTCGCCGCATCCTCCACCTCCTCGTTGGTGGCGTCCAACTTGCCGTAACGGATGTTCTCCCGTATCGAGGTGTTGAAGAGGATCGTCTCCTGGATCACCACGCCAACCTGCTTTCTGAGAGAGTCAATGGTCACATCCCGCAGGTCGTATCCGTCCACAAGTATGGCGCCGTCGGTGACGTCATAGTGCCGGGAGAGGAGGTTGATCATGGTTGTCTTGCCGGACCCGGATTGCCCAACGAAGGCGACCATCATACCCGGCTTGATGTCGAGGTTGATGTCCTTCAGCACAGGCTGGCCGGGTTCGTATTCGAACCAAACGTGCTTGTATTCCACATGACCTTTGATATCCGGCATCACCTTGGCAGCGGGCTTATTTTGAATGTTAGGCTCGGTGTCAAGCGTGCCGAAGATGCGGTTCAGCGCGGCGTTGGTTCGGGCGAACTGGTCATTTAACTGTATGAGGCGCAGGATCGGCCCGTACATATAGCCTGTGATAAAGGAGATGAACGCCACAAGGTTACCCGGAGAGAGACGATTCATCATCACCTCCCGTCCTCCGTACCAGATGATGAGCGCCACGCCGCAGCCGCTTCCGATAAACTCCGCAATTGTCCACAATCGGGTTCCCAGCATGGAGAGGTCCACATTCAGGTCCAGCAGATTGCGAGTCTGACCTACGAACTGGCGGACCTCCGTGCGCTCCTTGGCGTAGGATTTCACAACCATCGCGCCCGCCAGCTTCTCCTGAAGATCGCCAAGCATGATGTCCCGTTCCTCTCGAACATCGTCCGCCGCCTTCTTGATATGGCCGATGTGCAGCAGATAATTCGCCACGTAAAACGGGGAGACGGAGAGAGCCACGAGAGCCAGCTTCCAATCCTTGATAAAAACAATGACGAGGACGCCGATAAGCGTGGCGGAATCCTGCATCAGCCGAACGAAGCTGCCGCTGATCAACTGATCGAGCGTGGCGACGTCGTTGGTGATATTGGACATCATCTTGCCTATCTGGTTCTTCTCGAAGTAGCCCAGGGAGAGAGTCTGCATGTGGCTGTAAAGCCTGCGGCGCATCTCCATCTTGAACTGCTGTCCAAGGTAGGTCACGGCGAAGGTCAGGCAGTAACCCACGAGTCCCGTGCCGGCGGCGATGCCCACCAAGGCGAGGAAGACCAGGAAGAGGTTGATGGGATTGTGTTTATAGAGGCTGTCGATAAGATGAGCGACAATGAGCGGTCCGGGCAATCCTAAACCAGCCGTTATGACTGTGAGGATGGCGATGAGGACCATAATCTTCCAGTATGCTTTTAATTCGCGAACCAGTCTTAAGAAATTTCGCATGAGGTAAAACCCTTTTGCGCGTGAATGCAGGCGGAACCTGTCGGGAAGAGGTCGTGGTCGGCGAGGAGCTTCCCATGTCGAATTCCGCCTAGCGTTGAGTCATCTCTCCCGAGAGTGCCAACCACTTACGAATATGTGAAAGCCAATCGTTACAAACGATCCCTGTTTTCATGGCGATCTCCTTTCTCCTCAAAGGGAGGGCTGTCCGGCTACTAGGCTCTCCGAGAATCGGCGGAAAGCGGGCGTTGAATCACAAAGCCCTTGCACCTGCAAGTGTCGCTTCGCAGGGGCAAAGGCCTTTCCAAATCTTTCCAAATGGGAGAGTGCGGACAATTGTCAAAATCCGTCAAAATGGCGTCGTTCCATAATACATACGCAATTCAACCAAAATTATACCCCGAAACGCGAAAAAAAGAAAAAAGGTTGCAGGGGTGTTGAATCACTTTCATGTTACGCGCGGGAGGAGCGCCTGTTCTCCATGAGGAAGTATCGGAAATTTCGGGAATAAAATGAAGGGAGAAATATATTTTGGAAGGAATTTTCCGGATGAATGGAGAAGAGGAGAGTATAAGATATATGCTTGTTGAAAAGGACATGGCGGAATTACGATGAATGAGAAAATAGAGGAATTTTGGGCTCATAGTGAAAATGAGATGGGCGAAAAGCAGAGCTTAAAAACCCATTTACGAAATGTGGCTGAAAAAGCAGCGTCATTTGCCGAGGCATTGGGATGCGCGGAGGAAGCCAGATATGCGGGAATGTTGCATGATATAGGCAAATACGGGGATTTATTCCAAAAGCGTTTGCGCGGATTGGAACATGGCGTTGATCATTGGTCGCTTGGTGCTTGGCAAGCGATGACGAATCGCATGATAGCCGCCGGATTATGCATTCAGGGTCATCATATGGGATTGCAAATTGCCACAAGAGCAGCAATGCAAGAGATGAATCCTAAAAATCTTATTCAGAATCACCCTCTCAATTTGAAAATCGACGGTGTTAACGCAGAGCCACTAATTGAAAGGCTTAATAGCGATGGATTACAGCTCATCGCGCCGCATACAGGAGTGTATTCTCAGTTGCTCAATGATGTGACTGGGATGCTGGATATCCGTATGCTATTTTCCACCTTGGTGGATGCGGATTATTTGGATACGGAGGCGCATTTTAAATCCGCCAGACAGGAAGGCTTGGGCATCGAGGCGGAAAAAGGATATCAAATCATTCTCAATAAAGTTGCCGAATTGGAAAGGAGAAATACCTCCTCCGAATCAATTAGAGAAATGCGCCATGAGCTTTGGCAGTCATGCATTTTAGCAGCGCAAGGAAAGACGGATGTGTATACCTTATCGGCCCCTACGGGTTCGGGAAAGACACTTTCCATGCTCGGATTTGCATACAGACATGCGATGGCCAATCAATTGAGACGCGTTGTCTTGGTTATTCCCTATCTTAGCATTATTGATCAGACAGCTCAAATATGCAGAGATCTATTTGAGAATGCTTTTGGGGCAGGTTATGTTATTGAACACCACAGCATGGCAGGTATACGGGCTTTCGATGTGAAAGGCGTGCATGGCGAGAAGGATGAAGAAACCCATGCGCAAAGAAGGGAAAGGGAGTTATCTGAAAATTGGGATGCACCACTCATCATTACCACAAGCGTTCAGTTGCTTGAATCTCTCTTTTCCAATTCCCCTCATGCGTGTAGAAAATTACACCGTTTGGCTCATAGCGTAATTTTGTTCGATGAAGTGCAAACTCTTCCATTGCCTATAATAACCCCCACTTTGGCTACTCTCTCCTGGTTGTCGCATCATTATAACTCTACAGTGGTATTTTCCACCGCAACTCAACCCGCATTCGACCATCTTAATCGAGAGGTAATGGAGATTGGGAAGACAGGTTGGAAACCCCGCAAGATCGTTTCCTCCGAATCACGACTATTTGAAAAATGCAAGAGAGTGCGAATTCAATGGAAAAATAAGGAGCGATGGGAATGGGAGCGGATAGGTGATGAAATAGCCAAACACGAGCAAGTCATATGCATCGTGAATCTAAAAAAGCATGCCATTCGGATAATCGATTATTTAAGAGAGATAAATGTTGATAGTCTCTTTCATTTATCAACTAGCATGTGTCCCGCCCACAGGGAGAAAACGCTGGATGAGATTCGACTTAGATTATCGAGAAATAACGGGAACCAGTGCCGATTGATTTCGACGCAATGCATTGAGGCTGGAGTGGATGTGGATTTTCCTTTTGGCATGCGTATGGTTGCTCCATTGGATTCCATCGCCCAAGCCGCCGGCCGGGTTAACAGGAACGGATGGTACGAAAATGGCGAATTAATTGTTTTCGCTCCGGATACTGACGAAAACATACATCCCTCTCGGGCATATGAACAGGGTGCAACCGTTACGAATCTATTGTTGAATGAAGCGAACATAAATAGTTTGGATATTGATGCGGAATATACATATGAAAAATACTATACTCAATTATATGATATTTCCAAGCCGGCTCAATCCAGAAAGGAGTTGCTGGATTCTATAAAATGTCAGGATTTCAAAGGGGTTGCCGAAAAATACAAGATAATTCCTGAAAACTATATAAATGTTCTTATACCTTGGCAGCCGATGATCGAGGATTTCCGTTACCTATGCGATGAGGTGAAACGGACGGGAATCACAACCAAATGGATACGCAAGGCAAGACCCATAACGGTGAGCATGTATCGACCCCGTCCTGACAGTCCCATTCATGCTTGGCTTGAGGCGGCGCCAATTCACGGGCGAAATAAGTCCAATGAATGGTTTATTTACTGGAACGAGGAGGATTATAACGAGTTGACCGGATTACAACCCCCTGATGTGATGTGCGTTTGAATGCATTATTACGGTGTGTATGGAATCCGTCATACGAATTGTAGGAATTGCCGGGAAAGCGAAAATTGATAGATAGGAGGATTTATGAAATCAAACAAATTATCCTTGGAGGTATGGGGAGACTTGGCATGCTTCTCCAATCCTGTGATGAAAGTGGAACGATTCAGCTATGAAATCATCACTCCCTCCGCTGTGCGAGGAATATTCGAAGCTATCTATTGGAAATCCAAGTTCAGATGGCAAATTACCGCCATCGAAATTCTTAAGAAGCCGCAATATATTGCTTTAAGACGAAACGAAGTCAAAGACAAGATACCATCGCATTCCGCAATTCTACGATGGGCGGATGGGCTGGAGGATCCTGAGCCGATATTGGCTGACGGTGATAGCTCGTTATTGGGGACGGATCAAAAGGGAAGAACCCAACGACAAACCATGGCTCTTAAAGACGTACGCTATCGGATTCAAGCTGAAATACGTCCATGGCCGGAATATGAGATGGAATTGCCGGCAATGGAGGCACAATTTAGACGACGCGCAAAAGCTGGGCAATGCATTTATCAACCCTTCCTCGGATGCAGAGAGTTTCCCGCATTTTTCACGCTTTACGAAGGTGATATCAAGGGTAGCGATCTTATTCCCGAAAAGAATATCGGTTGGATGCTTTACGATGTGTTCGATCTATCACATCCGGGAAATACAATGGATTTTCCAAGCGTAAGCGTTTTCCATGCGCAAGTATTTAATAGCATATTACGCGTGCCGGAGTATGATAGCGATCATGTGCGCAAGCCGGAAAGGAGTGTATGAATGATCGATCGAATCATAAAATACGCCTATGATAAAAATCTAAACCCTGAATTGGGATTCGCACCGAAAACCGTTAAGTGGCTGATGTCCTTCGATAAGAAGGGAGTATACCTTGGAATTAGCCCTTTGGGGGAGGCGGACACAAAAAAATATACTGGTTACACCTTTAAAAGGTGTCCGGACCTTACGCAACCAGAATTGATTCGTATCAAAGGATCTCATTTTCTTATCGAAACATGCAGTGTAGTGGCTCTATTCGGTTCTGAAATCCAGGATTCTACGGAAAGGAAGCATCATTACTTTACAAATATGTTGAGAGGCGCCGATGAGGTAATCCCCGGGTTATGCGGTGTCGCCGAAGGATTGGAAAATGACCACACAATTTCAGCGATACAACGGGATTTGAATGATCTTAAGGCGAAGGCCACTGACAAGTGCACCATTCGGCTTGACGGCAGTATTATCGTCGAGACGGAAGTTTGGCATAACTGGTGGAGAAATTTTCGAAAATCGATTTTCGCCTCTGATGTATTACCCCATCAAGATAATTCCAGAATGATGGTTTGCTTCGGTACGGGAGAGATGTGTGAACCAAAGGAGACACATCCCAAGATAAAGGGATTAGCGGATGTAGGGGGGCAACCCTCCGGCAGCGTCTTGGTGGGATTTGACAAAGACTCCTTTTCCTCATATGGTTTGGAGAAATCGAAGAACGCAGCAATGTCTGAACAGACGGTGGCGGCTTATGTCGCCGGTTTGAATGATTTGATTGCAAATCAAAGCCAACGTCTGGTTGGAGCGAGAATGATCCATTGGTTCAACCACAGCATTGACGTCGAAGACGACCCTTTTTTCTGGTTGGAATCCTCCGGGGAACAGGAGGCGATGGATGCAAAGAGACGCGTTGAGGAGTTATTGGCTTCCCTAAAGGGCGGAAAGCGCCCTGACTTAGGTTGTTATTCCTATTACGCCATCAACGTTTCAGGATCGGGTGGGAGAGTGATGGTGCGGGATTGGATGCAGGGCGAGTTCGCAGAATTGGTGGAAAATATCAACAAATGGTTTGATGATTTGTCCATCGTTCATCGTGATGGAGGCGGCATCGCAAAGGCTCCAAAGTTTTTAGCCGTCCTTGGGGCAACTGTACGTGACTTGAAGGATATCCCCGCCCCATTCATCAATGTGCTGTGGAAGTCTGCTATAAAAAACGAGATGATTCCCCACACTGCTTTGGCGAAATGCCTATCGAGAACGGTAATGGATATTATTCAAAATAACCCTTCCAACCATGCTCGAATGGGTTTGTTAAAGGCTTATCACATTAGAAAAGGAGGAAATCCTATGTCCGCTTATCTGAATGAGGAGCATCCCGAGGTAGCGTATCATTGCGGGCGTTTGATGGCTGTGTTATCAGAACTTCAAAGCGCGGCGTTGCCCGGTGTGGATGCTGGGATCGTGCAAAGATATTACGCAGCTGCAAGCTCCACTCCCGCGATCGTATTGGGACGCTTAATTAAAACCAGTCAGTTCCATCTGAATAAGTTGGGAGGAGGGCTGGCGTACATTTATGAACAGAAGATCGCCGAAATCTGTTCAGCAATAAAAGATGCTATCCCTGTAACACTAACGCTCGAACAGCAATCGCTATTCGCGTTGGGCTATTATCAACAACTTGCAAAGGACCGGGGCGATCGCGCAGCAAAGGCAGCCGCGAAAAAAGATGCGGCACATAATACACAGGAGGATAATAACAATGAGTCAGATCATTCAAAATCGCTATGAGTTCCTTTATCTCTTTGATTGCGAGAACGGCAATCCTAATGGCGATCCCGATGCTGGGAACGCCCCTAGAATCGATCCGGAGGATAGCCATGGACTTGTATCAGATGTCGCCATCAAACGACGCATACGTAACTATGTCCAATTGGCGAAAGAAAACAAAATGCCAAATGCTATTTTCATCGAACACGCTACCAACCTCAACAGGCAAATACTGCGAGCGCATGAAGAGACCAACGGTGGCTATCAGGAAGGCGTGAAGACGAAGGAGAAGGTGGAGCAGGCGCGAGAGTGGATGTGCAGGAATTTCTACGATATCCGAGCATTTGGCGCAGTACTCGCTTCAGGTGCGAACGCCGGTCAGGTGCGCGGTCCGGTTCAAATATCCTTCGCGCGTTCCGTGGATCCAATTCTTCCTTCGGATATATCCATTACTCGTATGGCCGTGGCGGAGGATGTGAAAGGCGCCAAAAGCAGCGATGAGTACATGAAATGGGAGAACGAGCAACCGGATGATAAATTGCGCACTATGGGCAGGAAATCTCTCATTCCTTACGGGCTGTATGTGGCGAAAGGATTTGTGAGCGCCCATCTTGCTCAGAATAGTGAATACATTCGAGGCACTGGCTTTACGGAAGAGGATATGAATCTGTTATGGGAGGCATTAAGAAACATGTATGATCACGATCGCTCTTCAAGTAAGGGAATGATGTCAGCAAGAAAACTGATTGTTTTCAAACATGTTGGTACGGATAACGACTCGAAGCAGAGAGCACGCCAGGCGATGCTCGGTTGTGCGCCTGCGCAATTGCTACTTGACATAGGAGAGGCAAAGATTGTGAATATCGTGAATAAAAGCGATGGGCGATCTCCTAGATCATTCTCAGATTATGATATTTCGATCAATCATGACGCATTGCCAAACGGAGTTGAACTTTTGGAGATGTTATGATGATGTCCAATAACTCTTCCGACTTGGAATCCAATTCCATCCCAATATCCGCAATAGCGCAATACACTTATTGCCCTCGACGTTTTGCCCTTATGTTTATAGAGCGAACATACGAGGACAACCAATATACCATTCAAGGCAAGGCGGGTCATGAGGAAGCGGACACGATATCCTGGGAGGTGAGATTTGATACACGACTGGAGAGGGCGCTTCCTCTCCGGTCGGACAAATATGGCATACATGGAATCGCTGATGCCGTTGAATTTCGTTCCGATGATGTTATTTATCCGGTTGAATACAAGAGAAGCAAGAGGCGCCAATGGCTGAATGATGATTTACAATTATACGCTCAAGCTGTCTGTTTGGAGGAGATGTTCGGGCGTACTGTTAAAGAGGGTGCAATTTATCATATCTCATCTAGAAGACGCAGGGAGGCGTGAAGACGAAGGAGAAGGT
>JAJZOL010000017.1 GCA_021811565.1 bacterium | reverse complement strand
TTCCGCAGATAATGGCAAAATTCGATTTCCAAGTATATCACCGAACGTGAAATGAGCGATAATAACCATATTTTCTGAATTTTGCAATTACCTCACTATTTATTCATTGTATTCATGCCGTTCGCCATCTGCCATCCAACCACCTTAAGAAATATGACTGCGGGCACCAACGCCACCCCGCAAAAAACCCCGAAGGGATTGATGTAGGGTGCGCTCTCGGGACGGATTGCCAAATACACCCCGATAAAAAACAGGGGCAACTTTAGAAGAGAGACAGTCCCCATGAACACTTTGGTTCTCTTCTTGCCTGGTCTGAAGAGCCTCGGTATGGTCCACATCAAAGTGCCGAGGCTAAGTATTCCCAGCGCCGTTCCTGCCAGAATTCCAAACGCAAATCTGCCATATCCTGCGAAATACAGCAATATTGAGAACGCCGTAGCCAGGAGCGCGGACATTCTGAGAGAGCGCAAAGGCAATTGCTCATCCGGCATTGGCACACCAATCCTCTGCGGGTAATCCCTTCATCCGACTCACTCTTCACTCATTCAACTTATTTGCCGTGCGGATCATGTTAATCAGTCCGCTGATCAATCCCAGTAAAACACCCGCCAAAGTGAACCATGGGGATGTTTTCATTTTCTCATCCAACCACGCACCGGCGATAGTAAGCAAAAGCACGGGCGCCACCAGCATTATCGGCAGGGAATACGCCAAACCCATTCTGCGAGCATCCTTGGCTTCCTGTGTCTCCCCCTTATCGGGGTATTTCGGAAGCTTGGATTGGATGACGGGAGGCTGTGGAATATCCGGAATAGGCGGAAGCTTTTTCTCCAATTCCTCTTCCTCGTCTGAACGACCCTCGTCCATGATCCAGCCCTCCGTACGCTGTCGCTGGCTTACACTCCCGTACCCAGTCCCAACGTGTCATGCAGCAAACGCACCGCTTTTATCGCGTCGTTTTCAGCGATAAGAAAGGAAATGGACATCGCTGAATCCGCCACCTGTATAACTTTAATTCCCGCTTTGTCAAGCGCGTCGAAAATCGTCGCCGTCACGCCGGAAACCTGCCGATAGCGAGATGCCACCACGGAGACCATCGTGCCGTTTTCATATACGGTTCCGGGAACGTCCACCACAGTAATGAAGGATTCCACTGAATTCAATAACGGACGCTGAGCACTGTACGCCAAATCCAACCCTTCGGAAAATTTAAAGATATAGAAAAAACTTGCAGGGATTTTATCCGGCTCGGAACCCACTGGCACCACCATCCCGTCCAGAAGGTCTCGAGCGCAATGGTAATCCTCCTGATTTACGGCGAATGAGAGCGCCGTCGCGCTGAAGGAGACCAGGAATATGTTAATGCCCGCGCGCGCCATCAGGCGATACACTTCACGTTCTACGTAAGATTTATGAGCCTCGTTCTCAATTTCCAAGCGTAGAAATACTATTTTTCCGGTATGCGCCACACCTGTGATTCGCTTGCGCAGATCGTTGGGAATCTCACATTCCGCCACAATTCGCGTACCGGGATGATCACTGAATGTGGATTTCACCCAAAGCGGGATGTTGTAATCCATCGCAATCTCAGCCGCACGGGGATGCACCACCTTGGCGCCCAAGTGCGCCATCTCAGCCACCTCCTCGTAACTGCATATGTCGAGGGTTCTCGCGTTTGACACCATACTCGGATCGGCGGTTTTCACACCGTCCACATCCGTGTATATCTCAACCCCCATTGCGTTCAGTGCGGCGCCAAGGGCGGAAGCGGTGGTGTCGCTGCCCCCTCGCCCCAATGTGGTGACTCCGCCATGCTCTCCATCCTTGCCGGACTTCACCACGCCTTGGAATCCGCACACCACGGGTATCTCCCCTTTTTCAATGGCGTGTAAAA
This sequence comes from bacterium, assembly GCA_021811565.1. Classification (GTDB taxonomy): domain Bacteria; phylum Armatimonadota; class Chthonomonadetes; order Chthonomonadales; family CAJBBX01; genus DTKV01. Next base: position 9,516 of record JAJZOL010000017.1, on the reverse strand, counting down.
TCGCATCCGGCGAGATTTGCACGATTCTGGCGTTACCGTACTGATCATCCGTAAATATTCCCGCCTGCCCGCCGGATAATGCAATCGCGGGATATCCCATCGATTGAAGAGTGGTCGCCATGACCGCAGTGGATATCAATTCTCCGCACGCCATCATCATGTCCATCTCACGAGGGTTGGGCGAAAACGATGGATCAATTCTTTTCAGCTCGCCCACTAGCGTGTCAGTGGCGTAAGGAGCACCCTTCCTGCCGATCGCGGACACGACGACAACCGGATCGCAACCAGCTTTTTTCGCCGCTATCACCTTTCGGGCGGCGAGCAGGCGATGCTCAGGACTATCCACGGAGGTGCCTCCGAACTTCTGAACGAGAACCTTAGGCATTCTCCGCCTCCAAATGGAAAATCTGCTTGAGCTTCTCAAGAGCCTCTCGGGAATGTTCCGCGTCTATCAGGCATTGTATGGACGTATGCGAATCGCTCACTCCGTACAGTCTCGCTCCAACCTCCTGAAAAGCGTCGGCGATGGTCACAATGCTCCCTGTGAGATCGCGCATGCTGCTTGCGTGAATGGAGACCAATGCCAAGCCGCATCGCACAACCATCTCCCATCCGAGGGGGCGTAACGCACTTTCCGTGGCGTCGAGATGTTCCCCTTCGACCGCGAAAGTAACAACGGAGCGATGAAGCTTTATGAAAAATATGGGGATTTGATTATCCGCAAGAACGTGAAAAACACGCTGTATCTTCTCCATCCGCTCGCCTTCGGAGCCGGACACCATGACGACGATATGAGCCACGTCCTGTCGCAAGTGGACTTCGTGAACTCCGCGCTCGCGTTCAAATGATACGTGTTTCGCCACAGCACTCTGTGCGGATTCGGACATCTTTGATGACCTTACTATTGAGGTACTTGCAAAATTCAGGAAATGTGGCTATTATCGCTCATTTCACGTTCGATGTTATACTTGAAAATCGAATTTTGCAATTACCTGTATTATCTGAATTAGCGAAAGTATAGCACACCGATTCTCACTAAGTCAAATCCCGACGGGCGGGGAAATATGATTTCATTATATAGCGTTCATTACTTATACATACCATCAACCGGAGAACACAAAAAGTCACCACGACCTCGATATCTCTCGGGTTTTCGATTGAAAATTAGGTTTCGAGATGATGCGATTATACATAAGGCATATGGGGAACCCGGTTTGCCGGCATGAGTGGTCGCTTTATATTTGCGTGTCACATCCGGAGGTGTGGAAGGAACTTTGATAATCTCTACAAGACGCTAATTCCCTCGCCTATGCCGCCTGAGGATTCGAAAAAACTCCAAGCTTGTTTGACGCAAGGTAATGCAAAGTGTATAATAGCTAAGACGATTTTTATGAGGATTATATTCGTTAGTAACGCGCCTTCAATGAATGGATAAATACCTTTAATAGGGTGCAATACGCGACTGAGATGATTGCAAAAACCGGACAATGAGGCTAATCTGGCTCACTTTACGCTTGGTCAAATATTTGCAATTTCCAGGCTTTGAATACAATCGATGCGCCACCATGATGCGAAGAGAATCCTTTGCAGCGCTTCGGAAAACATTGCGTCGCTTGAGCCCGAATATGGATCGGATGCCCGCGCGCATTTGAAAAAATTACCAGGAGACAAACGAATGATTGATGATCAGTCCTCGATGGACTTCGCCGCTCAACCTGCGGAGCCTTCGAAGGACAATAGCAATCGCGATACGAACCTCGCGGAAACCATTGAATCCCCCCCGGCAAAACCAACACGTCAACGCACTACCTCCTCTCGTTCCAGGAAAAAAACCGTTTCCGAAACAACCATCGTGGAAACAACGGAACCAATCGGCAATTCGTCCGCAGATGCTTCAGCCTCCGTTGCCCAATCACCCGCCGCGCCCGAACCCAATTCGCCGGAGAAGATCGACACCCCTCCGTTTGAGTCCGTCAAAAGAGCCAGACCCTCCCGCAGACGCAAGCAAGCCGCCCCACCCGTGGAGCCGATGACCTTGGAACCGGCAATAGCGGATGCATCGGAGCCAGTTGCGAAGGACTCAGAGGTCCGGAAAACCGCCAAACGCGGCGGAAGCGGAAAGAGCCGTAAAACGCAGACGCAAGCGACCAAGAACGAAGAAAGCTTAACTGATAAGATTGAAGATATTCAACGAACGGAGGAACCCCGAGAGATACTTGACGCCGAGAAGCAGGTTACCGAAGCCGCCAACGCCCCCGAACCCCCGGCAACAAGGAAAAACGTTCGCCGACGCCCATCCAAACGAGGTTCCAGGAAAAAATCTGAAACCGAGAGTACGGTAACTATCGAGCCTACACTTACGGAGCCTGCACAGGCATCCACGGAGCAAATAACACTCAATCCACCGTCCGAGGTTGAGGCGAATCCGCTGGAATCCACTACGATTGTCATCGAGGAGCCCCAAAAACCCAAGCCGAAATCCTCACGGTCATCTCGCTCCAAACGCACAATCGCGAAATCACGAAAGGTCGAGGAGGAGACTCCCACAAAAGGGGCGAGGCTGGTGGTGCGGCAAGGGGTTGTTCACCTGACAATTGACGGAGTGAACTATCCCCCTTTGATTTTCTTTGGAGGCTGCGAAGGGGAAAAGGAGAGCAAGGTCGTCACCTCGGAGATACGAAAGGCGGCTAAAACCGGCGTTCATATCCATTCCACGCTCATCGAACTGCCATGCCCGCTTCCGCCGGACAGTTCCATTTACGAAACCTTGGATGAAAGACTGCACCTCTTGCTGGATGCGGATACCCAAGGGTTTGTTATCCCTCGAATTGTTTTCGTGCCGGCTCCGGGCTGGCGAAAACAGTACCCTAACGAAGTAATCCATTATTCGGATGGCTCAACGGGAGATCCATCCTTGGCTTCCGATCGATTCTGGTCCGAAGCGGAAGCATCTCTCTCCTCCGTCGTAACGCATATCCGCCGATCCAGTTACGCCAATCGAATCATTGGCTTCCACTTGGAACGAGGGGAATGGTTTCATCCGGCGGACAAGGGTTACGATTATTCCTTCGCAAACCGCGAAGCGTTCCGCGCTTGGCTCAAAGCCAAGTATAAAAACAGTGAGCCTTCTCTGCGAGCCGCCTGGTATGATGGTCAAGTGCAGTTTTACACGGTCGAGATACCCCCCATGCCCACCTCCCCCCAGCGCGACAATACGTTTTTTGAGATACGCAAGGAGAAACGGTGGGTTGATTTCCTCGAATACACCTCGGATATAACTGCGGAACGGCTTATCTCCCTTTCCAAGGTGGTGAAGCAAGCCTCGGAGGAGACCTGCCTTGTGTCCGTGTGCTACGGGTATACCTGGGAATTTAACCACACATTCTCAGGACATTTGGCTTTGGGCAAGATCCTGGCTGCACCCTCCATCGATATCATCTCAGGACCGCTTTCCTACAAGGATCGGTTTATGGGAGGCGCCGGATCCGTGCCTATCCCAATGGATTCGCCGTCCGCTCACGGAAAGCTATGGATTTCGGAGGATGACACGAAAACCCATCTCGCGGGGCGTTCCGATGACGATGATTACAATCCTCGCATGGAAAGCCGCTTCGCCACCCAGCAGGCGCACCTCAGACTCCTCGCCAAGTCGCTCATTCACAACACGGGCGTGAGTTGGATGGACCTTTGGGGCGAAGGGTGGTTGGATAGTGACGAGATCTGGGGATATCTATCCTCCTACATTCAACGCATCGCCTCAGCGGAGCATCGCTCCCGACATTTCTCACCCGAGGTGGTTGTCCTTTTGGATGAACGAAGTCTACCGCACATCCAACGCAAGGAACCTTTCCTCACTAAAATCCTCCAAGGGCACCGCGATCTTTTCCAAAGGTGCGGAGCCTCTGTGGGATACTATCTCCAAGGCGATGTGATGGCGAGATACTTCCCTGTGGATGCGAAACTGTATATCTTCCTCACCCCCTACCGGCTGCCTGCGGAACACAGAAATGCGATCCGTGAAAAGATCAAACATGGCGGAAAAACTCTGGTGTGGATGTACGCTCCCGGAATTTTCGAGGAAAAAAGCGCACAGGAGGAGAGAGCGAACGAAGTCACCGATATCCCGTTGCGACACCAGTCATGGGGATCGGAAAGCGGATCGAAAATCATTAACGCAAACCATCCCATCACCCAAAACCTTGCGGGGAAAATGTTCGGCGAAAAAGAACGAATTAACCCCTCATTCTATGCGGTGGAGGAGAGAGGCGTCGTGGTCCTTGCGGAGTACCAGCAATCCGGATTACCCTCTCTGGTGGTGAGGAAAATGGATGACTGGAATTCCGTTTTCTGCGGGGAAACTGTCTTAACACGGGAATTGCTGCACGGCTTGTGCCGTTTCGCGGGAGTTCACATCTACTCCGACCAAGATGACATCCTTACCGCCGGCAATGGCTGGATATCGATTCACACACAGCACGACGGAAAGCGTAGTTTGCGTTTCCCCGTGAATTCATCCGTGTATGATCTGGTTAAGGATCATATGGTTGCCAAAGACGTGAACGAATACACCACTTTCCTGAAGGGCAAGACGACATACATATTTTATCACGGCACGACACAGGAGATTAAAAAGCTGGGTTTCGCTAACACTGACATTCCCGAAATAGCGCCTCCCGCCGTTTCCGAGGAACCCAAGACGCCTTTCCTTTCCACCATAAAGACAAATCCGATAATCGCTTCGGAATCCACGACGACGATACCCGGAGAATCCGACATTCTAAATGTGCTGAGTCTCACCGAAAAGGAGAGGAAATGGCTCGAAGAGGATCTTAAGGAAGAGATGGGTGAAATAGTTCCGGATAACTATCCGGAGGAGATGGAGGACGATCCCTATCCGGACGAATTGACGCTAAGCGAAGACCCGGAGGAGGAAACTCCCGACCCTGCCGTTAAACACAAACGTCGCAGACGCCGAGGTGGAAGAGGCCGGGGCAAAAAGCGAGACGCGACTCACGGAAGCGAATCCACTCCCATGGAGTAGTCCGTTTCTCTATGTGAAACGATTATTGAATTCACATGATTACTGTGGTCCCCTACCGTGATATTGGAGATTGAGGTATATCATCCATGAATAACCGAAAGCGCACGGATATTTTTTGTGCGCTCACCCTGTTAATAGCCACTTTGCTCTATTATTACCCGGCGGTTTTTCAGGCTAAGACGCTCCTTCCAGGGGATATTGTTCTGCTTATGCGTCCTTGGGGAATGGGGGCTGCCGAGCGCTTTCCGGAATTCCATTTCGCTCAAAATCAGATGCACGGGCCCATATTCGAGTATTACTCTTGGCGGTATTACGCACGTGTACAGCTGCGACGGGGGCGGATTCCGCTCTGGAATCCCGATGAGTTGGGAGGGAACATACTCCTCGCGAACGATCAAAGCGCGGTTCTATACCCGTTGAACATTCTTCTCTACCTCCTCCCCTTGCCGCTGGGAATCAACCTAGTCACTCTGCTGCAAACTTTCCTGACCGGTCTTTTCCTTTACGGTTTATTGAGGACCTTGGGGCTGCACCCACTATCCTCCGTCACTGCCGCGCTTATCTGGATGTTTTGCGGATTGCAGATCGTATGGACGGAGTTCCAAACTCCAACCGCAACATTATGCTGGCTCCCCGCACTCCTATGGTGCTGGGAAATCGCTCTTCAACGACGCGATGGAAGATGGGCGGTTCTGGGTGCCGGCTCGGGGATAACTCTGATTATGCTCGCAGGCCACTTGCAATTCGGCTTTTACTGCATGCTGGCTTTCGCCGTATACGCCATTCTGAGAACTTGGAAATCGTGGAGAACGCTTGCCCCATGGCTGATAGGGGCGTTCACCTTCGGTCTGCTCTTATCCGCTTGCACGACGATACCCATTTTCGAAATGAGCAAAATGAACTTCAGGGAATCGCATCAAAAATACTCCGAATCCATCAGCCTCAGGCTGCCGCCTGAAAACCTTCTGACTCTTTTTCAGCCGGACGTGCTCGGCAACCCCAAGGATTACATCAGCGTCAATTCGCAGGGGGTAATCTCTTCGGGGCATCCCTACATTGGTAAATTCGATTTCATAGAATACTGCTTCTATCTTGGAATCCCAGCGTTCATCCTCGCCATCATCGCTTTCGTATACTATGCCACCAATCGAAAAAAAGCCATCGATTCCTGGACGAATCTCTCCCCATTCTCAACCATAGCGCTGATAGGTCTGCTTCTCGGGCTTGGTACTCCGCTCTGCGCGCTCTTCTTTTACGCCCTGCCGGGTTATCAGCAATTCAATGCAACCGCAAGAGCTCTCTGTCTCTTCAGCTTCGGAATGGCGGCGATGGCGGGATGGGGAATGGAGGCGTTACGAAAACCGGACAAATTACTGGCGAGGATCAGCGTGGCAGCGTGTATTGTCACCCTGCTTGCAGGTCTTGCGGCATTCCCTGGGCTGGGCTTCCTACACCCCAAACTCTTTTCGAGTCATTGGATTGGCTATGAGTTGAACAACCTCAAACGGTTTACACTGGTCTTCCTCTTTATATCGCTCGCGCTCTGGATGCACTGGGGCGTATCCCAACAACCGAAGGAGACTGAAAAAAGTCGGAAGCGCGACAAGCAAAATCTCAAGCCAACCAGCGACTCCAATCTCCTATCAACCGCCGCGCCTTACTTGGTTTCCTTTATCTGCGTGGCTGACCTTTTCGCTTGGGGTATCGGTTTCAATCCCGCCACCAACCCGAAAATGCTCGGTTTCCCCACCCAGGTGACCAATTATCTCAGCCGAGCCTATCCTAATAGAATCGTCTCCCTCGAAAACCCCGGGGATGGAAAAGACAAAGGCATTCACAGCATGATCGTGCCGAATTACAACGCCGTCTGTAATTTGCGGGAGGTGCAGGGAGCTGATTCGCTTCACACGAAACGGTATCATTCTCTTCTGCTGGCGATAAGCGATCAAATGCAGCCGGGATTCAATTACTTCGACCCAAACACTCTGCACGTCCCAGGTGTGACAAGCCCGTTCTTCAATCTCATGAACGTGAAATACGTCACCACTGTGCCGGAGGTAACACTCCCATCCCCTCAATTCAAGGATGTACTGGATGCGGAGTTGACCGTATGGAAAAACAGGGATGCTTTCGGACAGGCTTGGATCGCGGGAAATGCCATCCAGGCGAATACCATTCAGGATGTTGCAAACCACATTGGCGAACCGACTTTCGATTTGAAGGGCACCGCCATGCTGGAGAAACCGTTATCCGGCTTGGACCCTGATGTAAAATCCGCCACCGCCGACGTGTTGCAATTCTCCCCTCAGCATATGACGGTGGAGGTTAGCACGCAGGGGAAGGATTTGCTGATGCTCTCCGAGATAGCGTTCCCGGGATGGAGGGCGTGGCTGGACGGTAAGCCTGTTCCCATCCTCACTGCGGACGCCATTCTTCGCGCCGTCGTGGTGCCACCAGGCAAGCATGTTGTGAGGATGGCGTATGTGCCAACGAGCTATCGGTTTGGCTTGTACCTCACATGCCTGATGGCGACCCTGCTGTCGGCGGGATTGGTTTACCGCAAACGAACCATCTGATGATCCAAAACATCCGCGTTAAAGGTTCTTATCCTCAATGCAACGCTGATGCATCGTACGGTTGCCGACTCTTTCGTAGAACTCAATCAATGTGTCGTAAGCCGTATTGATCTCAGAGTCGTCCACCGCCACGGCCAAGGCGTTCAGTAACTCCCTCTCTTCACCGGCGATATGGTTCAATTTTCGCAGTTCTGCGGCGAGTTCGATGCGCGCCTTTGTGTTGAAGAGGCAACTCGCGACGGACTTGACAATGGGACCAATCTCAACAACCGTTTGGGTGAGCAATCGTTCGGAGGCCCATTCGATCATCTCCATCTCCGGTATCTTCAATCCCGCGTGGTAGTAATTGACAAGGCTGGAGGACAGAAAAATCGGGCGTTCGACGGCATTGATCCATGATTCCACCGCTATGGACTCATTCCCGCGAATTTGGTTCATTAACGCCATCAAGCCATGCGGATCTGCGAACCATGGGGTGGATTCGACGGCGCGTTGAAACAGTTTTCGAGCGGTGTCGTATTTCCTGTCAGCGAGATGAGACGCTCCAATATAGAGCAATACATCGGGGCTGAGCGGATCCACAGTCAATAACTGTTCATGCAGTTCTCTTTCATTGTGAGGCGCGGACTCGATGTTGTCCTCGTCCTGTGTGTTGTATATCTCCATCAATTTTTGTCGTTCCAGAAAGAGCCGACCGCCCGAGGATATCGGTATGTACCCTCCGCCATCTTCCTGGTACTGAAGGATATAGGTCTTATCGGACGACTCACTTCTGTAAAAACCGAATACATTCCCATCGGCGTCATCAGCGAATGGAATGTAATGGGGCAGCATACCCTTCCATCTCAGCGAACCTGCATTGACATCCTCAAGCGTTTCAAAATGACAATCATCTATCTCCGGAGTCTCCTCCTGATGATAGAGATTAATGAATGATTCAGGAAGCGCCAGCCCCCAAACTCGCTCGAATTGAGCGATTTCAGATTGTATCCCTTCCATGCTCCTGTTACGCAAATCCTTTCGGCGATGAAATGCGGGAGTACCGCCCCCCGCGAGATTGGCATTCGCATCAAACGAAATATATTTTATCACCTATTCATGGGTTTTCTTCCATATTCCTCTTATCAATACAAGCCTTTTTTTGCGTGAGTCACGCGCGAAGCACATGGAATGCACGCAATAAGGCCGAGGATGAAGACCCATGGAGATAAAAAGCCAAACAGGCGAACCTGAACATATTCGTTCCTATGCGTATCTTATTCCTATCAAACCATTGACACTAAACAGACCAATATGATATTCTGATAAGCGGAAGCATGCGATGCGAGAGTGAAAGGTTGGGATCCCTAGCATATGCGGATTCAACTGCGCTTCAAGTGAGATGAGGGTTTATTTTTCGATTATTTCGATTTTGCATGGGACTGTGAACATGAACCTTTCCATTATAAACGGGATATTGTTCGTATTCTTGTATGTAATTGTCACTGTGAAATTGACATTCAATTATTTGTTACCTAGATTTGATGAAAAAATAATACAGAAGATGGCTGACAGTGCCTTATATGTATGGTTATTAACCATGGTAATTAATATATTAGGACAACTAAATTATATTCACTCCACAAAAAACAGCAACTTACTAGTCATCTTCATACTTCCATTTTATTACGTGATAACATATTTGGGATTCAAGCATGGTAAATGGAATAGGAATGCCATAAGATATAAAAGGATACAATAACGACTCCAATGGCTAAATCAAGATACCGATTAAAATATATCATTCCCCAGCAGATCATGGAGCGACCACTCAGGACGGAGTGGAGATATTACGTGATATTTAGAGCGGTGATATCACTTTTCCTCATTATTATGGGATGGGTATTCTTAAAACCTGAT
>JAJZOL010000086.1 GCA_021811565.1 bacterium | reverse complement strand
CGAAAACGGCGAGCCGGATATGAGCCAGGTGAAGGATGCCGCGCACACCATTGCGCGGGCGCTGAACCGATACAAGGTGATAGTCAATAAAAGCACGGTGCCGGTTGGAACAGGCGAAATGGTACGGGAGATCATTGAGATAAACCGTAGGAACCATGTGGAGTTTGATGTTGTTTCCAACCCGGAATTTTTAAGAGAGGGCTCCGCTATTCAGGATACTCTCAACCCGGATCGCATTATAATCGGTGCGCCAAGTCAGATGGTCGCCATGAAGATATTGGAACTATATGCGCCGCTGGAGCGACCCATGCTTATTACCGATGTCGCCTCCGCGGAGATCATTAAATACGCATCCAATGCATTCCTTGCAACGAAAATTTCATTCATCAACGCCATCGCGAACATTTGTGAAAAGGCGGGAGCGGATGTGGTGCAGGTGATGAAAGGAATGGGTTATGACCAACGGATTGGTGCTGCTTTCCTGCAGGCCGGGCTCGGTTATGGAGGCTCCTGTTTTCCGAAGGACACCAAAGCTCTCATACACACCTCTCACCGACTGGGTTATGATTTCACCCTTTTAAAAATGGTGGAGGAAATAAACGCTCAGCAAGTGGAAAATTTTGTAAGTCGTTTGGAAGGCGCATTGGGTGACGGGAAAGATCATACCGTTGCGATTCTTGGGTTGGCGTTCAAACCCAATACGGATGACTTGAGAGAGGCGCGGTCATTGGAAATCATTTCCAAGCTCCTGGCTTCGGGCGTACGGATCAAAACATATGATCCAATCGCCATGGAAAAGGCGAAGGAGATATTCCCGCAAATCTATTACGCGGAAAATCCTTACGACGCCGCTGAAGACGCGGATGCCGTGGTGGTGGTTACGGAATGGAATGAGTTTAAGCTTCTCAATTTGGAGAGATTGAAAAACGCCATGAGCGGGAACATTCTCTTTGATGGAAGAAACATATACGACCCGGTGAGAATGCGTCGAATGGGGTTCAATTATCACTGCATCGGCAGGGCGATACCTACGGAAATCGACAAGTAATCATCATCGCACACCGGACAAATACATTTACGAGGTGGTTTTATGTCCATGTTAGGCAAAATGCTGGGATTCGGCCGAAATGAAGAGTATGATCGTGCGATAAGGCTGTTCGATCAGGGACTTTATGAAGAGGCAATCCATCTTTTTGAAAATGCAACGCATGATGAAAAGCAAGACCCTCTAACTCACCGTCTGGCGATGTTCTACACCGCAGAGGCTAACGCAAATCTCGGTCAGAACGCTTTGAAACGAGGCGCATGGGAGAAGGCTGAAATCTATTTCCGGAATGCGTTGGAAATACATCCACATTATGCGGATCTTCACTTCGATCTGGCATTATGCCTGAGATACATGCAAAGACACACCGAAGCGTTGCATGCATTGAACCATGCACTGGAGATCAACCCTCGTTACGCCAAGGCTCTCCTCTATACGGGCTTGACGCTATATACGTTGGAGGAGCGTGAGGACGCCTTGAAGGCGATTATGCAAGCCTTATCCTTCGAACCAGGATATGACACCGTCACTCTTCGTCAGGCGCTTAAGAAACATCGCGAAGGGGATTATGCGGCATGTCTTCAGCTTCTGGATAAAGTATCCTTCACCAATGTGGATGATATTCAGTTCCATTTCAGGCTAGGAGACGATTTGTATCGGAGAGGAATGCTCAAGGAGGCTATCGAGGAATACACCAAGGCGTTGGAACTAAACCCGCATTACGCCGACATCCACAATCATTTGGGTATGGCTTACAATGCTCAAGGCACCCATTCCTCCGCCATACAGGAGTTCCTTCGCGCGGTTGAGATCAACCCTGGCTTTGTTGACGCATGGATAAACCTTGGGGTCACTTACAAGGAGATGGGCGATATGGAGGCTTCAAAAGCGGCGTTCAAGGAGGCGCTCGCCTTGGAACCGGATAACATCATTATCAGACAGAACATGCCCTCTGAATCCGCTGATCAAGCGGCATAAATTCGCTTTTTAGGTCATCCGCCCCGAAGACGCTACGAACGCTCTTCGGGGCTTTTTCATGCATGGATGCGGGCGTGGTATTCCATGATTTTGTTCTTATTTGAAGGGTATTATTATTTCGAGGATGGTGAACAATAGCCGCCGGAAGACGCGTCGCCCGCAGATATCCCATAACACGGCGATGAGTTCTCCTCATTGAAAACCATCGCAAATATTGAAAGAGTATGAAACTATGTCCGAATCTTGCGATGAGCCGCTTTATCCGTCAGTGATTGTTCCTCTCCATATAAGGGTGCGATACGCCGAAACGGATCAGATGAGGGTGGCTTACTACGGCCGATATTTTGAATGGTTCGAGGCCGGGAGGGCGGAATATTGCCGTAATCAGAACGCCCCCTACTCCGAGTTGGAGCAACAGCATTTGTTCCTTCCTGTTGCCAAGGCGGAGTGCAGATACAAGGCTGCGGCGCATTACGACGAAGACATTCGCATCGAAACTTGGATTGAGCGCATAACATCACGAACCGTCACTTTTAAATATCGAGTGCTTCGAGACACCTCTCTTTTGGCTGAAGGGGAAACCACGCATATGCTGGTGAATTCCGATGGAAGACCAAGTCGATTCCCACCAGATTTCATGAGGCGATTGATGTCGCAATCGAATGACGATATATAGAGATGCATCCCAAATGGCAAACAGTTCTTCCCGGCGTCGCTTCCGCCATGGTGTTGGTTGGAAGCTTGATCCTATCGCATCTTCAAATCCATGGTCCGGAATGTCTGTTTCGCCGCACAACGGGATTGCCATGCCCCGGGTGCGGAATGACCCGCAGTTTGGAGGAGATTTGGAAAGGAAACCTCCTTCTCTCCTTGCGTTATCACCCTTTGGGGCTTCCTCTTTTTTTAATTTGTCTGGCTGGTGCCTTCACGCTGTTCCTTCCTCGTTCAATGAAGTTGATACAATGGCATCGGCTGAATCCGCTTATTCCCCTCATGCTCTTGTTTGTCATTTTAACAGTCTGGGTATTAAGGATAGCGATGATGTTGAATCATTCGACTTTCTTCCTATGGTAACCTCTTTGTTTGACACTTATGGCCGATTTCTGCTAAGATTTTCTTGATTTACACTACAGGAGAGGTTTCCCTCATGTTAGCTACTCCTCCCCGAGCCATTGTTCCAGCGGCGGGATATGGCTCCCGTTTGCGTCCGTTAACATATGCCATACCCAAGGAGATGCTGCCCGTCGGCAGAAAAACGGTTCTGGACTATGTTATGGCGGAACTATTCGCGTCCGGGATCAGGGAGGTTTTGGTTATCTTATCCCCCGTGAAAAATATGATTCGGGAATATTTCAAGGATGGAGAATCCTTGGGCATGCATATCGAATATGCATGGCAAGAGGAGATGCGGGGATTGGGCGACGCAATCTTGAAGGGGGAGAAATGGGTTGGGGGCGATTCGTTCGTCGTGGCGTTCGGTGATTGTATTATCTCCTCGAAATCGTCATGTCCCCCGTTAAATCGAATGTTGCAATGTCATGAGTTATATCCTCAAACAGCAATCACCCTATGTGAAACCGTGGATGAAGACAAGGTTAATCGCTATGGCATTTTGGCTCCGTCAAACCCTGCGTACATAAATGGCGTGGACCCCTTTCCGCTAAGAGACATTATTGAAAAACCGTCTCTGGATCTCGCCCCCAGCCGTTATGCGGTGGCGGCGCGCTGGCTTCTACCCCCGGATATCTTTTCGTTTCTGCATGGAGTTCAAAAAGATTCACGAGGAGAGATCAACCTCACCGATGCGGTTCGGAATTGGATGCGATCCGGAGGGAAAACATGGGCGATTCCATTATCGAATAGCGAGAAAAGATGGGATATCGGCGGCTGGGAAAGCTATTTTGCGGCTTCCATCAATATGATTCTGTCAGACGAGGAATACGGAGAACGCATCAAATCCAACATCGCCTAAGGAATATGCCGTCCTACCATATCTCAAATATTATTTTGGAGAGTATACTATTTCTGCATTTTCGAACAACGATATCATGAACTAATTGCAACATTCGCAAAAGAGGTTAATAGCACTCATTTTTACCTTTGGCGAAGTGTCTTGTAATTTCATAACGCTTGCCTGTCTTTGTCTTTAATTCCGCGCTGAGATTAAATTCCGAGTTTCACCTTTTATAGTATTTAAAAAACAGACAACCAAAAAGAGAACGGAGGCTAATATTATTGAAAGTTGGATTGGCAAACCTCGTGAAGCAATATGAGGAGATTGCTCCGGAAATCAACAACGCAATTATCGAAACGCTTCACAGTGGCAGATTCATTTTGGGTCCAGTCGTACAATCTCTTGAGGAAGAGATATCGCAATATTGCGGTGCGGATTATGGAGTTGGTGTCAATTCCGGTACGGACGCATTGATTCTCTCTTTGCTTGCCTATGACATTCAACCAGGTGATGAAGTCATCACCACTCCGTTTACTTTTGTAGCAACCGCTGAAGCCATCGCTCTTATCGGGGCGCGTCCTGTATTCGCCGATATCGACCCGAAAACGTTCAATCTTGATCCTATGCAGGTCGAACAGCACATCACTCCTCGCACCCGTGCGATTATTCCCGTGGACCTTTTCGGCCAGATGGCGGACCGTCTTGGGTTCGCGGAGTTGGCTGAACGCTACCGTCTGCACCTGATCTGGGATTCCGCCCAGGCGATTGGAGCGACATACAACGGCAAACCCCTTGGGGCTTATCCGGGTATTGTTACGTTATCCTTCTTTCCAACGAAGAATCTTGGGGCATACGGGGATGGAGGAATGGTGCTAACCAATGACGTACAACTGAGAGATAAGTTACGCCTCTTGCGATTTCACGGAAGCGGTGGCGGGTATTTTTATGATCGCATGGGGTACAGTAGTCGTCTCGATGCCATTCAAGCTGCTGTGTTGAGGATAAAACTGAAATATCTTTCGGAATGGAATAACCTCAGGGTTCGTCATGCTTGTCGATACAGAAAACTTCTTCCGAATCATAACATAACACACCCTTATTGTAATCCCTTGGCGGGGCATATCTATCATCAATTCACTATCCGCCATAACAATCGGGACGCTTTGCAAAAATGGCTGAAGGAAAAGGAAGTGGAGACCGGCATATACTATCCGCTTGCGTTGCATCTTCAGAAAGCCTATCAGTATCTCGGTTACAAGCAAGGGGATTTTCCGCATGCGGAGCTTGCCACCCAAGAGGTTCTCTCCATTCCAGTCTATCCAGAAATGGAGGATGAGCAACTGGAGTACGTATCTGAAGCGATTAGGTCGTTTGAACCATAATGTATATGGATGAGCCAAATACTGTCGCATCCTTGTGGTTATACCAACGTGCGATGAATTTCGATGATTGGTTAATTCCGAACTGGCGGCGGTAAAACCGCTTTTGCCGCTAAATCAAACATCTGATATTCGAATTTTACAATTATCTGATATTAGTATGCACATAATCCACGATGCCTCATGGGTGTAGTGGCTGCGCGTGCGACGCCCAGGAAGGAGTTTGAAAAGATGAAAGCCATGATACTAGCTGCGGGGGTTGGATCACGATTGGATCCGCTGACCCGTAACCTACCCAAACCGCTTGTGCCGATTATCAATCGTCCCGTTATGGAGCATATCGTCGAGTTGCTGAGAAAGTATGGTTTCACTGAAATCATGGTAAATCTCTACTATCTCGGTGATCAGATCAAGGAGTATTTTGGGGACGGCAAGCGGTTCGGCGTGGAAATCCACTATTCCGAGGAGGATCAGCTTTGGGGCGATGCAGGAAGTGTGAAACGCGTGGAGGATTTCTTCAAGGATGAAACCTTTATTGTCGTTGGCGGAGACGATTTGGCGGATATTGACTTGGGACGGCTCATGAAAACGCATCGTGACAAAAAGGCTTTATCCACTATCGCCTTATCCTTGGTTGATGATCCTTCGGAGTATGGTATCGTTCTCATGAATGAAGAGGGAAGAATTACTCGCTTTCTTGAAAAACCGAAAGGAGAGGTTATCTTCTCCAACACAGCGAACACCGGTGTTTACGTTTTTGAGCCCGAGCTGTTCGAACTGATTCCGCGGAATACCTTTTATCTTTTTGGAAAGAATTTTTTCCCGCAGATGCTGGCGCAAGGTCGTCCCCTGTATGGTCACCTCACGGCGAGTTATTGGAAGGATGTAGGCAATCTTCAGGTTTATCGTGACACCCATCTTGACGCAATGGCGGGCAGAGTTTACATTAATTTTCCCACCCATGAAAAGAGAAAATACGTTTGGATCGGGGAGGATGTGGAAATTGATCCATCCGCGGAGATCGAATACCCCGTGGTGATTGGAAACAACTGCAGAATTGAGGCAGGCGCGAAGGTGATGGAAAACAGCGTGCTTGGGGATAACTGTGTTGTTGAGACCGGAGCCGTCGTAAAGCAATCCATCCTTTGGGAGGGTGCCAATATCATGCGTGACACATGGATTGAACGTTGCGTCGTGGGGAAGAATTGCAAGGTGAAAACCAACGCTGCGATCTTCGATGGCGTGATTGTGGACCCCATTCGAAAGGAAAACAATCACATTTAACCCCTCCATGAAAAATCGCCTCCGATGGAATTAAGCGATCCATAGGAGGCGATTTTCCGCTCTTCTTCGTTTACTTTTTCGTATGTATATAATCGGCGTAAAGCTTATCCTCTTTCATAATGTGGTTGTTAATCCATTCGCACACGCTATGTTGAACCTGCAACTGTATTATTGTTGAATTAGGGTTTTTGAGGAACTCCTTTTTTATATTTGATAGTTCACGTGTGAAATTTTGATGAATTTGACGGTGTTCCTCTAAAAACGGGTATTCGGTCCCCTCCATCAGTTTTTCCTCAGCCTCGAAATGATCTTTAACGTAAACCTCCAAATAGATGAGAATGGACCTCACCTCCTGAACTCCACTTTTCTCGTTCATGGCTTTTAATAGTTCGTCCGCGCGCATCATAAGCTCCTTATGCTGCGAATCCACCGTTTCAAGACCTACGGATAGTCCTTTATTCCATTCAAATACCATATCCTCTCCTTCCGCAAAGGAATTGCATATGAGGTGTTATCGGTTTTCCATTTGCGTTAGTCTATCGCCATTGAGTATTCCTTGCCGTACTTGGGAGCCGCTTTGTTTGGTTCATGCATGGGCCGAAGATTGTCGAGATTATTCCCCCATAATTTCCTCGCCTGTTGCAGATAATAGATATAGTTATCAAGTGATACGTCCGGAGGTACGCGATGGTCTGGAAGTGGGATGTAACCGCCCTCCTCAACCAAGGGCGCCAAGCGAATTACCTCGGCTTTAATTCCCTCCTTTGAACTTGCAAGTAACCGTTTGCCAACCCCGCCCACCATCAACAGATCCTTACCGTATTTGGCACGCATGGCGACGGGATCCGCTTGCCAAACACCGACCTCGATGGGAAACATGCAGTTTACACCGCCTTCCAGCCACATCGGCATTAACAATGATATGTCACCGTCGCAATCCAGCATCACAACATCCACGCCATATTGTCTTAAGAGGGATGTGATTCTCTTGTACTGAGGTACCAGCACTTTTTTAAATATCTTTGGGGAGAGGAGTGGACCGGCGCGATAACACATATCCTCCCACATACTCGCATATTCGAATTTGACGCCTGATTGCAGTGCAGGGGTGATTGCCCCGATGATGCAATCCGCCACCGTTTCGACCATCTCCTCGAAAAGAGCGGGGTCGTCATACACGAGTACGGATAGATTTTCCACCCCCATCATATCCCGAATCTTGCCGTACAACGATCCGGCGGGAATTGCCACGGGATAATCCCGTTTAGGATCCTTGAGTTTTTCCGCAATCCGCTTCCAATCGGATGGATAACGATTCTCCGGGCTCGGGTTCAAACGCCACTTTACTTCCTTTTCCCAGGTTGATCGATCCTTTAAGGTGTGACTGATGTGCTTGGGTATCGAACCTAAAAACTTCCCCTGCTCCTTCGTCACTCCGTCCCCGTCCCGCACAATCAGAGTTTCTCCCTTGTCTTCAAGTACAGTCCACTCAAAGCCGGGACTTAGGAATGTATTAATGGGAAATGTATCCCATTGCCTGTCCATACCGAAGAAATCGTCCGGAGACATTCCCTCCGGAAAGCCGTATTGCTTCCAAATGGGAATTGTCTCATCCCAGAAACCGAAATCCATAATCGGGGATCTATCCCTCGGTTGATAATGCATCACCGCATCAAAACGTTCACGTGCGTTCAATGATGTCTCCTTTAGTAGGTCTTCCAAGTGAAAAGATTGTTCGAATTCCTATCCTCTTTCTATCCTGGCTCGCAAGGCTCGAATAAATGCAGGGCCCGTTCCGCAGCATCCTCCGATGAATGAGGTTCCTGCCTGCACAATTTTGTACGCTTGATCGGCAAACTCCTCGGGAGTGGTGTGATATATGCATGTCGTGCCCCCCGGCGCCATTTCCGGCAATCCCGCATTTGGCTTGATCCATATGGGAGAGGACGTTGCGGTTTTATAACGCTCGCAAATCGTTAATAAACCCTCAGGGCCTCTGCCACAGTTGGCGCCGATTACGTCGGCGCCTGCATCCGTGAGTCCTTTTACCGCCTGCTCCGGCGTAATTCCCATCATCGTTCGATCCGCAGCCTTTCCGCTGTCGAACGCCATGCTTGCCACAACCGGCAATCCCGTTTTTTTGGCTGCTTTCACAGCAAGGATCGCCTCTTGAAGGTCGCTCATTGTCTCAACCACAATTCCGTCCGCTCCCCCCTCGGCGAGAGCTTCGGATTGCTCAAGAAACACATTCAGCGTCTCCTCTTCGGTGATCTCATCCATTGCGAGCATCTTTCCGCACGGACCCATGGACCCGAACACTTTCGCTGCCCCCTTGGCGGCTTCTTTGGAAATGAGTGCACCTGTACGATTGATTTCCACAGTTTTGTCTTCCATGCCATGTCTCGCCAGGGATGTTCTGCTTGCGCCGAAAGTGTTGGTTAAGATGACCTGGCTTCCAGCGGAAATGTAGGATTTCGCTACTTCCGCAACGATATCGGGAGATGTAATATTCCACATGTCGGGGCAAGCTCCAATAGGCAACCCCTTGGCTTGTAGCTGTGTGCCCCAAGCCCCGTCAGTTACGACAACGCCTTTTTTTAACAGATCCTCCAACGCGGTGTTCAATAAATATATCCTCCTTTATAAAGCTTTCTTAGGGTGCGGTATAGTGTAAAATCGCTCCGTACAACCCCACTGCCCATGCTTCCGTTGGAGATACCGCCAAAACACCACGCAAGGGGAATACGGTCATATTGGGGGCTTCCCGAAGCCATGTGACTCCCCCATCGGTAGTGTGCAGGATCATTCCGTCATCGCCGACAGCCCAGCCGTTATTATCATCGCAGAAAGAAACGGCGTAAAGATCGTTGGTGGTATTTGAATTTTGATTGATCCATTGGACGCCATTATAGAAGAGTATCACCCCCCCATTGCCAACCGCCCATGCATGGGTGGCGTTGGGGGCGGATATCGCATGTATCGCCGATGGGATGTTAACCGTTGTGCTGGTCCATGTTTTGCCGCCATCGGCGGTTTGCAATATCACTTTCCCGTTTCCGGCGAGGAAGCCGTTCGTCACGGATGGAAACGCAACTGCGTAAAAATCCATACTGACTCCGGTAGAAATGGCGGTCCAAGTCACTCCCCCATCCGTAGTTGCTGCACAACCGCCGTTCAAGCCTGCCACAAATCCAGTCATCTGGTTGGGAAAAGAGATGGATTGCAAACCGCCCCCCGCAACGGCTCCAACCACTCCTTGAGTCCATGCCCCCCCTCCGTTTTGAGTGGAAACAGTGGTTCCATCTCCGCATATGCCCCATGCGGACAACGCACCGGTCGTTACCATGGAGTTAATTCCCGGGGTTGTGACACCGGTGACCGGGGAGATTGTGGCGCCGTCATCCAAAGATTCATAAAGGGTTGATGCGGTGGAGATGTTCGAACTGAAGAAAAGTATCCCGTTCAAATCTGACACACCGCTGAAAGACGCCTTCACTGGTGAGTTGGCACTCAAGTCCGTCCATGAGGCGGTTGAAACGAAGGCGGATATCGATGTGGATAGGGTTGCATTTTGTGAAGAAGATACGCTTACGGTAATGGATTTCGTCTGATATCCGGATTTTCGGAAGGTGATGATCTGGGAACCAGCGGGAACATAGGGAATAGTGTACTGCCCGTTGCTTAGTGTCGTGGTTCCTATATTGTCTCCGTAGACAGACACGGTCACACCCGCCACGGGGGCTTTTGTGCTGGCATCGGTTACAACGCCGCTTAATGTGCCGGTGGGAACCGAATTGACGCCGTTCGTGCCGGAACCGCCGCATCCGCCTAAAAATAGGGGTGATAGAAACAGCAAGAATATTGATAGAGAGATTTTCGCTTTGTTTCGGATGTAAGACATTCTTATCTCCTCCCCTGGCGGGAATAACAGTCTAATTTGCATTCGCATACGGCGAACTTTCGAGTCCTTAACACAACGGCACGGTTACCCCCATTCTATTGGATCCAATATCCGTCTGCCGGTGAATCACCGTTCGCATGGTCGGAAATATCCCCTCGATATCTGAGTTTCAAAAATTACGTGTTCGCCTCGGTATTCAGTCCGAATTTATGAATGCATTGGCACCCACATTTCTGCACTTGTATAAATGATACCCCTCAGAAGACCCGTCTCTCTGCTAGCCCGATATTAGGGGTGAATTGAGTTGCATCCAAGGGTTATCTTGACAGGAGAACACACCGTTGCGGAATAGCATGGGCGCCATTCAAAAGTTACGGAGATAATCCCACGATTTACGTTCTTACAAGCATAGTGTTGTGAATTTGCGGAACATTGATGCGCTCAAACGACAATGAATGTAACATTGGGTAATCCTGTTTTTCCTGCATCCAAGGGTTTATCCGTCGAATTGTCAGTTTCGCCTACGTGGGTTTTCCGGATAAGCCTATCCTATTTCCAACGATGAGCGATGTCATCAGATGATTTTATATTCGGCAATCTTAATTATTGCGCATATTTAGTGTTGTTGGATCAGTTACATATAAAAAAATCGGTTCCTCGCTACACCGCATAGATAATATTATTTGCTGTACCTCGTTCTATTACATGGGCAGCCAAAATCGAGTTTTCTCGCGATCAGGTAAATGATTGTTTTAAGATATCAGAGATTGCGATAACCTCTGGTCTTCGCCTTGGCAGGTTGGATAAGAGAGTCAATCCCCCTCCATCAATCCTTTTTCAAGATGATCCTGGAGGTAATTAAGTATCCGCACGGCATGAGTTT
>JAJZOL010000245.1 GCA_021811565.1 bacterium | reverse complement strand
ACGCAAACCTGATTACACAAGCTCATTACACGGACTTCCCGGGCGTGTGGGGCGGGCTGACCTCGGAGCGAAGGGGAGCCACGTCAAGCTTCTACGGCTTCGACCAGCAATCCAATACGCGCATTCTCGCGTCGTTAAATGGTAATGTTACCGATGACTATCTGTACAAGGCGTTCGGGGAGGAGGTGGCGGTTTCCGGCGCCACGGTGAATTCGCTGAGGTTCGGAGGAGAGGTCGGCTACTGGCGGGACGAAGCGGAGAGGCTGGACGTTAGGCGCAGGGTTTTGCGGGTTGATCAGGGGAGGTGGATGAGCCGGGATCCGGTCGGGTTTGGCGGCGGGGATTGGAATTTGTATAGGTATGTTGGAAATGGACCGGTGAGCTGGATTGATCCGGCGGGCTTGGTTACTATTCCGATCGGCTTAAAGCCGATTGGTTTTCCCGGTCTTGACTTTGGCGGGATGGTTGCGGCTCCGCCAAAAGGGTACACTGATCCTCGATTACCTGAGTATCCCGAATGGCCTAAATATCCTAAATTACCTAAATATCCTGAATTGCCTAAAGGTCCTGGATCGCGTAAAGATTCTGAACCTTGGTGGATTCATTTGGGGGATGTGTTTGGTACGGTAGGCTTAGTATTAACGTTTCTATGCGCAGCAAAGGAGGCGGGGAGAGGGGGGGAACTTACACCTATACCTGAAATGTCTCCGCATGCTAAATGTGGCGAAAATGCGGTTAAAAAATGGAGGGATATCTTTTGTCCTGACACGCCAAGTGATGTATTCCATACCTGTCTATCTTTATTAAAAAAGCCAAGGCAAAGGGGTGGTCAGAGCGTATGTGTTAATTGGAATGAGAAAGGAAATATATTTGACAATAAACCACCTCATGAGTGGTTAGGAAGATTAGATGATTGTTGTTGGCCGGTGACGATTCGCTAAGCCAATAGATTTTGATAGTTCCCAGCTATTTATTTTGGCAATGCAAATAGAGGAACATGTTCCCGGAGGTTGAAACCGCGCATGACGAAAACATGAACACATCTGAGCGGGTGGAGGGACCGCCTGCGAGCATACTCGCTAACGCTTTGTATCTCAAATTTTGTGGACAAACATATTTCCACTTACATGCAGTTGTAAAAATAATTTCAGTTGAAGAGTGTGTTGCACAAATGTATTTGAACCGCACACTGATACAACATATGCATATTCAAGCCATTATATATCCAATATATTGTATGCGCATTGATTCTGATTATATTTATGCAACACACTCTGAAATGGAAGTTATTTAAACACCGTGACAGGAGGCTTGCCTCGTCCTAAGCTTGCTTGAACTTCCATTTCAATAGAGGGAAATAAGAGCCTCCATTTCGTGAGGTTGAGGGCGAAAAGCGATGAGGCTTGGTATGATAAGCGTGACAGAGATTATGAAGACACACCATTGCACATGACGTAGATAACGTAATTTCAGAGGCGCACATCCGATCGCAGTCGATGAAATCTCATTCACCATTTCCATCCGAGCAATGGTTATTCATCATGGAATAATTGCATAACGCTTGTCAATGATGTGAAATTTGTCGTATCATCCGCTAAATATGACGAAGAACATAATTTTAGATCAAAGGTTTGCCTGAGTTATGAAACAAGACACGTCGGTTTGTTTGAATTTCCCCGATAGTCGCTCATTGGGAATGTTATATTATATGGATAGTGGAAGTGCGCCTGGAGAGTGGATAAAATTGCATTCCGCACGAGGCAAAATATCCGTATCCAATAACAAGGTTTTAAAACTCAAAGTGGGAAAAAGAAAACCGATGGATTTGTCATCGCTACCGGAAATTAATAATCTTATTCTAAAGGAGATTGATCTTTCATTTTCCGGTATCACCGATATTTCATTGTCATATTTAAAAAATCAAACTTCCTTGAAATCATTGTCGTTAGCGGAAACAAAAGTAACTAACGATGGACTTAAATATTTAAAAGATAATACAAATATTGAAATATTAAATTTGCATGACACATTAATAACTGATTTTGGACTTCGAGAGATATGCGCTTTGGCTAATCTTAAAATCCTGGACATAACTTCCACGAAGATAGGCAATAAAGGTCTGAAAGAATTAAGATGTTTAAAAAATATCGAATATCTTATATTGAGGGACACACGAATTACAAATCCAGGCGTGAAATATCTCGCAAATATTCATAGTTTAAGAAATATTGATTTAGGGGAAACTCAAATATCCGATCCCGGCTTATTATCCTTGAGCGGATGTTCAAACGTGGATCATCTATGTCTGCAAGATACGAATGTTAGTGACTCGGGGTTAATTCATCTGAGAAATTTGGATAACCTTAAGATTATTTATTTGGAAGGTTCGAGAGTGACCGGATATGGTCTCAAATACATCGCCGATATTCCAAAACTAGAATTGTTATCGATGACAGGATTAAACGTCAATGACGATGATCTGTTCGCTTTGAATAAAATGCCATTTTTAAACGATATTGGTTTAGCTTTTACAAACATAACGGATAAGGGCGTTAGGAATTTAACGGAGTTGGAATCCCTAAAGTCTTTGAATGTATCGAGAACCTCGGTATCCGATTATGGATTGGAAGCCATGGCAAATTGTCCTAATCTGATATCATTGGAATTAAGTCGTACGAAAATAACAGATTCCGGTCTTGCTTACATAGGTAAAATTGATAATTTGAAGAAACTAGACGTTTCGAACACTTCCATAGGTGATGCCGGTGTTTATAATTTATCCAATCTTAAGAATATTCTTGAATTACGATTAAGTAATACATATGTAAGTGACGCGTCCCTCTCATACTTGTCCAATATGAATAAGATAAAATATTTATCCCTATGGCGTACGTATATATCCGACTTGGGAATTAAGCAATTACTTAATTTTCCGGATTTGATTTATTTGAATTTGGAATACACTCGTATAACGGATCAGGCATTAATAACATTAGAAAAAATTAAATCATTGAGACATCTATTTATTAATGACACGAATATAAGTAGAGATCAAAAATCAAAATTACAACGAAAACTTCCTCGATGTAAAATATCATTATAATATTGATTGCCTCTTACGTTATGAGAGTAAATTATTAAATAAATAGAAATCTCGGCATTTCCAATCGATAGAAGTGGTATCCCGGTCCGTATATATTTTCGGATAACACCCATGTAAAAATAGGTGCGCAGCCATACGGAACAGATAGGGACAAATATCATGACAGCGAATATCGCGAGCATCCGATTTAATTGTTGACGAAAAAGGGAAGGGGGACTCTTTTCATATTGGGTTATGACTCGGGGAAAGGGAGAAAGGGTTTGCGTGGGCGGTCCGCTGCAAATGGTGAATGCGTAATGGGTGGTAATTATAAAGCTTCGTGCGTATCCTTTGTCAGCCACCTTATTCGGCATGTGACGGGCCCCTACCATTTGCTTCGCCTGTGGCGCGAGAATCGAAAAGGGCGCGGACTACATAAGACGGATTATCATCTCCTTAACCTTCCACATTCGGAGAAGGCTCGCGGGATGTGTCTTTTTCATGCGCCGTCCTGTCAGTTCCTTCCCCTCCCTCAAATCGACGCCGATCTGTTTCTCCTCGCGATGAGCGATGACAAGGAGGCGGAGCGCCTTATAGCCGCCATGTCCGGGAATTAATCTACGGATGAACTGGCGGCGGCGTTTCAGCGTCACCAAACTCTGACGGATCATCTTGAGGCGACGACGACACCGCCTTCCCCGAGGGAGGAGCCTGTCCCGGTGAAGGGCGAGTTGCTGATGCACGGCAACCTGATCTGCAACATGAACTGTTCCTACTGCAACTCCCGCGAGGCGCGGGCGGAGGCCGACGCCGGGCGCGCGCCGAGGGTGATGCCGCTTGAGACGGCGAAGCGAAGCGTGCGGTTCATCGCGGAGCGAATGGCCGGCAAGGGGGAGCATGCGTATGTCAACTTCACCCTTGGCGGCGAGCCGCTGCTCTCGTTCGATCGGTATCGCCTGCTGCGGGACCACTGCGCCGAGGTGTCCGAGGAGACGGGCGTTCCCATCACGATGAACATCAACACCAACGGCGCGCAAAATATCGTAAAACGAATCGACGCTCGTAATCCGGGTCACCACCTCCGCCTACGACGCCAAACGGCACCCTATTGCCGGAGAATGCCGGGGGCGCGCTGACAACATACTCATTCGATTATGAAAACCGGTTAGTTGGCGTCTCCTCGCCAAGCGGGGTCGAGACTTACGCGTATTCGGCCGACGGCATGCGGGAGCAAAAGGCCACCTCAGCCGGAACGATATACTACGTCCGCGACGGTGATAATGTGCTGATCGAGACGGACGCCAATCTGGTCACCCAGGCGCACTACACCGACTTCCCGGGGATTTGGGGCGGGCTGGCATCCGAGAGAAGGGGCGGAGTTTCCAGCTTTTACGGCTTCGACCAGCAGGCGAACACGCGCATTCTTTCATCGATAGATGGTAAAGTTACCGATGAATATCTCTACAAGGCGTTCGGGGAGGAGTTGGCGGTTTCCGGCTCCACCGTCAATTCGCTGAGGTTCGGAGGGCAGGTCGGCTACTGGCGGGACGAGGCGGAGAGGCTGTACGTGAGGGCGAGGCATTTGAGGACGGATTTGGGAAGGTGGATGAGCAGGGATCCGCTGGGGTTTGACGGAGGGGATTGGAGCGTTTATCGATACGTGGGGAATGAACCGAGCATAGGACTGGTCCGAGTGGATACGGATGTATTACGAGTATAAATGTAGACTGGTGTTCCATTACAGGGGACAGGGATACAGGAAAAGGCATACCTCACTGGGATGATCCTCAACATGATTGCTGGATTGATTGGTGAGGTTATTTTAATTGTCCCGGGAGACCGAGGAAAGAAATCCCTAAAAGCGGAACGTATCCATAGAAATGAGACAATCCCGTCATTTTATTTATCTAGCATTTTGATGTTATCGAAGTTACTAACAGGTCTGTTGATCCAAACGGCTTCCGGAAGAACGGACTGCCTTGGAACTCCATGGACAAATCTTTCAGGATGTCTCTCATAGGCAAGTTTCAGCGTTTCTGTGCGTCGACACTGGATGTCCTCCGAGCGAATGTAGTGGACATCCTCCGGAATCATCATGGCGATGCCGGAATGATGATGCCTTTTATTGTCCTCAAGTGCCGCTTCGCCGCCACGCGAGTATTCCCGTCTCCAGTGTGAGAGTTGGGAGGAATACAAACCCTCGCGACGTCGGAAGTCCGTTCGATTACCCCATGGGATGCAATGATGGGGGGATGCGGATATGTATGTGAAGCGCTCCTTCGTCAAGGTTGAATTCCACCTTTTTCACCTGATAGTCGATGTGGAAGACCAAGGCGGATGTGAAAATCTCATTCTCGTCGTACATCTTACTTTGTTCCCCATTTTGTTTGACTGAGGTGATGGCAACTCACAACCATTGTAAATAATATTACATACGCAACAGCGAAGAACCAGAAATGACCTCAAAGCGAATTTAAACGACTTCAAAGCGAGTATTAGCAGTTGCATGGAGCCTGCAAACGACTAAAATGCTTCCACAAGCGGATCAATTATCTTATCGTAGGGGGATTCCTCTCCTCCATTCGCCTCCAATCCAAACCCCTCGCCCCAAATGTGTTTTTCAATCCCATTTCCGATATACTTATCACAGGCAATTGCAAAACAGGAGGCCAACGGACATCACATGAAACTCGCTCGGATCGTTTTATCTCTGCAGCTTTTCGCTTGGAGCATGGCTATCGCGCGCGCATCGTTTCCAACGAGCGGTATGCAATCGGTGGATATCTCCAGTGCGGCGGGGGTTTGTTGGGAGTTTAAACCCGAAGGCGGATCATCCTGGGCGAGCATCCGAGTCCCGGACGGGGGATGGCGCAATCAGGGATATACGTGTGACGCCGGGACCTATCGCACGCGCATCGTCGTTCCGAAAAGCATGACGGGAACAGATATCCTGCTGCATTTCGCAGCGATTAATTTCGGCGCGGAGATATACGCCGGTACAAACCCCTTCTCGCTCCGAGAAGTGGCGACCCACGTGGACGGCTGGGTTCCGATTATCGCGGATATCACATCTTGCGCCGTACCAGGCGAGCCTCTGTATGTGCGGGTGAACGTGCAGGGCAGAAAAAAATTCATGTACCAAGGGAAATACACCGTTCCGGAGGGCGCCACTTGGTATCCCGGTCTGGAGGAGGGAATCCTGCGCGGGGTTTCTCTTCAAGCCCTTCCGAAAGTGCATATAGATGATGCCTACGTTATCACAACAATTCATCCGGATATCCTGCATCCGATCATCACGATTTCCAATACATCCGATCACTCCTCGAAGGTGATTCTGTCGGGGCGTCTTTCCTCCTGGAACCGCTTTCATTTTAAGTACCCAGACCTGCCGAGTTTCGAGGTTCACCTTCCGGCGAGATCCACGCGAACCGTGGACATGGGGCGTATCCCTTGGAGACTTGGTCGTACAAGTTATTGGTGGCCCAACGTCCCCTATCGTCACGGATATCGCTCACAACTGCACATCCTTCATCTCGCATTGAAGGAGAACGGCGTGGTGACGGACCGCTTCCATCAGCGGTTCGGATTCCGCCAGTTTAAGGCGGTTGAGGATCACTACGAATTGAACGGGATCCGATGCAACCTTCGCGGCGACAACCAGCAGGAGGCGAACTTCGGCACGGACGCTTACGGCGTTCGTCCCGGATTCGGTCCCCCCACCAAATCCAATCCAGGATGGCCTCAAGCGGTGGACAATCTGCTGCATCTCAATTTCAACGTGATGCGCATTCATCAAATCCCAGCAACGCCCTATATGCTGAACGTCTGCGATGAGATGGGCTTGATGCTGGTGGAGGAATCGCCCATTCGCGGATCGGAAGGCGGTGAGGATTGGACCCACGGCAAAGTCAACATGGAGAATATGGACCGGGAGCTGGTGTTGCGTGATAGGGATCATCCCTCGGTGGTGGTGTGGAGCGCGGCGAATGAATGGGCGCAGCCGATTCCGGATTGCGAGAAGGTGATACAATCCGTGGATAAAACCCGACCGATTATCGCGGATGGTATAGGGGATATCGGCAAACCCTATATCAACATGGTTCACTATGTGAATGGCGGCGGACTTCCTACCACTGGCGCCCCCGTTCGCAAACATCGCCCCTATGGCGAAACCGAGGATATCTGGCCGAACGACATCACCAAGCAGGGCTTTGCATGGATGGCGACCGGTATCCGCTTGAGAAGATTAAAGGGCGACTCGGACTTGCGCAATTACGTGCTGAACAACGCATGGTGCAATTACGTGCCGGGGGAGAGCAACAGGAACGAGATATTGGAGATCAAGGTGAAGGGCGATAAATCCGCCTCCATTCCCCCGCCGATCAGGCATCCCTGGACGAATCCTAACATCCGGTTGATGCAACAGTGTTACAACCCCGTGGCGGTTTGCGACGTTGAGTTCGACCGATTGAACGCCAGAAGCGACGTCGAGGGGGACTGGCCAGTGGTAAAACCACGCATCCCTTGCGATGCGAAGGTCACACGAACGCTCGCAATTTTCAACGATGAGTTCTCCGATGAGAGAGTGCTGCTGAAATGGGAGGTTCGGGTTGGAAATCCTCGCGGCAAACTGATCAAGAAGGGTGACACGCTGCTGACGATTCCGCTGGGATATTTCAAGGAGGTGCCGATTTCCTTCCGCACTCCGAAAAACCCCTGCGATATCTCTTTGATCGTTTCGAGCTATAAGAACGGTCAACTTAGATTCACCGAGAACAGGATGCTATTCGCAGCCGTCAAAGGGTACACGGGAGATCGGATCATAGACGGCAGATATCGCATGGTGAATTGGAATAGCGGATTAGTGGCGGAAATTAAGGGGGATTCAGATTCTCCCAACGCGCAGGCGGTGCAAGGGGCGCCAAACGTGAAAACGGCGATGTGGCGTTTTAAAATGGTTGGTGTGAACGAATACACCATCCAAAACGACGCCAGCGGATTATATCTTTCCGCCCAACGCGGGGAAAACGGCGCACTGGCGATACAGGCTCCTGCCGACGACGGACAGGATCAGATTTGGAAAGCGGAGCCAACAGGCGACGGCGCATACAACCTCGAAAACGTGAAATACGGGAAGCTGCTGGATGTATACGGATTGTCGCGCGAAGCGGGAGGGCGAATCGTCATTTGGGACGCCAACGGCGGCGCGAACCAAGAGTGGGATATTCGATACGTTTCGAGATAAATAGGCACTCGCAACATACGTAGGGAATGTTTCTCTTCCTTCGTAAAAACGCTTAAATGAACGCGCCTACGGATGGACGATGCGTGCATACATCATGATATCCATCGCGACACCTTTGCATGCGCCATTTCCACCATCCTTTCCAGCGCACCCGCCACCTCCGTCGACAACCCCTCCCCAATGGTGAAAGGATCCTTGACCTCCATGGCGAGGATGGCAATTTCGGTGGGGAAAATCAAATCCAACTGTTTTGCAAGGGATATTAGTTCGGGTAATCCCGCGTAATGCGGGGAGGGAGCCGCCACCTTTCCGATATCATCCGCCCCGAAATCCAGTATGGCGCCTGGAGGATGCACACACGTTCGGATGGAGTCGATGATGAGCATCTTCTCATATCCCGTCATCAAGTCCAACAGTGCGAACCCGCTTTCCGAACTCTCCTTCACATCCACCGTATCCCCTAAACGGTCGCGAAGTGTCCGCGCCACGATCAGCCCAATCGCATCGTCGGATATGATGTCATTTCCCAAACCAAGGATGAGCGGCTTCATGAGTTTCGCCTCGTATAATTCAAAAAGGGGATGACACGGTGATCATCCCCTTTGATGTCTCAGTCTCTGCGGATCTCCTGCAGCAAATCCCCGTGCGGGGAGAGGACGCGTACGATAAGAGGCATCTGCCCCGGGAGGGAGTGGGTGGCGCATCCATGGCAGGGATCGTATGCTCGAAAAGCCATCTCCACCATGTTCAGGATGCCATCGTCCACCTTGCCGTTTTTGATGACACCTCTTGCCGCCTTATCCACGGACATGGCGATCCTCGCCGCATTGTTTTGAGTGGCGACGATAAGATTTGCCATGGTAATCAAGCCTTTTTCATCGGTTTGATAGTGATGGAAGAGCGTGCCGCGAGGAGCCTCCACCACGCCGAACCCCTGCTTAGGAGTCTCCTTAGGAATATTTCGTATATCGGGACTGATGATGTCCGGGTCGTTCGCCAACTCCAACATCCGCTCGGCGGCGTAGAGAAGTTCGATAAGCCTCGCCCAGTGGTTCGCAAGCGTATGGTGCACGGGGCGTCCGTCCAATGTCTTGTAGAACTCCTCGTAAGCCTTCTGGGCTTTCGGGGTTGCCATTCCCTCAGCAGCGTTCAAACGCGCGAGCGGAGCAACGCTGAAGATACCGCTATCCACCCCCTCCGAGAAGCCATCCCATCCTACGTCCTTGAGGAAGCAGAACTTGATGTAACTCCAAGGCTCCACATGCTCGCCGATATGCTTGGCGTAGTCCTGAACCTTGAACTTCACGAACTCCTTACCATCAGGCTTCACCACTCGCAACATGCCATCGTAGAAATTCACTCGGTTATGCGAATCAACCAGCCCCATATAGTAGGTTTGGTGAGTGTATGTATCCGAGACAACCCAATCCAGGTACTCCTTGTTTTTTAGCACAATGTCGTTAAAGACTTTGAGGCTGAATTCACCGAACTCCACCGCATGTTTCGCACCCGCGATGAACTGCTCCTGATCCTCCTTTGTGAGTGGCTTGGACACCCCCCCTGGGAGACCAAACACCGGATGGATCACCTTCCCCCCGGCAAGTGTGATCAGGTCGCGGATTTGCTTGCGCAAACCGATCACCTCCTTGCCGATATCAAGTCCTACTTTTCCCAAAACGCCAAGTATGTTTCTCTCCGCTTTGGGAGCGGTTGGCCCCACCACGAAATCCGGTCCTCCGAGATAGTAGAAATGAAGCGCATGATCCTCAATGAAGAAAGCGCTGTATACCATCTCTCTAATCTTCTTTGCCGCCGGGGGAGGATCAACCTTGTAAAGATCGTCCAAGGCTTTGGTGGCGCACATGTGGTGCGCGGTGGGGCAAACACCGCATATGCGCGATGTGATCTGCGGCATGTCCTCGGCCCTGCGCCCCTCCGCGAATTTTTCAAACCCGCGTAGTTCCGGTACCTGGAAAAATGCTCTATCCACGTTTCCCTGTTGGTTCAGGATGATGTCGATTTTGCCATGTCCCTCCAACCGGGTGATGGGATCGATAACGACATGACGGTGCCCGTTTTTCGATTCAGGTACGGCGCTATTGTTAATTTCGTTTATAACCGTATTCGCCATAGGATCGCCTCCTATCTGTTGTTAATTGTTGATATCGCGGATCGCTATCCGGGATGACCTACTCTTCGATGCAGGAACGATGCAGGTAAACTGTAGCGATAGAAAGTCCCTGCCGGATCGACGATTTTCCCCGCCAACTCCTTGATCTCCTCGGCATCATTGGAGTCGAGCAGTGACGCCATCGCGGAGAGGGCTTTGGCGCCGTAATCCTTTGAACCGCTTGTGGATCCCATACACCCGGTGCAGGGCATATTGGCATTAAGACATGCGGCTCCGCAACCGCTTCTCGTTGCGGGACCAAGGCAGATCACCCCCTGCGCTAGGAGGCATCTCTCTCCATCAATGATGATTTCATGTGGTCGTTTCACATCCTTTAGAGTCAGTTTTTCCGGTTTCGTGGCGTTTCGGGAGCATTCGCTGCAAAGCGCGACATCCGGAGCAAGCACGCTGCCTTTGGGCGGCAGCTTACCCTCCACCAACGCCGTCACTGCGCTTACAATCAAATTAACCGGAGGCGGGCATCCTGGAAGGTAGTAATCCACGTCCACAGTCTGATCTAAAGTTCTCACATCATCCTTGAAGGCGGGAAGTCGCAAGGTTCCTTCTGTTTCCACGCTCTTCTCCTGAGGCAGGATGTGATTGGGATTCACGATGCTGGGATTCTCGATGTAGACACGTTTTAGAATATCCTCGCGCGTAAACAGGTTCGCCAGACCTGGTATCCCGCCCGTATGGGAGCAACTCCCAAACGCTATCAGCGCTTGAGACTTTCTGCGGAGCAAGTGCGCCATCTCCTCCTGTTCGGTTGTCCTGATGGCGCCGTTCACGAAACCGGCTGCGAGTTCGCCATCCTTCAGGGCCTCTACGTCTTCTCGCTTGAAATCCATGGCGACGGGCCAGAATACGATATCCACCGCATCCACAACCCCGAGGATGGCGTCTGCGAGGTCCACAACCGCCTCTTCGCACCCTCCGCAACTGGCGCACCAATAGAATGCAACTTTAGGTTTGGGCATATTCAATCACCGCCTTTCCGGATAACGGGATGAT
>JAJZOL010000244.1 GCA_021811565.1 bacterium | reverse complement strand
C
This sequence comes from bacterium, assembly GCA_021811565.1. GTDB lineage: Bacteria > Armatimonadota > Chthonomonadetes > Chthonomonadales > CAJBBX01 > DTKV01. The sequence continues at coordinate 11,511 of JAJZOL010000244.1, read as the reverse complement.
TTGAGCATTAACTCTCCTGCAGACTGAGGGAATTGGAAAAACATGGAAAAGGCTGATCGAGACGCCATTGAATTTGTCAACGTGGAAATGAGACGATCAAAATATAACAATCCCAAAGGAAGTGGAAGCAACATATCCGTGGATAAAGAGGTTGAAATAATGTAATATGAATAGGATATCCCGCTAATTATGACTACGTGCGGAGGTCATCATATTTCCATCATATCTGCAGGGAGTGAATGAATGTCTGCAAATGAAAGCATCAACCGCCGTGATTTTTTGAAAGGAGTAACCGCTTCATCGGTGGGGTTGACGCTCGGGGCTCAAGCCTTGACCGCAATCACCCTAACTTCCTCCGAACCAGCCTCGGCGAGCGCGGCATCCAAGGAACATAATAAGGATGCGGCTAACGGTTACACGCTGCTTAACAATGTGCAATATGGCATTGTCGGCAAAACACCATTGTTGATGAATATCACCATCCCGGACCCGATGCCAAAAAAGCCCGTTCCCGCGATTCTTTTTTTTCATGGCGGCGGTTGGGGAGGAGGCAGCAGGGAGGACATGATGTCCCATTGTTACCTTGTTTCGAAAGCCGGGTATGTGGGAGCCAGTGTTGAATACCGACTGGTGGGTCAGGCGCCATTCCCCGCGCAACTGCAGGATTGCAAAGGAGCGGTGCGTTTTATTCGAGCAAACGCTGAGAAGTATGGCGTTAATCCGGATCTCATCGGAGTATGGGGATGTTCGGCAGGAGGGCATCTCGCGGCAATGATGGGGCTTACGGAGGGCATCGCCGAATTCGAAGGCGATTGCGGCAATCCCGGAGTATCCAGCCGAGTGCAGTTGGTTGTGGATGGTTTCGGCCCCACGGACTTGGAACGCTGGCAGGAGATCGTGAATAAATGGGCTGATGACAAGGAGGCTTACAAGCTTTTTGCGCCGCCCGTATGGGATGCCTCCATGGCACAGCCGCCCATTTGGGGCGAGGCGATGTTTCAGTGGTGGAAGAATTTCAACCTCGCCACGGACCCCAACTTGAGCAAATTCTTCACTGGAAATGCGGCGGACATACCGAAACAGGCGAAGTGGGCGAGCCCTGTCACCTATGCGGACCGAAAAGAAAATGTTCCGCCGTTTCTTTTCGTGCATGGAACTTTGGATACCTGGGTGCCTTTGCAGCAAAGCATTCAGCTTGCCAACGCGCTGGATAAAAACGGCGTGAAGGTGGATTTCATGCTTGAAATCAACGTGGATCACGATGACTCCAAAGCGTTTCCGCGGATTATAGAATACTTAAGGAAAACCCTGCCGCTTCCAAATGCTTCTTGAGACAACCAACATCGTTTTTTCAGCTTGTTCGTTCATGAACGAATTGTTGGCGATTTTTTCGCATTAATTGGGCGGCGGTCATCGATCCGACGCCACCCAATTTTCATTAGGTGCGGAACAGGACAATACATGAGCCAAAGATCCAGTTATCTTTTAGCCGAGCATTTTTCACATAGCAAATGATATGAACCCTATCGCAATCACCACGCTTCGTCGCACAAACCTTCTCGGACCGCTTGAGGTACTCCGTCACTGTAATCACACTTGTCATCTCGCACATTGCCGACCTTTGTCAGGAGTTCGTTTTCCATACGTGCTATGGGCGTATGCCGCCCTTATCGTTTTGTTCGTCTCACTTCCTTTGCCATCCGCATCCGCGCAAACACATCCATTGAAAGTGGGTTGCTTCTACTTTCCCGGTTGGTTCACGGCGGATCGCTGGGCACCGATCGTGGATTACGGCGGACGAGAGCCTATACTGGGTTATTACAACGACGCTTCGCCTCTCACTCAGGACTGGCACATCCGACAGGCGACGGAGCATGGAGTATCCTTCTGGATTTTCGACTGGTACTACGACCGCCATACCGACACCATTCTTCGCGACAACGCCGCCTTGGATGAGGGGTTTCTGCACGCATCCCTGCGGAACCGAATGAAGTTCGCCCTCATGTGGTGCAACGAGTCATCCGCACCACCCGACTACACGCTGGATCAGTTGCTTCGAATGGTGCGCACCATTGGCAAGCGCTATCTCGCGGAGGGTAATTACCTGAAGGCGCCGGATGGAAGAAATGTCCTGGTGATCTCCCGTCCCGACCGGCTTATCCAATGTTTCGGTGTGGAGAGGTGCAGGAGAGAGTTGGCGGCGATGAGCGGGGAGGCGAAGCCCTGGGGCGGACTTTTTTTCGTAGGCATCCAGTCTCCGTCTCTCGCCAATCTCACCAATCTGCGCAGTGCAGGGTTTGATGCATGCACCCTCTATGGTTATTCGATGGACGGTATGAAGCCAGACACGCATGAAGCCCCTTACGACACCATTCTCCCCACGGTCGCCCCGATATGGAATACCGCTGCGCGAGGCGGCGATTTGCCAGTCATACCGTGCGTCTCACCGGGGTGGGATTCACGGGCATGGTATGGCGCAAACGGCGTCGCACGCACCGGATCAACACCACAGGAATTTCAAAAGATGTGCGAAATGCTCAAGGCTGACGTAAACCCCACATTGAATATGATCCTAATCGGCACATGGAACGAGTTCGGCGAGGGAACCTACATAGAACCGACGAAGCAGCGTGGCTACGCCTATCTGGACGCAATGCAAAGAGCCTTCTTTCCACACATGAAGCGTTTCGAACACCCAAAACCCACATCGTCTGAAATGGAAGCGATGGACTACGCTTATATCCCGGCGCATCTTGAGGAGGAGATCGCCCATCAGGGAGGTAACCTGATCATCAATCCGGGCTTTGAACGGGATTGGGGATGGATATATTTTAACGGCTCTCCGGTAGTCTATGAGACCAATGTGGTCCACGGCGGCAAGCGAGCCCTCCTGCTAATGAGTGCGGATCATGGGGTGAAAACGAAAATGCTTGCCCCTGGCATCCCTTGGAAGGACCGATTCGACAACCATATCCGAGTGGAAGCGGGAATAACCTATAGGGTCTCCGCGTGGGTGTATGGCAAGGCGTCATTGCAGGCGGCGCTCTTCGACAAGGACGAGAGGTGGCTGGGAAGGTATCAGCCGATTGTTCAGGGGGGAACAAACGGCAAATGGACCAAACTGGAGGGTTCCTTGACCATCCCCACCTCCACAGCCGCCTTCTTTGACCTCGAAATCACCCCGTTGGAAGACACGGTGTATGTGGATGACGTGGGGGTGTGGGTTAACCCCACAGATCTGCACGATCCGTCAGAGAAGGTTCAACAATGAAGATAACCCGACGCAACCTAATTCTCTCCCTTGGAGCGCTCGCAGGCGGATTGGCGTTGAGCCCGGAGACGGACGCCGCCCTCAATCCCGCGCCAATCCCCCTCCAGCCCTTCACGGTGGAGTTGCTGGACTTGCACCGAGGAAACTGGACCTTCCTCGACTGGGATGGCCAACACCTCCGGCTACCCTACCCAGCCGTCGCCTACGCCTATCCGCCGCCCAACGCGAAAACACTCCATATCCGTTACCTCCTTTGCGATCCGGAGTTTCCTCGTGACCCCGCCCATGGTGTAATTCGCACAACCACATCAGCGGTTGAGAATGCTGCCTCTCTTGAGTTTCGCATCAGCGAACCCTTCTTTTCCTGCGACGTGTCGGTGGTCCGAACCGTATCGGGCGTGGCGAAGTGTCAACTCTCCAATCTCATTCTTGGCTTCGCATTGGATGGCAACAGATACGTTGAGGCGGTCTATCTCTCGGCGGATGGGAAAGATTACCCGCTTTGGCTTATGCCTGCGAATACCAGTTCCGCACCCGCTGTTCGATTGCTCACCAACAGGGTCGGGAATATCTTCACCGCCGAGGATGTGGTGAAAATCACCATGGCGGGTCTGAGATCTGATAACTCTCAGGCGATGGATGTCACACTGAACCTGACCGACTACGCATCTCGCAAACCGATATGGAATGGATCGCATCAATTTTCCATGAACGCCTCCAAGGTCTCGTTGCGTTCAATCACCATCCCCCTAAAGCGGTTCGGCATCTTTGAACTGACCGCAACCGATCAGGGCAAACCGATCGCCTATCTGCGCATCTGCCGCATCCCGAAACCGCGCAAAGTGAATCCGGACGCATCGCGTATCGGTATCAATATCTTCCAGCAGCAGATTTGGTGGTATGCGTTCCAAGTTCCCATGATGGCTGCGGCGGGCGTTCATTGGATAAGGCCCTGGCTCGCATGGGAAAACACCTGGAAAAACCAGCAACCACATCCCGATAAGTGGGATACAGGTCCTCTGGACGCCGCTCTAAGAAGGATGGAACGATATGGAATGAGGTATCAGGACATCCTCTTCCAAGCTCCGAAATGGATTGCGGGTAAAGATTTGTACGGCGTGCCACCATTACAGCGAATGAAAGAATGGGGCGAGTATGTGCAGCGGTTTGTGTCCCAATATAAAGGTCGTATTCGTTATTACGAAATCTGGAACGAACCGGACGGAATGTGGACATCGGAGGATAACGCTGCGGAGCATTACCTCGCGCTGCTGAAGACAGCCTGGATATCCGCAAAAAAAACGGATCCGCAGTGCAGAATACTCGGTCTCTCGCTTGCGGGGAACTTGGATTGGCTCAAAAAGGTTTGCGGAGGCGGCGCGGCGAAATACATGGATATCGCAACATTTCATGTATATGCAGCGCCGCAAGTTTTCGCCAAAGAATCACGGAAGCGGATTGTAATGCTCGAGGAATACGGCATTCATCGCTGGTGGATCAACGAATTAGGCGTAACCGCCTACGACTTCAATTCTGCATATTCCCAAAAATATGATTGCTCCGAGAGTAAGCAAGCCATCACCCTGGTGGAGAATTACGCCCAGACGATAACTTTGAACCCTGAGATAAAAGCCTTCTGGTTCTGCACTTACGATCCCAGGGACGCCGCTCATGAAACCGGCTGGACCGAAGATGCAGGAATCGGGCTGATGTACCTTGGATTCCTCCCGAAACTGGCTTATGCGGCGTTGGCGGGTTATGCTTGGATGACGGACGGCAGGAGATGCCTTGGAATGGCGCATGAACCGGAAATCGCGCTCCGGCAGGTCTCCTTTGAAGGACCTGTAACACTTGCATGGCTCGAGGAAAAACGCCAATATGGCTCATTACCAGCCACGGAAGTCGGCTGCCTTGCGGAGGAGCGGATTGTTATTCGTGATATAAACACCAACACCCTCGCAGCCGGAAAAGCAGGACAGATAATGCTGAATTTCACAAATGGTCCCGTGTATATTGAGGGATCACACCAGATGGCTGGCATAGCCAGCGCGGAGACGGAGTTTCGTTCTGTGCCGGAGGAACTGAATATTGGCACCGCCCATTCCGCAGAACTAGCATTCCGTGTTCCGCATGCAAAAAAAATGAACATAGTTCCGCACCCATCCACGGATTTCATCGTTCGCATCACTTCGAACTCATCAGACACACGAAAGATCATGGTTGCGCCGAAAAATCCCTCGCATAGAGTGTTTGGGATTCTGGAGGTTTCTATCAGCTATTCACCACCTGTCTTCGGGTTACAGCGGGAAGTGGAGCTGACGAAAAGAATATCGGTAACCGCAAACGGAGGTCCCAATCTCATCGCAGATGGAGCGTTTTGTCAGGAAAATCTATCGGATTGGACAATTCAAGGCGAGTCCAAATACGCATATGACAGGAAGATCGGCCACCTCCTTCCGGGATGTCTGAGACTGACTGCGCCTTTCTCACAACGATTAGTGCAATGGAACATCAAGCCCGAGCGAGACAAACCGCTTTTGTTCAAATGCTGGATTAAGTCGGATGATCTTTCGGGATGCCGGATCACCATTAACCTCGCCTGGTTTGGACCCAAGGATTGGGTGCGCACCTCCTGCCTCGCCAGCACCGGCGAGGAGAAACGGATCGAAAACGGTTGGCAAACCATAAAGGGATTTGCGCACATCCCGGCGAATACTAAAGATTGGGAATCGATAGAAGTTGCATTAGAGCCACCTTACATTCCGGATGGAGCGGATCACGCCGCGTTTTTCATCGACGCCGCAGGCGGGGGTACCGGACGAATTTGGATTGATGAATTGGATTTGTGGCAACCTTGATGAATCATCCATAATCATTCCGGATCAGGGTGCCCCGGTTATATCGCAAACAGACACGAAGAGGTACCATTTAATATCATCTTCATAGGAGATAGGAGCATGGATAGCTGTTCGCCTCTCAACCCGAAGTTTTCCTTACAAATAATGGCCATCGCATCCCTCGCACTTACGCTTTGCGTCTGCCAGTGCCTCTCCCCGGCGTTCGCAACGGTGTCGAGCATGAATCACTATCACTATTTAGGAACCTACTCCCCGATCCGGGAACCATACCCGCCCCTGCATGGAGGCGAATTCACGGGCAAGGCGACACCCAACTCCCCCGATCCTCTGGAGTCCTATCGCTGGAGCCACCCCGTTGCGTCGGACGGACTGCAGATATACACCCTTGCCCCAATGAACGCGAGCACGGATTCCCCGCGTTCGTTCGCAGGATTGAACTCAATGCGCAAAGGAAAATGCGATGTTAAAGTGACTGGAGTCGGCTCCATCCGGTTGGATTTCGGCGTGGAGAGCGCGGCTTGGCTGGAGTTCGACAGCCCGGATCTCACGGGCCAGGTGGAGATGAGCATCAGTGAATACAACAAACCTTGGCCTGGCAAAACCGCCGTGCCGGTGAAACAGGGGGACACCTATCGCTTGGAGTTGAACCCCGAACTCTACGAGGGGGTGCGATTCGGATGGATTCATGTGGTGAACTACATAAAACCGTGGCATATCACAGCAGTCCGACTGGTTTGCCAGGCGAAGCCGACCAACTACAAGGGAAGCTTCTCCTGCAGCGATCCGCTCCTCACTCAGATTTGGTACACGGGGGCGTATACTGTTCGTTTGAACCTGCTCAAGGATTACTTCGGGGCGATACTGATGGATCGAGGCGATAGAATTTCATGGACCGGGGACGCCCACACAGCCCAAGCTGCGGCGCTCACGGCGTTTGGCGACTGGGATTTCATCCTGAATAACCTTGAGCGCACGGCGAACGATACGAACGGTATCGAGAGCTATTCCCTCTATTGGGTGCAAAGCCTGCTGGATTATTACCGCTACACCGGCGATAAAGCCACCTTCGAGAAATACATTCCAACAATCGAGCAAAAACTGGCGCACGGCGACTCCGTTTACGCAAATCCCCCCATAGGCTTTTACGGCTGGGATGAACGGCTTGGGGCTGGCTTCGAGGACGCCAACTGCCTCGAAGCGCAAAACGCCTATCGCATGTTGTTCATCGGAACCTGCCGTTACTTCGCCTCCGAGGCGGCAACCATCGGAAGAACCGATCTTCAAAACAAATACGACACGTTGGCGGATGCGAAAACCGAACAGCTTCGCGCCAATCCGCATTGGTACGACACGTTCGGAATCCATGCGGACTCCGACGCCATTAACGCCGGGTTCGTCACTCCGACGGAGCGGGACGCGATGTTTCACGCCCAGTTCGCCAATCGCGAAAATCGCCTCTCCTACTCCCCGTTCAACGAATTCTTTATCCTCTACGCGCTTTCCAATATGAAGCGTTTTCCCGAAGCGTTACAGACGGCGCTGGATTGCTGGGGCGGACAGATAAAATACGGGGGCACGACATTCTTCGAAGTATATCGCCCAAGTTGGAACGACATCTTGAAGCCCAACGATCCGGTGCCAAATTGTCAATCAGGGCAAACTAGCCTCTGCCACCCGTGGAGCGCCGGGGTTACTATGTGGCTCACGGAGGAAATTGCAGGTATCCAGCCGGCATCCCCTGGGTTCGATTCCGTGCTGATTCGTCCGCATCTTGGCGACAGGCTCACATCCGTCGCCGGGAGCGTTCCGACGCCGCATGGCATTGTTTCGGACAGCTTCAACATAAAAACCGGTCTTTATAAAGTGACCCTTCCGCATGGAGTGATTGGCAGGATTGGCGTCCCGCATAATGAGCGGAGCGTAAACAAGATTTATTGCGACGGGCAATTGATTTGGGATGGTGTCTATCACCCCGTGCGAGGGATTGGAGGAGTGGAGAACAGCGCGAATTCCTTATATCTCTACGACGTGGCTCCGGGAAGTTACACCTTTAATGTTCGGTATCAAGGCGCGCTCCCTCAGCCGCTTAAGGAGAAAATCGTCCGACCATTCTCCTTCCTCGGCGAGGATGACAAGACCCAAGGCGATTGGGGCGGAATCTACGGTAAGGAGGGCTATGTCCTGTTCAACTACGGTGCCGTAGGCGAGAACAAGGCGAAGCTGCCCTCCTTCATTGAATCCGTCACACCATGGACAGGGGGAAACCCAGCTGAAAACTGCACCTGGTCGGCAAGTACGCAGGAGAAAAGGGCGCTCGCCCCGGATCCGTCAAACGGATTTCCGCGAAGCGCAGGGTGCATCTACACCATCTCCCCCACCATGCATCTGGACATTCACGCGAAAAACAATCAGGATTACAATCTGGAGCTTTACTTCCTGGATTGGGATCGCAAGGGGAGAAGCGCAGCGGTGGAGATGTTCACCCTACCGTCGCTCAACCGCGCAACCCCTGTGACACTTGTCTCCCGTTATACGCAAGGGAAGTATCTGGTGTATCGTTGCCACGGCTCGGTGCGAATACGGATTGACCAGGTTCGCGGGGATAACGCCGTGCTTTGCGGGGTGTTCTTCGATCCTGCTTGGCGTATTCCAAATCATACTGGCATTAAGTAGAGGATGAAAAAGTGAAATCCGAAGCGAGATTGATACGCAGTTTGGCTTATGTGATTGTACTCATGCTTGGCGGGGAATCAATTGCGCGCGCGGATATGGGCCTCCCCATGATTGTCGTGACAATGCCACTGATGGTTATTGCTCTTATTCCGGTGATAATAATCGAGGCTTTAATTCTCGGGAGGAGGATGCGAACGACTTTCAAGTCAGTTTTATGGCCTGTGAGTGCTGCAAATTTGGTATCCACACTGATTGGCATCCCGGTCACATGGATATTATTAGTTGGATTGGAAATAATCACCGGAGGCGGAGGCACCTTTGGCTTGGATACGGCTTTGGGCAGATTCCTCTCCGTCACGTGGCAATCGCCATGGCTTATCCCATATGAGCATAACTTTTATTGGATGATTCCAATGGCGCAACTTGTTCTGCTTATTCCGTTTTTTTTCGCTTCTTATTTTATTGAACGCCTTATCGTGAAAAGGATGATGCCGAAGGAGGATCCCAAGGAGGTTAAACGGGGCGTTTTTACGGCGAACCTGGGATCCTACGCATTGTTGTCGATTGTTTGGTTGTACCTACTATTCACAGGCTCCCCACCGGACTCGCAGGATGGTCATCGCGCAAATCCTCCAACAACGCAAAATCATGTGCATTCGAATAGCCATAAGAATAGCCTGAATGAGAGGAAATTGAAGGAACACTTGAAATGACGATTTTGGATGCATTCCATATATAAAATGCGGTTCCACTCTGTATGGTATGGGTAACCGACATGCCGGTATCCCTGCATTGTACTCATTCCATCCCTCTCTAAAACATCATCATTCCTGATAATCTGTATTCCCGTTACCATTTGGATTATCTGGATCATCACTCAAGCCCCCTGATGTAAGTGAGCTAGTTCTTAGCTTATGGAAATCATCACTCCTCCTCAAAACCATGCTCTTCAAATCGCAGGGTGTTGTAATTCTCTGTGACCATGCGAACCACATTTTCCGGGATCTCTTCGTCCGTATCCGCGGATATCTCCAATGTCACCCGCACTCTCGAACCCAGAAGCGCGCGGTTCAAGGCGTTTTATGGCGTTTTATGGCGTGAAGACCCCGTTTCGACTACGTCCTCGGATGCATGAAAACCGTTTCCGTATCGCTGAAAAGGACGGAGGTTTCTTTCATGATCGTGCGTTCCCCATGCGACGCCAGTGGAGCATACTCCCTGGAAACCGCTCATTCGTCACTCTCTCCTCGATGCGCGGCTCAGCAACTTCCGGCTCTCTCAGATATAGTCTGATACTTCCCGCATCTCCCGCTCCACGTATGGTTTCAAACCCGCGTTGAGAGTGTTCAGCATCCTGCCAATTCGCTCTATGTTGCTTGCCGCCATCCTCTTCTCCTCCGATACGTTCGAGACTAAGCCAACCGATTCCAATACCGCATTACAGTTTCGTCAAACCCGTCGCTATTTTCAACGCTTCCTCCACCAAGTACATGGTCGCATCGCTCAACTCGCCATAGGAACCGATGATACGGCGTATGTCTATTGCGCGCAAGTGGATCAACATTACTTTGGAGCGTAATCGGGTAGGCGGGGTCATTACTGATCCCGCCTCCCACACCACCCGGCATGCGGGTCCGCACCGGGCGGTTCACACATTCGCAAACGACAGGTAACGTTCATGCAGGCTGGAGTATCCCAGCAGCGCCAGTCTCTTATTGGTCAATGCCCTTTTCATCGCCGGTGAATCCGACGCACGCCAGGGACCGTACCCTTTAAGAGCGATGCCATAAGCCAGATATGGACCCACTCCCGCTTTGACCATGTTTATCGCACGGGTGCGCCAGCGTTTCCAGAGCTTCCATTGGTAGCACCGAAGGCGCCTGCGTATCCATGAGTCAACGTCCTTGAAGACACTTGGCGTATGGGCGCGCCAAAAATAGCCCATCCATCCGTCCGTGAAGGAACGTAACTCCGTTATCAACGTATCAAAGCTCACTCCCCGGTTGGGGTTGATAGGTGCCGTCCAACAGTTCCTTACGAATACGGAGCCAGTGTTCCTTAAGATATGCCTGCAGTTCCTTCACAGTCATACCGTCTATTCCCGCTGAACCACCATTCGTTCGAACTCGCTTTAAGGCCTGGCTCATGTTGCTGCGTAGTACAATTGCTTCCATGAGGTTCTGCGTCAAGGTTCGCATGGAGGTGTCCGCCGGGGATGGTTTAGACCCTTGCGCAGGCTCCGGCGGGACTACACCCGCCTCCTCCCGCACGAAGGCCAATTGTTCCGCGTTAACCGATGAGTTATTGGTTTTCCGTCTCATTACCACTCCGAGGAAACCTCCGCTCCCTTGTGATTGTGTGTTCGGTCCTTCCTCGTCGCGTCTCACCGCCGGGGAGGCATGCTTCGCCAATAAGCGGTTCGCGTTTGATGAGTAATATGACCTCTGCTGACTTCTGACGCCCCATCCAGGACGGTTACCCGTTCGGCAGCCTCCTCTCGAGGCGGGACGCCAGATCTCCCGGGATAAGTTCATGCACTTTCGTCCCGAACCCGCCGGATTTACCACGAGCCGGTGTTGGAAACCACGGGTTTTACTGTCTTCGGCCAGCTCACCCACCGCTCATAGCCTTATATCCGATTTCTGTTCGTCAGGTCGTGACTGTGGCTCCGGCTTCTTTCAGACCCCACTTCGCAGTGACGCCCGATGA
>JAJZOL010000049.1 GCA_021811565.1 bacterium | reverse complement strand
TATTTGCGAAGTCCTTCGTCATCACGGATATGAATCAACCTTGGGGCGAGAGCACAAGCTGCACGTCGTGCGGGAAGTGCGTACAGGCGTGCCCCACGGGTGCGATATTCCTAAAGGGTGCGACAGTTGGAGAGATGCAAAAGGATAGAACTCGTCTGGAGTTTATCGTGACAGCTAGGGAGAAGAAGCAATGGATAGGGTGAAAGTGGCGACGGTATGGCTTGGAGGGTGCTCGGGCTGTCACATGTCATTTTTAGACATGGATGAGTTCCTGATCGACCTCGCCGAGAAGATACAGGTTGTATATAGCCCGATAGCGGATGTAAAGGAGTTTCCGGAATCGGTTGACGTGACATTGGTGGAAGGATCCGTCGCAAACGAGGATCATATCGAGTTGTGCCATAAGATACGGGCTTCAAGCCGTGTGGTGATCTCGTTCGGAGACTGTGCAGTGACGGGTAATGTGCCTGCGATGCGCAACCCATTGGGGGATCCGGAGAAAATACTCCAATTGGTGTATGTGGATCGAGCGGATACGCATCCCATCGCCCCGAAAGAGGCTGGGATTGTGCCGAAATTGGTGGATCGCGTTCGACCCGTTCATGAGGAGATAGATGTGGATTACTTCATTCCGGGATGTCCTCCATCCGCATCTCGGATCAAGGAGGCTCTTACCAACCTTCTTGAGATGGGCGAAACTCATCTGACCGGCGAAAACCTCCGTTTCGGGTGATACTCGAACAGGGATATGTTGATGTCAATCCGTCGCGGATCTTTTCGCGACATTGGGAAATGGAAATGGGGATTTGGTTATGTCTCGTCAAATTGTAATTGACCCCGTGACCCGTATAGAGGGGCACGCGAAGGTTTCCATATATTTGGATGATTCCGGAGAGGTGAACTCCGCTCGATTTCATGTGACGGAGTTCCGTGGCTTCGAGAAGTTTTGCGAGGGACGAACACTATGGGAGATGGCGGGGATCACCGCGAGAATCTGCGGCATCTGCCCTGTAAGCCATCTGCTGGCGTCGGCGAAGACCGGTGACAAGGCTTTGGCTGTCTCAATCCCTCCAGCGGCGGAGAAGTTGCGCAGGCTGATGAATCTTGGTCAATTCACGCAGTCTCACGCACTGAGCTTCTTTCATTTGAGTTCGCCGGATATGATTCTTGGTTTCGATTCCGATCCCGCGACGCGCAATGTTTTTGGATTGATCGCTGCGGATCCGGAGTTGGCGCGCAAGGGTATACGCCTGAGGCAGTGGGGGCAGGAGATTATCGAGCTTCTGGGGGCAAAGAAGGTGCACCCCGCATGGGCGGTTCCCGGAGGCGTGCGTCAGTCGCTGACGGAAGAGGCGAGAGAACAGATTCGGTCTCGCATACCGGAATCTCTCGCGACGGCTCGAGAGGCTTTGGGGATATGCAAGCGCATGCGAGAGCGATACCCTGCCGAAGCCGAAAGCTTCGGTGACTTTCCCTCTTTGTATATGGGATTGGTAGGCGCGAACGGGGAATGGGAGCACTATGGCGGTTCGCTTCGGGTGGTGGATCATCTTGGTTATCGCGTCGCGGATGGGCTCAGCGAGGATAATTACAAGGATTTTGTCGGAGAGGCTTCCGAGAACTGGTCCTATCTGAAGTTTCCTTATTTTAAGCCTCGCGGTTATCCGGGCGGCATCTATCGCGTGGGACCGTTGGCGCGTTTGAACGTGTGCGATCGTATCGGCACGCCTTTGGCGGATCGCGAGCTGCAAGAGTACCGTGAGATGCTGAGCGGGGCGGTCGCCAACAATTCGTTCCTGTATCATCACGCCCGGCTGATCGAGATTATTGCGGCGATAGAGGGTATCGAACGGTTACTTGAGGATGATGATGTATGCTCGCATCACCTAAGGGCGGAAGCCGGAATCAACCGTCTGGATGTTGTCGGTGTAAGCGAGGCGCCCAGAGGGACTCTGTTCCATCACTATCATTTGGACGAGGACGGCAAAGTACTCTCCGCGAACCTGATCATTGCAACCGGCCAGAATAACCTGGCGATCAACCGAACCGTGGAGCAAATAGCCAAGCGCTTCGTGAAGGGACCGGACATCGCCGAGGGAATGTTGAATCGTGTCGAGGCGGGAATTAGAGCTTTCGACCCGTGCCTGAGTTGCTCCACGCACGCTGCGGGCAGGATGCCTCTGTCAGTGGAGCTGGTTGCTTCGGACGGGGAGGTTCTTCGTACAATTATACGCGACTAATTAACGGGACATGCGCTAAGATGGGGGGCGTAACGACCCGCGCCCCCCTAGGGAATTCACAAACGAGAGCGATACTGTAAACAAAAACAGTACTCCGGTACATATAAAAAGTACTATATACCTAAAGTTAATCAACATCGCAAGAGGTAGAGTAAAAGTAGGAATAAACAGGGGATTTGCTGAACAGTGAAATAATTCGCAATGAATTTTAATTGCGATTTCGATAGACGTTTATTTCCTCGACTGTATTTGTTCCGCATGACCGTATCTCTCCCCGTATGGGAATTCCTCCCGGTAATTCTTTCAAATTGACGCAAAGGTGCGAGCGCAGAGGGAAACATATCGGCGCTCCTGCGTTTGCGTCACAATCAAAAGACAAGGAGAATAGCATGACATCCAGCACTGCCATGGCTGAGTCTTCAAAGACTCCGACGACGGCTCCCAAGGCTGGCGTGGCTGGTGATAATCGTTATAAAATACTGGAATCCACGATGAAACGCCACCAATATCAGCCTGATGCTCTGATTGAAGTGTTACACACCGCTCAGGAACTCTTCGGATTTCTTGAGATTAATATGTTGATTCACATAGCCAAAAGTCTGAAGTTGCCTCTCAGCAAAGTCTATGGGGTGGCAACTTTTTATCATTTCTTCTCCCTCGCACCCAAAGGCGCGCATACATGTGTTATCTGCATGGGGACAGCGTGTTACGTGAAAGGGGCTGCCAATATTCTTTCGGAAGCCGAACGTCTCGCGGGCATCAAAGCGGGCTCGACAACGGAGGACGGCGCTCTCTCACTTATGACCGCTCGCTGTATTGGTGCGTGTGGTATCGCCCCTGCAGTGGTTCTCGATGGCAAAGTGATTGGAGGGCAGACCGAGGAGTCCCTTGGGGAATATGTGAAAGGGTTGATCAGCAATGGATCTGAATGAACTAATTGAAATAAAGGAAAAAGAGCGTAATTCGGCGAAGCCGATTAAATTAAGATGTTGCCTTGCCGCAGGGTGCATTTCATCAGGCGGACAATCAATTAAGGAGAACCTTGAGCTTGCCGTCAAGGCAGCCGGCATGGAGGATCAGGTTGAGGTCATTGGAGTGGGATGCATGGGGCTCTGCAGCGAAGGTCCTTTGGTGCAGGTCGATCCGGATGGCATCCTCTACGAGAAGGTGAAGCCGGAGGACGCCCCTTCAATTGTCGCGGCGTTAAAGGGCGATGAGGCTGACATCAAGAAAGGCGATATTCACCACCCATTCTTCACAAAACAGGTTCCCATCGTACTGGAAAACAGCGGCAAGGTGGATCCTGAAAAAATTGAGACCTATATCGCAAGTGATGGTTATTTCGCTCTTCAAAAGGCGTTGAATGAGATGAAACCCGCCACTGTGGTTGACGAAGTCACCAAGAGCGGCTTGCGCGGACGCGGAGGGGCGGGATATCCCACGGGATTGAAGTGGGGCATGGTTGCAAAGACGCAAGCGGAACGCAAATACGTAGTGTGCAATGCGGATGAAGGCGATCCCGGCGCGTTTATGGATCGATCGGTACTGGAAAGCGATCCTCATCGTGTTTTGGAGGGGATGGCGATCGCAGGGTACGCCGTGGGCGCCAGTCAAGGATACGTTTATGTGAGGGGGGAATATCCACTCGCCAT
This sequence comes from bacterium, assembly GCA_021811565.1. Taxonomy (GTDB): domain Bacteria; phylum Armatimonadota; class Chthonomonadetes; order Chthonomonadales; family CAJBBX01; genus DTKV01. Next base: position 7,660 of record JAJZOL010000049.1, on the reverse strand, counting down.
TAGCAGGCTCCAGACGGCGATACGCCAGGCGAGGAAATACGGCCTGCTCGGAAGCGGGATTTTCGAAACGTCGTTCGACTTTCGCGTGGACTTGCGTATCGGCGCGGGGGCTTTTGTATGCGGCGAGGAGACCGCTCTGATGGCATCCATCGAAGGTCGCAGAGGCACTCCCCGTCCACGACCTCCATTCCCGGCCGAAAGCGGATTATGGCACTCCCCCACGCTCATAAATAACGTGGAGACATTCGCCAACATCCCAGTGATTATCCGCAAGGGGGCGGAATGGTTCAGCTCCATTGGCACCGAGAGAAGCAAGGGGACGAAGGTGTTCGCTCTCGCGGGAAAGGTGAAAAACACCGGTTTGATCGAGGTTCCCATGGGCACTCCTCTCCGTGTGATCGTTGAGGAGATGGCAGGAGGCGTGCCTGGTGGCGGCAAGGTGAAAGCCGTGCAGACTGGAGGACCTTCCGGCGGTTGCATTCCCTATTCCAAGCTCGATACGCCTGTGGATTACGAGTCCCTTAGTCAGATCGGTTCCATCATGGGTTCCGGTGGTATGATCGTGATGGATGACACCAACAATATGGTGGACGTGGCTCGATTCTTCATGGAGTTCTGCATGGATGAATCCTGCGGGAAGTGCATTCCCTGCCGAGCAGGCACGGTGCAGATTTACAGGATACTAACAAAGATAAGGGAAGGACATGGAACCGAGAAGGACATCATGAAACTGCAGGACCTTTGCGAAATGGTCAAAACCTGCAGCCTCTGCGGGCTCGGACAGTCCGCTCCGAACCCGGTATTAAGCACGTTAAGGTATTATCGGGAGGAGTATATGGAGTTCATCAAGCGGAACGTCTCCTTGAACGGAAACGGTCATAAAACGAAATAACGGATACAAAGTCTCTCCTTCCCTTTTCCATGAGCTACGGTAAATCGGGGAGGGAAAAAAATAGTTATAGACATGCGAAAGGTTTGGGGGCGAGTTAACTCGCCCCCAAACCTTTCATTAACCGGCTCAATTCGGCGGATGAATGCTTTCATTTCGTAAGCTTCCACTATTATATATCTCGCTAACCCTGATCGTCCTGATTGAATTTCTGCTTGAAATGCATGAGAGCAGGTTGGATGGAGTGATATATCCCGGTAAATCATATGAGAATAGGGAAAAAGTCCATCATGCATGGCTTTTACTTCAAAAAATATGCTTTGGTTTTACGAGTTCATGTATCGGCGGGAGACAAGATGAAAGGGTGGGAACTTATTTCCCGATATTAGCGTTTATATGGTTAATGAGGACACCGCATTCCGCGGGGATTGCGGAAACAGTATCAGGGATCTTTACCCGGTTTTAAAGTGAGGATGTACTTCTCCTGGGTGAAGAGGAGGGGCCGCGAGTTGGGGGGATTTCGCGGTCCCTATTATTTTGTCCCGTTTAACTTATGGTTACTCTCCCCCCATAAATGCCGATTGGATTAAGTTCACGCTCGCCTCCCCGTTCTCTCCGAAGCGGACCTCCGCCACGTCAAACCTACAGGGGGATTCGCTGCAATGATGAATCGCCAGCCATTCCTCCGCCGTGACGCATATTCTCCGTCGTTTTCTTAAATCCACCGCCTCGCTTGGTTCGCTCAGACGTCCTCTTCTCGCCTTCACCTCGACAAAGACTATTGTTTCGCCGTCCATAGCGATCAAGTCAATCTCGCCTTCTTTCGAGCGATAGTTTCGCTCCAATATGCTCCAACCTATTCGTCGTAAATGCTTCTCCGCAATGTTTTCGCCGGATGATCCGAGTTCGTGCACATTTTCCCACAATGAGCGTTGAACCGGATTTGATTGAGGAGCGGGAAATTCAAGCAGACGTGCCACCGGGGCGTAGGATCTTCGATGGATTTCACTGACCCCGAGCCGCACCAACGCTTCAAGATGATCGGCTGTGGGGTAGCCCTTGTGTCTTGCGAAACCGTATCCCGGATATTGATGATCCATGTCCAGCATAATCCGGTCTCGTGTAACCTTTGCGATGATAGAAGCCGCCGCGATGGACATGCTTCGGGAATCCCCTTTTACCAGCGGTATTTGGGGAATGGGGAAGGACTTCACGGGCAGTCCGTCTATAAGAACGACATCCGGCTTCACCACGGTGTCCTCGACTGCGTAAATCATCGCCTCCCGGGTGGCACGTAGGATGTTGATCTCATCGATTCGTTCGGGGGGAACGATTCCAATTCCCACGCTTACGGCGCATTCTAGTATTTTGTGGTAAGCCTGCTCGCGCTGGTTTTCCGTCAGTTTCTTGGAATCATCCACCCCCTCCATGGGGTGTTCGAAAGGAAGAATAACGCATGAGGCAACAACCGGCCCTGCCAGGGGACCGCGCCCCGCCTCGTCTATTCCGCCAATGAGGATCGACCCCTTGCCGCTGATGTTGCGCTCCTCCTTCCACATATCCCTCCTGTTTTTTTTCAGTGGCGGCATTGTAACGCTCCGATTGACATATCCATCAATTATCATTGGAAGAGGGGGAACAATGAACGTCGTTCCTAATATTTCTTCAATGGTTTCGATGCTCGAAAACGGCTTTCTTGTCGCGCTTTACGGTTTCTTCAAGAAATGAATGGTTCAACCGATGCGATTTCGCTTCCCCATCTTAGGAGAGGAAATCCAAGTCGGCGGTTCAGTGAATAAAGCCGATGCGATCAAACGGATAGAATACGAATTCCGCCTTGCCTATGATTCTCCAACGCTTGAAAGGTCCCCAAAAACGGCTATCATAACTCAGATTGCGATTGTCTCCGAGCACGAAGTATTGATCCGGTCCTAGTTTCAGGGGGCCATCCACGGCGAATTTCGCGCCTGGAGGGATGTCCATGGTTTCCTTGATATACGGTTCATTCAGAGGTTTGCCGTTTACCCAAATTCTCTCCACCCCATTTGAATCGGGTTTCATTTGCACGGTATCTCCCGGCAAACCAATCAGACGCTTGATGAATATCTGCTCTTTCGGAGGATTATCCTCGGCATCAGCTCGCTTGGGTGCGAGGAAAACAATGACATCGCCTCTCTTCGGTTTCTCGAAGCGATAAATCAGTTTGTTGACAAAGATATGATCGTGAATTGTGTGTTTGTAAAACACCCCGGTGTTCGATTCACCCGCATCGTGCCCCATTAAGGTGGGCTCCATGGATTCGGAGGGAATGAAGAAAGCCTGGAGAAAGAACGGGCGAATGATCATAAAGACCAGTACTCCCGCAATTATCAATGATTCCACCAGTTCGGAAATGGAGCGAGCGATGGTGGATTGGTTTCGATGAAACGCCAAACGGATGATAGTGAGCACAAACGCGGAAACCACGATGTACCCGATACTTAAATTAGCCAGCCATTCCGTTGCGCCGACTTCATGAGCCATTAGTTTTGCCTTACCTTATCCATCCCATTCGGTTGAATGGATAAAAAATAAATTCCGCCTTGCCTATGATCCGATCTCGATTCAAAGGTCCCCAAAAACGGCTATCATAACTGTTATTGCGATTGTCCCCCATCATGAAATACTGATTGGGTCCGAGTTTAAGCGGAGCCGTCACCCCGTAGATCGCATCAGGGCGTTGAATATCCATAGGCTCCTTGATAAAGGGTTCGATAAGAGGTTTCCCGTTGATGAAAACCCGTATCACTCCATGGGAATCCGGTTTGATTTGTATGGTTTCTCCGGGAAGGCCAATCACCCTCTTGATCAGCGTGTTTTCAACCGGGGGGTTGTCCTCTTTGTCCGCAGCCTTGGGAGCTCTGAATACAACCACGTCATCACGTTTAGGGTTTTCAAAACGGTAAATCAGCTTGTTTACAAAAATATGGTCGTGTATGGTGTGTTTGTAGATCACTCCGAAGGAAGATACGCCGGCGTTATGTCCCATTAAGGTGGGTTCCATGGATTCAGACGGGATGTAAAACGCCTGTATGAAGAAGGGGCGGATTATCATGAAGACCAACACGCCCGCAATGATCAGCGATTCCACCAGTTCGGAAATGGAACGAGCGATGGTGGATTGATTGGGATGCAATGCAAATCGAATGACGGTGAACAAGAAAACGGAGAGTACGATATACCCGATACTCAGATTAGCCAGCCATTCCGATGCGCCAACCTCATGTGACATAAGGACAATCCTCTGTGAAAACTGCAAACTTCAATGATGCGGGCCGGTGAAGGATATCGTAACGAAACAAACTCCTCGCAAAGCGAACTTCGCAATTACCTGCTGCATTTATTATGGATCTTCGCCAATGAACAGCCATCCCGTACAAGGCGTAAAGCGGATAGACTATCCTATTGATTTTTACCCCATTGTGCGAATGCCCCCTCCGGACCCACTCTTAAGGCGAAGGCCCGGAGGAAAATGGAACAGCCTCAACGGAATGTTATTCATTCTAAGCGGATCGGTCTTCTTTAATACGCGCCTTTTTACCCACAACATTGCGCAGGTAATAGAGTTTCGCTCTTCGCACCAAGCCTCTTCGAACCACTTCAATTCGATCTATGCGAGGAGAGTGTAGAAGAAATGTTCGCTCCACCCCTATTTGATGGGATATTTTTCTCACGGTGAAGCTGGCTCTGTTGAGGGAACCCTTCCGTAAGATGACTACTCCCTCGAACATCTGGATGCGCTCTTTGCCGCCTTCCACGACTTTGGCGTAAACCTTAACCGTGTCACCCGCCTTAAAGGTGGGGTACTCGGATTTTAACTGGGATTTTTCTATTTCGGTAATGACAGGATTCATCGTTTTATTTTTCTCCTTGAAAGTTTCCTTATGGCGAGCGGGCGGCTCCCTGTCTTCCGCCATCGTCAATAATGACCGCATTCACGGTCTCCGAATATGCCTTAAAAATAGGGATTCGTATAATACAGGCACCTCCCATGCCGTGCAGACCCTTAAAGGGAAGCAGTCCGCTTGGCGTAAAGAGAGCCTATCAAATCTCGTCCTCCTGCATATCCAGCAATTTGAGATCCTCCGCTGTTGGGATGAATCTCCTCCAAAGATCGGGTCTTAATCGACGTGTTTTCTGCAACTGATGCCATCTGCGCCATCTTTGAATTCGCGCGTGGTGTCCTGAGAAAAGTATTTCAGGAGCCTCCCACTCTCGAAACATCCGAGGCTGAGTGTAATGCGGATATTCGAGAAGTTCTTCCGCGAAACTATCCTTGCCGGGCGCACCCTCTTCGCCCAACACACCACTTTGAAGCCGTATCAACGCGTCAGCTATCACCAGAGCCGGCAACTCTCCGCCGGTCAAAACATAATCACCGATTGAGAGGCACTGATCCGCCAAGTGAGTCTTCACGCGCTCGTCCACACCCTCGTAATGGCCGCAGATAATAACGATACGCTCCTTGAGCGCCAGTTCGCGCGCCTTAGCCTGAGTGAATGTCTCCCCCTGAGGATCGGTCAGTATCACAAAGGGTTCCGGTTCCTCGGACTTCAGATCATCCAGAGCTCTTGCGATCGGTTCGACCTTGAGTATCATTCCGCCGCCCCCTCCGCAAGGGGTGTCGTCGGTGATGTGATGCCGATCCTGAGCGTAATTTCGCAGGTTCACTGTGCGGATCCGCACAAGTTCGCGGATTTGAGCCCGATAAATGATGCTGTGACTGAACGCTTGTTCGATCATCTCCGGGAGGAGCGTCACCACCTCCAAACGTTTCATCAGGCTCCTCCTGCAAAAAACCCTTGGGAAGGAGAACCGTAATTCTTCCCCTTTCCAAATCCATGCTTAGGATATACTCCTTGACAATGGGTATTAAAACCTCGCCGATTTTCAGCAAATCCTGCGCAGGATATGGCAAGACTTCCTCCAATCGCCCCAATAAAACCCCTGTCGACGTGACCACTTCCATGCCTATCAAGTCGGAGACGTAGAAATGATTCTCCTCCAGCTGATGTCTCTCCTGGCGCTGGGTTCGCACTGTGGCGTTACGCCACAATTCCGCATCGGAGATACTATCCAAGCCTTTTAACTTCAGGAGAACCCGTCCTTTGTGCATTCTCGAATTCTCCACATCAAAGAGAACGGAAACGCCAGAAGGGTTATGCAGGCACACCTGCTTCAATTCCTGAAAGCTTTCGGGATAATCGGTTTCCACTCGCACTTTCAACTCGCCGATACGTCCGAATGTTCCAAGCACCTCGCCTATGATCCAATCCCAATTATCGGGCATTTTCATTCCTCAATGACACCGTGGTTATCCTTGCAAACTCGAAAACTCCCGAATTGAGATGAGTCGCTTTCCCTATGGATTGATCTCCACGAATATCCGTTGACCGTTCTTCACGCTCGCCGCCTTGGCGACCGACCTCAAGGCGTTCGCAATCCGCCCCTGCTTGCCGATGACCTTTCCCAGATCGCTCTGGGCGACATGAATATCGTATGTGACGCCATCTCTGCCCTGTATTACGTTGACGACAACTTGATCGGGGTTGTCGACGAGGGTTTTCACAACTTCTTCAATAAATTTCACCATGGATGGTACCTCCCGTTTCCACGTACGATGATCATGCTCCATTTGGGACGTGTTGGTGCGTTCCGAGATGGAAATTTCGGATTATTCCGCTGATTTCCCTTTCAACGCGTTAAGCTTGTCGAAGATTCCCTCTTTTTTCAAGAGAGCATGGGTGATATCCGTGGGCTGAGCACCGTTGGATAGCCAGCGAATCGCCTTTTCCTCGTCCAATTTAACGATGGGCGGCTCGGTGCATGGATCGTAATGTCCGATGGATTCGATGAACCGACCGTCTCGTGCATTGGTGCTGTTGGCTACCACTATACGATAAAACGGATGCTTCTTCGCTCCCATCCTACGCAAACGTATCTTAACTGACAAAGTTACTCCTCCTCTTAGTTGTTAACTGATCGCTCGAACGTGTAAACTTGTTGAATCGTTCATGGTGCGTCGCAGGTTAAAAAGGCAAATGCATTCTCTGCTTTTTTTTGCCAAGCTTGCCTTTGCCGCCTGTTACTTGCCGGATCATCTGCCGCATCTGTTCAAAGGAACGGAGGAATTGATTGATGTCCTGCACGCTCACTCCGCTTCCCATGGCGATCCGCTTTTTTCGGCTTCCGTTCAGGATGGAGGGATCGCTTCTCTCCTCGTTTGTCATGGAGCGAACCAACGCCTCTTGATGAGCCAACTGTCGTTCGTCCACCTGAACGCCTTTCAAGGAACTCATTCCTGGTATCATCCCGATCAATTGGTCCAAAGGCCCCATCTTGCGCATCTGTTGCAATTGATCCAGAAAATCGTTTAGATCGAAGCGATTTTCCCTTAGTCGCTTCTCCATCTCCATCGCTTTTTTTGCATCTATCTGCTCGCTTGCCTTTTCAATTAGGGAGAGCATATCCCCCATGCCGAGAATGCGAGACGCCATGCGGTCGGGATGGAAGCTTTCCAACGCATCAATTTTTTCGCCGATTCCGATGAACTTAATGGGCGCACCTGTCACCTGACGAATGGACAAAGCCGCTCCGCCTCGCGCGTCTCCATCCAGCTTCGTCATGATGAAGCCGTCCACGGCGAGCGCGGAGTGAAACTCCGTGGCGAAATTGACGGCGTCCTGGCCCGTCATCGCATCCACGACAAGCAAAATCTCCGTAGGCGTCGCG
>JAJZOL010000153.1 GCA_021811565.1 bacterium | reverse complement strand
ACGAGGAACTGGCGGGGAGTTTTCACTGGCAACCGCAGGCGTAAAGTTCCATACGCCGTTCAATGACACCCGCTCCCTCCCCAAGACTTTTGGCGCCGTATCCGCTTTTGAAACTATGCCCTCCGTTAACGTTATCGCTGCAGTCAAAGCGGTTTCCGCTAGGAATTCGCGCCGTGTAAGATGGTTTTTTTCACGCATCAAACGCCTCCGTTCCCACTGAATTGACTTCCCATGAAGTGTACTGACAAATGCAAACGGACTTTGTAAACATTACGCCAAGCTTCGAATTGAAATAAATCCTTCACGGGTTTCGGGTTTTACGATTCGTTCACATCTCTCATGATATCGCCTTAAGGACATCCTCTGTGGTACGAATCAGACCAATGCGAGGGAATATGTGCGTTATTGCGAATTGATGCAACTCCATTTTCATGCTTCCCATTGCATCCTCAGCGAATATCAATTGATATCCTCTCTCGTATGCATCTCTGGCGGTGGATTCCACACCGAAATTCGTGGCGATCCCGCCAAGAACGATAGTCGTAATACCCCTGCGACGCAATTGCAAATCCAGTTCCGTCCCGTAAAACGCACCCCATTGCTTTTTAGTGATCACAATATCCCCTTCGCACGCGCCAATTCTCGGGTCCATCTCATCCCATCCCTCAGGTCGCGCACCAGAGAACGTCATGGGTGAATCCACATTGAGAACAAGTCTGTCTCCGCCATCTTTTGAAAACGCGACCCGCACCAAGACCACGAGGGCTTTTAGTTCCCGAAAACGATTGGCGATCCTCGCCGCGTTTTCAACGATCGCATCTCTTGCATGTGGGGCCGTCTGCAAGGATGTGATTCCTCTTTGCAAGTCAATCAACACTAAAGCGGTTTTCTTCACGTCTAACACAATCTCATCTGCAGGCATGAAACTCTCCTTTTTAAATATCAAAAATCCTTATAGGTATTATTATGCTCTCAAAAATGCTCGGGCAATCCATTATTTCGGAACTCGGATTCATAGATCAATCAACCCCATCAAAACGGACTATCGCGCTTCAATGGAATCCAACACGCAAGGCTTTCGTATAGAGTTCCGTATCATTGACATTAAGCGAAACGGAGAAAATCATCTTGAATTACAGCATGCTCATCGAAGGAGGTCCGCGAGTTTCCAAAGTTGGGTTTGGATTATGGACCGTCGCAACAACCATGTGGGGTATCCATGACAAGGACGTGGGAGCTAATCTGCTAACTAAAGCGTATGAACTAGGCATTACTTTTTACGACACTGCAGACGTCTATGGAGACGGACTTGGGGAGACGCTTCTGGCGGAAACCCTGGGGAACCATCGCGATGAACTCTTCATTGCCACGAAATTCGGCTATGATTTTTACAACCACCCAGGCGTGCAGCCAGGACAAAGGGAGCGCCCGCAGGATTGGACTCCATCGTTCGTACGCAAAGCATGCGAGGAGAGTCTAAAAAGACTTCGGACTGATCGCATTGATCTCTACCAATTACACAATCCCCGCCTGGACGTCATCCGCAAGGATGAGCTGTGGAAAGAATTGGAGGATCTGAAATCCGAAGGCAAGATTCGTCTTATCGGAGCGGCGCTGGGACCCGCACTCAAGCCTGAAAGGCAGTGCGAGGAGGGCATTGCGACGATAAGAGAGAGAGGAGCCATTTCGCAGATCATATTCAATATTCTGGAGCAACCACTTGGTGACGCGATTTTCCCCGTGGCACGAGAGGCAAATATCCCGGTTATAACTCGCGTTCCGCATGCATCCGGTCTGCTGGAGGGAACTTACACGGAGGAGACCACTTTCTCGCCCAATGACCATCGTTACCATCGTATCGCCACTTCCGAGGGACGCCAGGAATGGCTGGTGGAGGGTTTGAAGAAGGTCGAAAAGCTATCGTTTTTACATACCGATGGGGTGAGAACACTGGGTCAGGCGGCCATTCAATACATATTGGCGGAACATTCCGTCGCGGCGGCGCTTCCTAACATTTATGATGAAAAGCAATTGATTGAATTCGCCGAATCATGCGACGTTCCCCAGTTGAGCCAAGAGGAGATTGATAACGCCACTCGTCTATATCGTTGCGGATTTGTGACGGAGATGGTCGCGTGATGTAGGCGCGAGATCGCCTGATGATTAAGATCGTTTCCGAATTCATGGCATTCACATAAATAACAAACGTAAGCTTCTTAAAATAAATGAGCCGTCAAAGTTTTTGCAAATACCTGTATTTTCATATAACTATCATGTTGATATGGTACGTATGGAATATGGATGATGAGGCTTCCGTTAAAAAGTTCATCATGACATCACTGGCGTAATATTAGAAATGCATTTACGGATTGTTAAATGATGGGTGCTTGTTGCTTTGTTTTCTACATACGAGCGGACATATCCTTATTTGACACTCCGGATTCACCAGTGGTATAATCACGATTAAGGTTAAATTTCCTTATAGTTCAGCAATATGGGATCCATGCGACACCCATTGGAGGCGTAAATTGATTCGTCCCATTAAAATTTTACTGTTCACCGTATTAGCGATTTTACTCGCATGGGCATCGTTCGCCGGCGGTCAACAGATGCGTAAGATGGTGGTACAGCGCTCATTGCATATGCTGCCATCATCCTTCCTCAAATCAACCTCCCTATTCGCGATGGATTCCCCGGATGCCAACGCGACCAGCCCTTCTGAGACATTTCAGGAAGTGTTGCAGTATGTGAATGACGATTACGTAGATCCAATCAAGGATGAAACCAAGCTAGGGTTTGGAGCTGTAAAGAACATGCTCCTCTCGCTTGACGATCCCAAAACGAGATTTCTCGATCCGGATCAATATAAATCGCTTCAGGAGCAGATGAACGGAGTCTACAACGGCATTGGTGCGGTTCTTACCGTGATTAAGCGAAAAGCAGGCGGAATAGATGAGCGCAGACTGGCGATTGTCGCTCCTGAACCGGGAGGACCTGCGGAAAAAGCGGGTCTGCAACCTGGAGATATCATCACCTACATCAACAACCGCTGGGTTATCGCATACGATCCGCGATTGGATTTAATGAAACTGTCCAATTTGAGTTTGGAAAGCAAAACGTACCGCAACGCATGGAATGAAGCGACCAAACGACTTACGGATGGTATGAGCCTCCCAAAGGCTTTGGATACTCTCACCATGAAGGATGGAACGCCTGTCACATTGACTATTGAAAGAGCAGGCGTCTCCAAACCCTTCAAGGTCACCATTGATCCGACTACAACTCAGGTGAAACAAGTGGAGTTCGTTCCTTTAACCGAAAACGTGGCGTACCTTCGCGTTACTGCGTTCGACGACGCAGCAACAAGCCAATTCGTCCCCGATATTCAGAAGATGACGCAGAAGCAGTTAGTATTGGATCTCCGCGACAACACAGGCGGGGTTATCACCGGAAACACAGACGGAGCACTGGCTTCCTTCAGGCAGCTATTGAGCGAACTCGGCGTGGAAGGGCAGGTGGGAACCGTCATACGCAAAGGGAATGTTCACGATCCTCTTGATATACCCCCCGGGAATGGGAAAAAGTTAAAGTTGGTCGTATTGATCAACAAGGGAACATCCAATTTAGCGGAGTTAGCTGCTGACGCCTTAAAGGAGAAGGATGGCGCCAAACTGCTGGGTTCCGCCACATGCGGAGATTCATGCTACCAAATACTTAAGCCCTTGCGAGATGGTGCGGCGATGACACTAACCGCAGGAAAACTTTTGGCAATCGACGATTACGACTTCACGGATAAAGGAATTAAACCGGATATTCCCATGGAAATGGCTGGCATGTTGAATTCAAGAGATGAGGCGGTTAGACGCGCTCTGACCACGCTGGAAAAGGCATAGGAGATAAAAATGAACCCTACAAAACAATGGATCAAAGCAGGTTCATTAATCCTCCTTCTTGTTCCTGCCACACTTGGATTTCTAACGCCAACCTCTCTATTTCAACGATTTGACGAGGTTGCCTCGGCTATCGGACACACTTTACTTGGCAATGCATCGGCGCAAACTGATAACGATCCCTATGCAACTTATCATCAGGCGCTGGATATTCTGAAATCCGATTATTACGGCAAAACATTCAACGCCAAAACGGACACCGATTTAACTTACGCCGCAATTAGCGGCATGCTCTACACCTTAAACGATCCATTCACGAGCTTTCTCGATCCTGAGGAATGGCAGCAGATGCGCCAAACCACCAGCGGCGAGTTTGACGGCATAGGCGCCGTGTTGGAACCCTACGGCAAGGATGTGAGAATTAAAAACCCGTTACCTGGAACGCCTGCAGCCAAAGCCGGTTTGAAATCCAACGATATCATCATGAGTGTGGGTATTCATAATCCGGTGACAGGAAAGCTGATTAAAACGGTTAGCGTTCTGGGCAAATCGATAGATGATGTCGTAAAGTTAATCAAAGGACCCCGAGGCACCCCTGTAACCGTCACGGTTATTCGTAAAGGGGTTGCGAAACCGCTTTCCTTTGTCATTCGCAGAGCGCATATTACTCCGCCAATCGTGCAATATTGGATGGAGGATAAGAAAGACAAAATCGGCCATATCGTGCTTGCCGAATTCAATGAGCAGAGCGTTCAGCAACTGGATCACGCTTGGAATGTCCTGCAAAGGCAGGGAATGCGGGCGCTGATTTTCGATTTGAGAGAGAACCCCGGCGGACTGCTCAACGTGGCGGTGGATATCGGAAGCAAGTTTATACGCAAGGGACCAGTGGTTATCATTCAGGAAGGCAGAGGCGGCGTGCGCCAAGGGCTCATGATGGAGCCAAGTCAGCACAATCACAAACTGTTGCCCATTGTGGTTCTCGTGAATGAAGACACCGCAAGCGCGGCGGAAATCGTAACCGGTGCCATAAAAGACAATCATACCGGTGTAATTATGGGAACGCACACCTTTGGCAAAGGCTTGGTTCAAACTCTGTTTGAATTGCCGGGAGGCTCCGCTCTCAGGCTCACAACCGCTAAATACTTCACGCCAAACGGCACGGATATCAGCAATAAATATGATGAGGAGCACCGACCTATATTCGGAACAGGAGGCATCAAGCCCAATATTGTCGTGAAACAGAATCCGAATTGGATTCCGGGTGATTTTAACGATAAGAAGGACGATACGCAGCTTCACGCCGCGTTGGCTTATCTCCGAAAGGAACTTGCGGGTCAAAAGCAGCTATCAACCGCACAATAAAAAGGAGGGGGTTCTCCCTCCTTTTTATTTCCCCATTTCTTAAACCCGATCATTAATTCGCTTCCTCGGCTATCGCCATGCCAATCCCCTGAATCGCACCAGGATTTTTCCTTATCCCCTCCCAATTGTAAACCGATATAAAATGGCAACGAAGGAACCCCAGCGTATCATCAATAGCGTTACGCCATTCCTCCGCTGTGTTCGCTGCGGGAAGCCACTCGGCGGCACACCAATCGACCATCTCCGCTTTCCTGAGCGATTTCCTCAAGTCGCCTGCATTCCTCGGCGATAGGAAATAGAAGCTCCATCCTGGATATGAATTCTCGTTTATCGCCACATCATAGGAGTAATGGAGGCTCCATGGCTGACATTGTCCGCCTGCGTGTGTGAAAACCCGATTTCGAGGCAATCCCGTTTGGTGGCAGCAGGAAGCAATAAACTCCAAGTAATTCCGTGTAATACGCTCCTGATCCTCGAGTGTCACCGGACCATCGTGCTTCCACCCCAATGATGTCAAAGCCGCATAGCCCAACGGGACCAAGCCGCCGGCGAAACCCTTCGCCATGTTTAACCCTTGTTGGGGATCATGAGAGGGATCGTCGGGATACTTCTCCAAATACGAATTGCCATCGGGATAGTAATAAGCGTTGATACCCACGCACGCCTCCCATCCAATCTTCACACCAGGAAAGAGATAACGACGATCCACAGGGAGAGCATCGCTCCATTGTTTCAGTTTCTTTGCAAGTCTCATTAGCTTGGATTTACTCACTTGACGGAAACGCGGGGAACCAAGGTTCGGCTGCGGCAGAACGCGTATCTGTTTACCCCAATTCCTCCAAGAGATCTTAATAGCGTTTTCAGGTCCCCAGTCCGTCCATTCCACATTTTCCGTATTTTGCGGATTATATCCCGGCTTGCTCCGATCCCACCAGTTCCACAGTTCAGGGGTTCCATTCCACCAGTTTTCACCATCCAATACAATCAGTACTGGCACATCGTTCTTCAGAGACCCTGCGAGAATGGCATCCAGCGTTTGTTCCAAATTGTCCATTTTTGAGTCGTTGTATGAGAGGATAAACGATAATCCAAGGCGACGTGTTGGCGAATGCAACATCCCCACCGCTTTCATGGGTTCCTCAAAAACGGAATCCCGGATCGTTTCCGGGCGATTCTGATCCCATTCAACTCCCGGCATTCTATTCAGAAAAACATATTGCGGGTTTTGCGATGACCATTTTTCGGAAACACCAGCAGCGTTCCCTCGTTTAAGCAGAGATGCGCTCAGCGATAACCCCATCGCCAATCCGATAAATTGGGTCATCATTTCTCGACGTGATAGGGTCATTACAATTTCTCCTTACCGACAAGGCATTTACTTTCATAAACCAATAACGATCAGTGAAAATGGAAAATTAAACCAAGATGACGTATTTGCAATATTCAGAAAATGAGGCGAACATCGTTTATGTCACGCTCGGCGAAATGCCTGAAAGGCGATTTTTTGCAATTATCTGAGATGATAGAATTTTACAATGATCTTCATCTCACGTTCGAAAGTATGATCATTGGTGTAACAACCAGTCCGTTGCGGCATCCTCCTCATTCTCCTTCTCTCCATGGTAAATGTAAATATTCCTGGAGGATGATAGATTGTATAGCCTCCTAACAAACATTTCACCGTCGGCAGTCTCCCCCGCCAGCCACAGGGGATACGGAGCGTGCAACGCTATCATTCCCGGAAGATCTCCATATTTCGCCCCGCCTGGAAGAAAATTCGGGTCTCTGTAATCCAAAAGATGACCGAATCGGAACCCGCCTGTATCCATTGCGACTGCGTTTACGGAGTTGTTCGCAACTGCACACATCGCTCCCACCCATACTCCTCCGCCATTTAATTCAACCATATCGACGCGCTTCGAGTGGAAGCGCTTCCGTGCGAAACATATGGTTGAGAGGATATCATGTACGCGTTGCGCGAAGAGGGAATTATTATATCCATAGGTAAACGCTGCATCGTCACGATCATTGCCCACAACACGTTGTCGATCTACCGTATTTCCATCCTCAAGGAACTCTCCTTGATACAATAAATCCACACCTATTACGGACGCACCGGAATCGATCAATTTGAGCACGGATTTCCTTGGAGTTCCATTCTTGTTTAGAACACCCTCCTTGCCGTTTGAGTCTATCCAAATCACAGGATTTCGCTTCATGACATTCGGCTTCAAAAGCAATGCGGGCACCTCCTCATGATAGGTGAGATTGCGAATTAGTCCTATCTCCACTGTAAAGGAGCTATGCCTATCGGTTTTTTTCGGTATCCATTCCACCGCTCCGGCATCAACCATGGACCTTCCAATTAAAACACGAATGGCTGCTCCATACACTCTTCGATACGATTTTTCGTCCTTTAACGAGCGGCTTAAATTTTTTTGACTGTCCGCGTTCCACCATGCCAACAGACGTCTTTCAAACTTCTCGCCTTCGGTGGGAACGGGATGATCCTTATCCCATACGGTTAACTCCTGTGAGGATAACAGATGATAATCCTTCTCCTCTATCGGCTCCGTGGCGTTCAGATGCAGATGCTCGTTCATCCAGCCATACATCGCCTCACGGCTCACCATGTTGTAGTTATGCCCGAATTGCAGAAATGGACATAGATTAACGTTCCTAGGCTTGCCATAGAGTGCGTATAACTGCTTGAGTTCGGGATAACCTTTTGTCGGCATCTCCTTGGTCCAATCGTTTGCGGCGGTCATTCCCAGCGGCTTCGGAGCGAAGAGCGCCGCAAACTCCACGTTGCTCGTACCGATGCGCAAATCGGAAGCGTTTTCGCAGGTGCATCCGCCCTGCATCGCCGTGGAGACCATCACCGCAGGAAACGCCACAGCGGGGCGCATATCAATCGCACAAAGAATAAAGGTTTGCGTGCCGCCTCCGCTTGCTCCTGTCACCGCAATACGATGGGAATCCACGTCAGGTAGTCTTGACAAAAAATCCAATGCACGGATTGAATTCCAAGTCTGCAATCCCATGACGCTCTGAAGATGCGCCTCAGCTTGAGGGCTGAATAATCCCCAATCCCTTAAAGTGTTCGTCTCTCGCCGTTGCTTGTCGAACCCATGCGCGATGGAATAAGGGATCTGCACGCTGTCTGCGTAGCCAATCATGTCATACAGAAACACCACGCATCCCAACCGAGCCAACTCCACGCACCGAGCTTGCAACGGGCTCCGCCCTCCTTCCGCGTACCGCTCCGCCCCTGAAGCGATATCCGCCTTCACCGCATCCCCCCCGACATCCATAAACCTTCCGCCGGGCCAATGCCCGTGAGGAGAGAGAACCGCAGGATGCTTTCCATTCGTCTTCGGCCGATACAAACTGCCCGTCACGTAAAATCCAGGCATGCTTTCAAAATAGACTTTTTCAACCGTGTAATCACCGAAATCCAGTTTTCCATGGATAACCGCATGCAACGGTGTTTTCGTCGGCATCGGAGCCAAACCCAACGCAACCAACATTCGCTCCCTTAGATACTTGACGCGATGTCGCCATTCCGCAAGGGTTTTCGGCGGGGTGAATGGAAAGTAGCCGTTAAGGTCTTTCAGAGGGCCCAAACGGATATCATCGGGCGTTTGACCGAGAGGCAAAGCATGCAAACTTTCGCATGAAGCCAACAAAGGAAGAATCAGCAGGCAGCATATGAAACCTGATCGAATGACGCTTGGAAAGAGGTGATTCATATGGAATGTCTCCTAAGATTACGCTCATTTTCGCTGCGGGAATTAGATTAGCCTCCACACGCCTCCCGCAAATTTGACATGAAGAGGCGATAGTTATCGAAAGAGACATCCGGCGGGAAAGAGTGATCCGGACCTGGAATGTAACCGCCATCCGTTATCAAAGGCTTAACGCGATTAATCTCCGTAATAATGGAGCCCAAACCTTCCGCCGCAGCTCGCTTATTGACCCCGTACCATAGACGAAGATCCTTGCCATACTCCCTGCGGACCTTTAACACATCCATACCGCACTGAACCTCGAACGGATATAAAACATTGATACCCGCATCCACCCAAATGGGAATAAGTTGAGTGATATCGCCATCACTATCCAGGGATATGTATTTCACCCCGCGAGAGCGCAGAAAATCCACCACGCGTCGATAACGAGGCAATGCATATTTTCTATAGAGCGTAGGACCAACCAAAGGACCTGCCTTATAGGCCATGTCCTCCCAAAAGCCGAAAACATCGATATCGGTGCAGTCAAGCACCTGATCCATAATTGCGATAATGAAATATGCGTTCGCCTCCATCATCTCCTCAAGGAATGTCGGATCATCATGAAAAAGCATGCAGAGCTTTTCGACCCCGAGCAGATTGCGCAAAGGTCCGAAAAATCCACCCCACCGATCCGCAATGACGAGAAGAGGGTAATCCCGATTGCGGTAAGCGCTCAATCTTTCCCGCCAGTTCTCCCCCAGCCGTTTTGAAAGGTTGGGTTGCATTCTCTCCTTCCAGAATCGTCGAAATTCCTCTCTTGTCTCCACCGGAAATTTCACAAATTGCGGCATGGAGGACATCGGGTTATCTTTGCGTTCCCGCATGAGGATGCCTTCGTGGTTTAGGTAAAGAACCGTTCGATCATCCTCCTCCACTATTTTACGCTCGAATGGGGGGTTGGGGAAAAACCATCCTGCTTGCCAATCCCGGAAATCTGTGAAAACCGGAGGGTGGGTCGGATCATACCCTTCCCCTTGCCATCTTTCAATCGTCTCCGGCCACACCCCAAAATCCCAAAGGGGAACGCGATCCACTGACTGGTATTCCATTACGGCTATGAAACGCTCTCTGTCGTTCATACCAGGTATCCTTTCAAATTCCGTTTTGTTCGGTGGATTAGAATCGCACTTCCAATTTGCCACACGTCGGGGCGAGATTTTCAGTTCCTTGATATCTGCCCGCCACTGATATCGAACCGAACGATATCCGGCTTCATCTCAAGAAACAGATCGTTGATTTGGGGATGGCATGTGAAAAATAGAACCTGATGCGATCGTGAGAGATCCAAGATACACTCCGCCGCCGCTTTGGCTCTTTTCGGATCAAAGTTCACCAATATGTCGTCCATGATCACCGGCAGCGGCTCCCCTGCGTATTCTTTGATAAACCCAAACCGAATTGCCAGATACAACTGCTCTCGCGTACCTCGGGAAAGTATGCTGATATCCTTGCGCTCACCTGAAGGCGTTAACAACTCAAACTTATTTTCCCCCAATGGCGTGAATACGCTATCATAGGCTCCATTGGTCATTTTTCTGATTACTTCCGATGCGGATTTGATCACATCGGGTTGCTTTTCTCTCTCATACCGATCTCTGGTCTCTTTCAATATCCGTCTGCACATCGCGAGTATCGCCCATTCCGAAGCGATCCGATTTAATTCGGTCCGTTGCGATTCTCTTTTGGCGATTTCAGTGGACAAATCGTCGCTTCTTTCCAAACCTTCTATCGTCTTTTTATACTTTCCCATATCTTGGATAATATTATCACGATTTTCCCGTTTGCTCGCTTTCTCCTCCTCCAATTCCCGCTTTTCATTTTCCACCTTGTCTAAATCAGCATTGCGAAGAATCTCATATAATC
The DNA here is from genome assembly GCA_021811565.1 of bacterium. Taxonomy (GTDB): domain Bacteria; phylum Armatimonadota; class Chthonomonadetes; order Chthonomonadales; family CAJBBX01; genus DTKV01. The sequence continues at coordinate 667 of JAJZOL010000153.1, read as the reverse complement.
TATCAATCCCTAAGTTTCCGGCGATTCGCTGAAGCTGATTATTGCATTCCCGGATTTTTTTGTTTAGTTCCTCACGAGCGATATACCACTTGGATCTCTCCAAAAAATCGTTCTCATCTTGCGCATCAGCGGCATGCAAGAGATCCGACTGTTCTTGCTGATAACGTCTCAACTCATTGAATCGTGTTTTTTGATCGTTTGTCTTACCCCTTAATGCCTCTTCCAAGTTTTCCAGCTTTTGATAATTAGTTTGCGACTTGTTCAGGTCTTCCCGCAATTGCAATAACGCCGAGACCAACTGAGAACGATCAGGGATTTGCCTTTCACATTTGCTTAGGAGATCTTTGATCTGAGATTCATACCCCTCAATTGTTTCCAACATTTTCTCAACACGGCGATGATACCCATTCGCCTCATTTCGTTTATCGCGTATCGTTTCAATTTGTCGGAAGAGATCTCTTACGGTACCCGGTGTGTAATCGGAGGGCAGGTAGTTTTGTCTGAGCCAATTCACCCATTTTTCCATCGCGACATCGCAGACATGAGTTTTTTCATCCTTCTCTTTCAATAGGCTTTGGTAATCTTTCTTTGTTAGTTCGAACGATTGACATAGTTCATAGTATTCCCGTTCCGCCGCATTCGACTGCATATTATTCTCTCTAAGCTT
>JAJZOL010000193.1 GCA_021811565.1 bacterium | reverse complement strand
GGAGGAGACTTCCCATCCGAAAACACGTGTGGCGGAAAGGCTCACCTCGCGAAGTGTGCCATCCGCGTTCAGAATGGAAATCACATCATTGGCGTATTTCATTAATGCGTTGTATCGCGCTTCCTTGCGGGAAGACATTTCGCTCATGCCTCACCTCTGTTCCATACGGGCAACCATAAGAGTCGCCCCTACGTATCCTGTCAATAATGATCCGATTTTTAAATCAGGGGGGGATTCCCGATATCGTTCCGAGTGCATCAGCGAAGATACGGAGTGAATCGTGTCAAAAGGAGTTCCTGCGCGGGATGACACTATTATTATCGGTCAGATGCTGAGTTATGATGACCATTGTTTTATTATTGAAAGAGATGCCCCTCATATTGACGACCGAGAACTTATTGCACTATCCTTTACCAAAGCATGTTATACGAATTCTCCGATATTTCGGAAGCGAGGTAAAAATGAGTAAATCCCCTTTGAAGTTAGGCGTATCCAGCTATTCCTACTGGCACTTTACGAGTACGAAATTCCCCATAGAAAAAGTGCTGGAGCACGCGCGCGACCTTGGATTGCAGGGCGTGGAGGTTCTACATCAGCAGATGGAGAGTGAGGATCCCGCCTACTGCAATCGTATTAAACGGCTCGCTTTCTCCTACGGATTGGACCTGATCTCCCTCTCCATCCATCAAAATTTCGTTTCTCCGGACCCCGGCATTCGTCAAAACCATATTGACCATACCAACCGATGCATAGAGTTAGCTTTCCAAATGGGAATCCCCTGCATTCGTCTGAACTCAGGCAGGTGGGCAACGGTTCAGTCTTTCGATGATTTAATGGCATTGAACGGAGAAGAGCCAGCTCTGCCAGGCTACACCGAGGATGACGCTTTCAACTGGTGCATTGACAGCGTGCGAAAATGCCTGCCCAAAGCGGAGCAATGCGGTGTGACGCTCGCATTGGAAAATCATTGGGGGCTCACTCGCAAACCCGAGGGCGTGCTTAGGATTACGAACACGGTGAATTCGCCATGGCTCTCCGTCTTAATGGATACCGGTAATTTTCTGGATTCCCCCTATGAGGAGTTGGAAAAACTCGCTCCGCATGCGGCGTATGTGCATGCGAAGACCTACTACGGTGGCGGAGAGTGGTACACGCTCGACCTGGATTACCGTAGAATCGCAGGGATACTGGAGAAGGCTGGATTCCAAGGCTACGTGTCGCTGGAGTTCGAGGGCAAGGAGGATCCAACGACCGGTGTGCCCAAGAGCATCGAGATGTTGCGCAAGGCGTTCAACTGAACTTTTGTGCATACAATCCGTAATAGCATCTATCATCGCAACCGCCCGGGATGGCGGTTCACGCACAGTTTGAGCCAACCATGAAAAAACCAAGCATTGCGGGCTTAAAAAACTTCTTCAGTTCCTCCAAGATACGAATTCCCGCTAGCGTGGGACCGGATCAGAATAGCATCATAGCACGCCGACCGTATTTCCTCGTGCCAGTGGAGAACGAAGCACAAAGAATCATCGCGATGCAAAGAATCATCCGATATGCTAAGAGGCATCAAGTGAAGGATGTTTACGTAATCAGCCATGGATGGCATCGAAATTTCTACAGCGCCATCTCCGCATACGATCGCTTGGTATCCCGATTTTTCATATTAATGCGAAGGGGATTGCTTCCTAAGGGTAATTCCAAACGCCCCATCATCATCGCTCTGCATTGGCACTCCGACCCGGGCAGAAACAAATTCGAGGATACCGATGGCAAGAGAGACAAAAGAAGATTCTTCGATCTCGCATCGACCCTTTTCCGGCAACGTTTCGGAAATGACGATGTGGCGTTTTATCACGATTTCGATGGTATCTTCAGCATCTTCTGCGCCGCCACGCAATCCAAAGCTCACACTTGGACTTCGCCTAAAACGTCTCGATCGGATGATTTGTGGTTGACTCTGGATCATAAAGGGAAGATGGCGCATCTGTTGCAAAGGTATGAACTGAAGGAGGCGAAAGGAAGCTCGCTGGATGAAAAAATTACGACAGTGTGGCGTTGTTATCACGAAGCTCGTTCCAATAGAACTCTCACGGAAAGACTTCCCTCCCCATCCCGTTATGAAAAACCGCCCATCTCCCTGTTTGCATCCCTTCTTCGTTCCACGGGAAGGATCGCACTGATATTGATCTCTCTCGTCCTAATCAAACCGCTCGGCCTTCTGATATGGAGCATTCTACAGCCGCATCCCCTCTTTTGGGGCGCGATTGTCTATTTTTGTGTCTTTTACTGGACATCGCGATGGCGTGCGTATCATCCAAACGGTACCTTGAATACGCCCCCTTTGATAGCCTTGCCATTCGGACTGCTGCCCACTCTGTTATTCGCCATACCACTCATGACATGGATCGTTATCCGTTGGGGGTTGGGAAGCATCATTACTCTGTTTTCCGGCAAATGGCTGAATATTTTCACTTATCCGGAAAAGACGACTCGAACGAGATTCCTCCATAATATCAGTTTTCGATGGGGACTCTCTTTGCTAACCTTGGTTCCCGTTCGCTGGATGAGACGCGCATTACCCAAGGATAGCAAGACCATGGATTTCGTCTGCGCACTCGAAAATCAGCTTAGCTTTTTCGTAATGCAGCGCAAGGCGGTGCGAGTCGGTGAAACATCGGCGAACTTTTTGAAGGATTTATGCGAGCAATCGGAAAGCCTTCGAAATGCTCAATTTCATTTCATAGGACATAGCTTCGGTGCGTCGGTGGTTTGCAACGCCGCACGAAGGCTTGCAATGGATAATTCTCCGGTGATTATACGCACCCTCTGCCTTATAGAGGCGGCAATGGAGCAGGAATGGTTAAAATCGGAAAGAACGCTCTTGAATAAGATTACAGGAGTTGTGGCGAATATCTTCTCACGGTATGACACGGCTACCGGTGCGTATTATCCCCTCGCCAATAACGCCAGGATGGCTGCTGGGAGCAAAGGGATGTTCAAATATCAGGATGTCTGCGGGATGGCTGTATACCGATGCAATTTTGACGCACTGAATACTCCGCCCGACTTGAATGATCCGCTGTTCGTGGGATTTCCACCGCTTTCCTCTGTCCCATCGCAAATCACTCCCAAATACTATGATCTGGATGCAAGCAGACTTGTTTTCAATGGACCGATACTAACAGGAGGCGGACATGATGACATTTTCAAAAGCGATATCGTTCATCTGATATATGCGGCATGCACTGCTTAGAGAGAACCGGGTTCGAAATCGTATAGGTTTTTACGGTATTCCTCCAATGCTGCCAAGGCGCGCATCCCCTTTAAACGCCCCTTTTCCCTTTTATCGCGAATAGGAATGGGAAGTTCGGGCAAAATGCCGAAATTGGAGTTCATGGGAGAGAAATGCTTCGGATTTGTCTCTATAAGGTAATGGCACAGGGAGCCAATCACGGTTTCGCGGGGCGGGGTTGTCGGCTCCAACCCCATCGCGTAACGTACTGCGTTCATTCCCGCCACTATGCCGATTGCCGCGGATTCCAAGTACCCTTCCACTCCTGTAAGTTGCCCCGCCATGTATACGCCCTCGTGATGGATCACCTGCATGGACAGGTTGAGGGCAAGAGGGGAGTTGATATAGGTGTTGCGATGCATCACTCCGTAACGCACGAACTCGGCTTGCTCCAGCCCAGGAATCATCCGAAAGATGCGTCTCTGCTCCCCCCATTTCAACCGCGTCTGAAAACCTACAAGTCCCCACAACGTCCCCTCTTTATTTTCCTGACGCAGCTGCACCACCGCCCAGGGACGCCTACCGGTGCGAGGGTCCACCAAACCGATCGGTTTCATGGGTCCGTAAGAAAGCGTCCTCTCCCCTCTGCGCGCCAACTCCTCTATGGGCAGGCACATCTCGAAATAGGAGGCATCCTTTTCGTCAGGATTATGCGGTGCGCTTCGCTGGGCTTGAACCAATTCAGAGTGAAAACGAAGATATTCCTCCTTGGTCAAGGGGCAATTTAGGTAATCACCTTCAGAGACTTCGTCCATGGTCGAAGGATCGTTATCAGCAGTCTTGCCCCGCCTCGACGCTCGATACACCCTATTGAGGTCTATGCTGTCAAAGGTAATCGTTGGGGCGACAGCATCGTAAAATGAGAGAGAGCTCTCACCAACCAATCGGCTTATCTCTTCGGTAAGATCATCCGTCGTGAGTGGCCCTGTGGCGATAATGAGAGGACGGTGCGTGGGAAGTGATGTCACCTCGTCACGAATGATGGTGATTCGGGGATGACGCGTTAGAATACTTGTCACATCCATCGCGAAGGAATCCCTGTCCACCGCCATAGCCTCCCCTGCGGGCAAGCTATGCCTTGAAGCAACCTCCAAAATCAGGGAATCCAAACGCCGCATCTCCTCTTTCATGACCCCGCTTGCGTTGGTAAGCAGATTGGATTTGAAGGAGTTGGAACAGACAAGTTCGGCGAGATATGAGGATTGATGCACCGCCGTCATTCGTTTCGGGCGCATCTCATAGAGAATCACACGCAAACCGGATTGCGCAACCCTCCATGTGGCCTCCACGCCGGCGAAGCCGCCCCCGATAACGAAAACAACGGAGCTGCGTCGTTTGTTATCTCGTCTCTCTCCAAATATTTTCATTGCATTTCCCTTTACTTATATTACTGCCGATACAGCCCGATTTTCCTCATATCCCCTTACATCCATTAGGTTATACGCTATTTCATGCGAATTTAAAATGTGGTTATTCACACCGCTTTCGAGTAGACTAATTGCCATGACAAAAGAGATAAAAACGCCATTTGACAGTTTCGTGATGCGCTGCGTATCCCAGGAGCTATCTCATAAGATTTGCAGCGGGGCTATCCAAAGGATCACTCAACCATCCGACCATGACATGATCTGGGAGATTCGTCATAGTGGGGAGAATTATAGCCTGCTTTTCTCAACGGACCCCCAAAATCCGAGGTGCCACATCTCAAAGGAGAAAAGAAGCAATCCTCCCGCACCTCCACAGTTCTGCATGGTCTGTCGCAAGTATCTCGAAGGAGGGCGGATCCATTCCATCATCCAAGCGGATATCGATCGTGTATTACGCATCCTAGTTCATTCGTCAATGGGAACGTTCTGTTTCATTGCTGAGATGATGGGAAATCGCAGCAATCTAATTCTATTGAATTCTGAGGGAGTCATCATAGACGCAATTCGCCATGTCCCTCATCGCTTGAACAGATTTAGACAGTTGCTTCCCAATATGGCGTATTCGCCCCCTCCTGTTCAAACGGATAAAAAGAACCCTTTCGAGGAATTCCACGACGATCCTATGATCCATGAGCCCGGATTTTCCGAGGATCAAAACTGGCTGGCGGATTATCTACTGAAAAACTATCGCGGTTTCTCACCATTCCTTGCGGTGGAGATAGCCTCGCGAATCCAAAGAGGTTCCGCCCTTCAGGCGTGGTCGGATGTCATCTGGAAAGCTCGGGATAACGTATGGAACCCTCATCTTGCCAAAGATGAAAACGACGTTCCCATCGGCGCTTATCCCATCGCAACAGTGCAACTTCCATCGAACTCACAGGTGGCATTTCCTTCTCTAAATAAAGCATTGGACGCCTATTTCAGCGATTTCCTGCCCCGCATGCAAGTCGAAATCCGTGCAAAGGAGTTAACAGGACTAATACGCCGTGCGGAACGCTCATTGGGAACCAGAAACAGGGAGCTGGATGAAGCAATACTTAACGCCTCCAAAGCGGAATGGTGGAAGGAATGCGCCGATTTGCTCGTTATCAATCGTCACTTGATTCTCGAAGGCGCCTCGGAAGCGAGAGTGCCGGATCTTTATCATCCCGAGCAAGAAGAGCGCGTCATTCCTCTCGATCCATCCCTTTCAATCCAGGACAACGTAGAGACGTACTATCGTAAAAGCCGCAAGGCGTTTGACGGCATGGACATTTTGCGTCGTCAAGCGGACAGGATACATTCACAGCTTCAAGCACTCCAAGATGCGAAGGGACAAATAACTCAATTGACACAGATCGATCAGTTGCAGCGGTTGCGCGAGGAACTGATATCAAAAGAGGTGTTGAGAGAGGAATCTCAGGAACCTCCTCCGGTTGGCAAGCTGAATGCGCCGCTTGATTTCGCAGGCAAGAAGATACGCACCTTCCATACTTCCGATGGCTGGGAGATTCTCTACGGCGAGAACAGCGAGGCGAACGATTACCTGACCACACGTATCGCTCAGCCAACGGACATATGGCTGCATGTTCGATCCAACGCCAGCGCCCATGTGGTGATCCGGACAAATCGCCATCCTGAAAAAACACCGTTGGAAGTAATACGCGAGGCTGCGGTTATCGCTGCAAAACACAGCGCGGCGAAGCACTCCGGAACGGTGCCCGTTGATTATACATTAAGAAAATATGTTCGCAAGCCTCGCGGAGCCGCCCAAGGGATGGTATCCTATCAGTACGAAAAAACCTTGCATGTGGAGACCGGCGTCTAACAGATGCCTTTCCACCATGCAAATGTTAATAATCATCAAGGAGTATTTCTCATGCGTCTCAAATTCAGTTGTCTCATTGCACTTTCGTTAATCCTGATTTGCGCATCGGTGGTGCACGCCGAGAATTTGCCGCCATTACTGCGAAACGTCCATCGCATCGTCGCACTCGGTGACAGTATCACTCAGTTTGGGGACGGACCGCAAGGATACGTTGGCATCATTCGCAACACTTTGCAAAAACTTTACCCTGATCAAAATTTCGAAGTGATCAACGCTGGGATATCGGGAAATAAATCCAATCAAATGCTGGCGCGATTCCAAACGGATGTTATTGATAAAAATCCCGATATGGTAACCATTAGTTGCGGCGTGAACGACGTATGGCACGGTTTTTATGACAATCATCCCAAAGGTGATGGACCAAGGGGTATTCCGATTCCGGATTATCGCGCGAACATCGAAAAGATGATATCCATGGCGGAAGCGGCGCATATTCGAGTCGTGATTCTCTCCACCACCGTTATTTACGAAAACCCCAACTCACCGGAAAATTTGAAGGTCAAGGGATATAACGCCGCCCTTGAAGAGATTGCAAAGGAGCGCCACCTGCCCTTCATTAATTTTCAGCCTGTATTTTGGCGCATCCTGCTCCCGTATCGAGCCACGGGGGCTACGGCGCTCTTACTGACCGTGGATGGCGTGCATATGAATAATGCGGGAAATCAATTGATGGCGTATACCATTCTAAAAGGGTTGGGAATCCAACCGGATGAGTGGAAAAACCTTCATTAAGAACCTATCCCGATTGCATCGTATTCAAAAGAGAAAAAGTTAACGGGAATCCGAAAAAACATTGACGGCAAAAAATATGCCTGTGACACAAATTGAGTATCATAGCCCGGCTTTGCAAAGGAAAAGTCGTTCATGGGTGATTATTCCCGAAGGCGTTAATCGGTTTCCTGTTTTATACCTATTGCACGGCTTGCCGGACAGGCCGGAAGATTGGTTCAGGCGTTCGCCGATAGCCTCCATCGCCTCCTCCCTCCCGCTCGCAATTGTTATGCCGGAGATGTTAAATTTTCACGCAAGGAGCATGAACCTAATAAAATGAGTTGCGCGGACAAACCCTTGAACCATTCGGACAATACAGACGACGGAAATATGGATCATCAAATTTCCGAGGCGCAATTCCCGCAATTCACCGCTGTGGCGTCCTTTTATGACAAGCTAATGACCGGGGTTCCATACGAAGAGTGGACTCGTTATCTCCGTAAAATGATCCGCAAGCTGGAAACCAATGTCCATACGATTTTAGACCTCGCTTGCGGAACGGGGAACGTATCCGAGATTCTTTATGACCATGGTTATGAAGTGCAGGGGGTGGATATATCCTCCGAGATGATCAAGGTGGCGAGGGAAAAGGCTCAAAACAAGCATTATTCAATTCCTTACCACGTTCAAGATGCTTCGGAACTGTCGCTGGAAAAACGCGACTTTGACCTCTGCGTAAGCCTTTTTGACAGTCTGAACTATATTCTCGACCCGAACAAACTGCAAAACGCAATGAAGAGAGTGTTTGACCACCTACGCAAGGGGGGGCTTTTCATCTTTGACATGAACTCCATTTACGCACTGGAGAACGGATTTTTCGATCAGGAGAACCTATACGAGGACGATCCGGTGCGCTATGTCTGGAGGAGCGAGTTCAACCCTGACACCCGGATATGCCGCATACGCATGCATTTCATCGTGAACGATGGCACGGAGGAAAAGGAGTTTCGTGAAACTCACATCCAATACGCATATCGCGAAGAGGAGGTGAGGGAGATGCTCTTAATTGCCGGATTCCGGGAAATCCAAACCTTCCATCGATACACATTTAAACCGGTCAACCCCCTCACCGATCGGATATTTTACGCATGCCGTAAACCTTAATAATCCATCCTCATCATTTCACAATTTGGACCGATGACTCATGTCCACAACGTCCTTCCTTCGGGATTTAGGTGTCACGATTAGCTTGACAATCTTTCCATTGCGATAACTGCACTCCACCGTCGTTCGATAGGGGGCGTGCAGCTTGAAGTCCACATCCCAGTCATGAGGCCACGCGGGGAGCAGCAGTATTTTTCGACCCAATCCCTGAAGCAGCATCAACTGAGTGGTTTCCAAAAGATTGCCCCCATGATTTTGATCCGGAAGCCAATCGTAATTGGGACCCCATGTGGCGGGCCAGCGATACGCAGGATTGGAATTCTCGCATTTGATCTTGAGAATCTTGGCCGCTTCATCTCGCATTCCCAGCAGTGCGGCGCAGTTGCCATCATAGCCCCAACCCACATACAAATGGAAAAGTCGGTGAGCGTAGGTCTCACGCGCCATCTCCAATCCGGGTCTCCCCACTCCGAACAGTCTGAATGGCCACACCGCATATAATTCCGGATTCTCGCTATTAGTGGTGTGTTTGTCGTATTTCTCCGCAGGGGAGATGATACGCACGGTATGCCCATCCACAGTCGCCTCCTCCGTGGGAATCGGAGGACAAGCGTTTTTCATATGCAGAAAGAATTTACGTTCCTCAGGGGCGACGAATTTTTTCGGCAATGCGCACAAACGCCTGGTGATATCTATCAGCCCCGCCACATCGGGAGTGTCATTGATCACTCCCGTCCAGTAGGTCTCAATCGCCTGATCCGGGTCTAGAACAATCTTTCCGTTTGAATTCTTTCTGAAACGTGTGTCGAAGTATTTAAGAACCTGTACCGCCATTGGCAGGAGTTGACTTTTCAGGAATACCGGATCCTGAGTGTAATCCCAACGGTCCAGCATCAGCGCGACAAGCTCCGGACCCTGATTCCAAGCGTATCTCCACCAGGGGCTTTGGATGTCACCGGGAGCCTTTCCTTTGTGGTTCCATCCGTAATCCGAATTGGAGTAGGTACCCCAAGCGGTCATCGTTTCCGGAAAGTAGATTCCCGATGCATCATAATAGATTTTCGAGCGAGCCTCAGCGAGCGGAACCACATCCTCATACATTTTGAAAAGTGGCTCCATCATCTCATAATCCGCTGCGGCGAGCATCGGATGATACATATGGCGCGTGTTCTGCCACCAGTAACACTCCCCCCATGCGCGCCAATCCGGATCGTAAGGCCTGCCCATCGCCTTCGGTTCCACGGTGAATATCCCGCCGTTAAACTTGATAGGGTAGTTTCCTCTTCCGCCACAGGCTTGAACGTAATTCTGCAGGAGATACCCTCTGCTGATCATATCCTGAGTTGCCGTGGACGTGGAATGGCTCGTCAGCTTTCCGTCCAAATAGATTGCCGCGACCCCTGTTTTCGTATCGAAGGTGGCGGCGACATTTTGCCACTTGCCGGGTGTCAAAGCGTTGGTGTGGGATTGCAACTGCAATTCGCCGATAATCAGCCTCAACGTGTTCACAGGATATATGTCAAACAGAAATCCATCCTGCTGCCCTGCCGTAAGCTTGTCAAAGATCCGTCCGACTCCCGTTCCGTCCGGTTTGATCCATGCGTCGAGCGTAAACCCTTTAGAGAAATTCAACATCCCATTCCCGATCTCCTGTCTGGAACCGTCCCCTTGCCAAAGCAGACCTTTCAGTTTCGGTTCATTATCGGGATTTTGAGCAATCATTGCCACATCCTTGGCGGAAAGAGGCGTGTCATAAACCAAAACGTGATTCATCTCCCCTGGAAAATGATTTTGATCGTTGGAATCGTACCCGACCCTTAGGGGATGATCGGCGCCGGGGACCCGTATCCGCGAATAGCCGATTTTATCCACGAACACCCAGGAACGCCGCCAATAGTTATTCCACCATGCCTCGGTTCTTTTCATCGCCGCGACATAGTCCGCCGAATTCTCGGCGATTTTACGCGCCATCTGCATCCAGTCCCTTGCGGTGGCGGTCTGTGCGCAAGGAGCCGCCACTCGCAGGACAAAACGCCTTACATCCTTGCGTGTTTCAATGGCGTGCCCCTGAGTCGCTTTAAATCCGTCGCCAACCACCCATCCCCCAAAAGTCCTGTCCAAAAGCGGATCATGCACAGTGCCTTCCAAGGATTTCAATCCCTGAAGTTCCATTGTGGACGGAAAAGCCGTTTCGTCTTTTTTATCATCGCGATGGAACCACACCAAAGCGTCACCTGTGTCGTTGGGAAACACATCCGCCGATTCATCAAGTGGAAACGGCGCCCCTTGCATCGTCCATGCGGAGTTTTGTTCCCCGCCGGTGATCTCACGCCGCTCCGTTCTCCAGCAGAGAGCCGAAGCCGTGACAGATACGGGCGAGGCGGAACTCCCCACGCAATAGACAACCGGATTATCCGCATCCACGAATATCTTCAACACCACTTTATTTCTTCCAGTCCCCATTACGATTCTGCAAACACCATCCTTAAGAATAAGCGCCTGTTTAAACGGCGCAGTGTTCGCAAGAGGGTTCGGGTGAATGTTGATCTTCATTCCCCCCACCTTCACTAGTCGCGCAATCTCGCTAAGGGAGTCGCTTCTGCTGATGTAAAAATAGATTGCGCCGTTTTTCTCCGCCCATAGGTTAATCCCAACCTCCCCGTTGCCTAGCGGCATGGAGCCCGAAGCATCCGCGCTTGGAGAGGTCCACACCACGTTATACTTATCAAGCCTCTGAAATAACGCGTCCTTCCGTGCCACCGCCGCAGTGGACACCATGGGCGTAAGTGCGATGATGGCGGCGGAAATGAGTAATGTTGAAGAGATCATAGTTCGGTAAATGTCCTTTTCAAATGACTGAATGGATCGTGTGAATACCTTACCATAAATAGGCGTAATAAAACTTCAGGCTCCTCACTACATCACGCGGGTAATATTATTTGCTGTTCCTCGCTCTATTACACGGATAACCCAAAATCGAGTTTTCCCGCGATCGGGTAAATGGTCGTTTTGAGATATCGGGGATTGCGATAACCTCTGGTCATCGCCTTCGCTGCTTGGATAAGAGAGTCAATCCCCCTCCATCAATCCTTTTTCAAGATGATCCGGGAGGCAATCAAGTATCC
>JAJZOL010000112.1 GCA_021811565.1 bacterium | reverse complement strand
GGAATCCGAGCAGATTGCGCACCACGATTCGTGTGGCGTCAAACAGAGCGAGACGGGCGTCTCTTAAATCAGGATCCACCCCCTCTTTCAAAGCGGGGCATTCTTCGTAAAATTGGTGTAACGCCTGGCCGATTTCGCGTACATAGGTTGTCAAGCGATGCGGCGCAAGCATATCCGCCGCAGTTTGAACCTCTCCAGGAAAATCAGCCAATTTCCGCAGGAGTTCCAACTCCTTGTCATGAATGAGAAGGGAACTATTCACATGCGTCCCCTTTGGAACCGCCACGTTCATCTCTTCGGCTTTTCTGAGCACGTTGCAGCATCGAGCATGGGCGTATTGAGCGTAAAAGATGGGGTTGTCGTTCGATTGTTTTTTTGCAAGTTCCAAATCGAAAGTGGCTGTTGTTTCATAGGAGTTGAGTAGGAAATAGAATCGAGCCGCATCCTTGCCCACCTCCTCGACGAGATCCTTCAAGGGGATGATATCCCCGGCTCGTTTTGATCCTCGAACCATCTCCCCGTCGCGCATCAACAGCACCATTTGAGTAAGGATAATCTCGCACGCTTCGGGGTCGCGTCCTAAGGCTTTAATGCCCGCCTTTAGTCTTGCAACATACCCGTGGTGATCCGCACCCCATATGTCGATCAGTCGGTTGAATCCCCGTTTGAATTTGTTAAGATGATAGGCTGCATCCGCAGCAACATAAGTCTCCTTCTCATTGGATCGTACCAGCACTCGGTCCTGATCATCGTTTGCCAATTCCATGGTTTTGAGCCAAAGAGCTCCATCCTTCTCATAGGCGTACCCGTGATCGCGCATGTATTGAATCGCATCGGAAACCTCTTCATTGGAATAGAGATCACTCTCGTAGAACCATGTATCGTATTTTACGCCGAAAGCTTCCAGATCAGTTTTTTGTTGCTCGATCATCTTGGATGAAGCGAATGAACGGAACAGCGAAGCCCGCTCCTCATCCGGCATGGTTTCGAAACGGTTGCCAAACTCTTCCAGGATATCTCTCGCAATATCCACCAGATATTCCCCTTGGTAGCCATCCTCAGGCAATTCGACATCCCGCCCCAAAAGCTGCAGATACCTTGCTGCAAGGGAATCCCCCATCAGATTTAATTGAGTGGAGTTAAGAGCATCGTTCACATAGAATTCCCGAGAGACAATCGCCCCGCTAGCCGCAAGGAGATTTCCAAGTGTGTCGCCGAGGGCTGCCGCTCGGCCATTGACCACGCTTATAGGACCTGTGGGATTCGCACTTACGAACTCAAGTAAGACTTTCTCCCCTTCGTGGGATCGATTGCGTCCGTAAGAGTCATCCTCTCTCTCGATACGAACCATCACTTCGTGAAGCCAGTCGGGGGTAAGATAAAAATTCATGAAGCCTGGACCAGCGATCTCCACCCGCTCTAAAAATCCATCCCCAGTTACGACATTATCCACTATGGCTTTTGCGATTTCGCGAGGAGGCAAGCCTAGGGTTTTGGACAGAGCCATGGCCAAATTACACGCAAAGTCTCCAAACTCCTTGTTACGAGGCGTTTCAAATGATATCTCCACCTTTGAAACATTCAACTGAAATATCCCTTTGCTTGAGGCTATAGTCAACGCTTCTCGAACACGGGCTTTTAACTGGTCGGTAATCACTAAATCCTCCTTGAAACGGTTCTTAATTCATTTTGAGGGGTTTGTACGGAAAAGGGTGGCATATTTCTATAGCATATGCAACGGTCTTGAAAAATCTTCCTGCTATCTCATCACATGTGAATTATGCAGGAAGCGTATGAAAGTGCATCTCATTTTATAAACAAACCTAAAAGGGAATCGGTTAGATAGCCGAACACTGTGACGCCTAACACTAAACCTAAAAGGGATTGTGGCATCCCCATGCACCATATTTTTCTGAATAGATTGGACCTGCGATAAGGAGTGGATTGATACTTACGTTCCAATTCCTGTGCGGCTTTTATTCCCGATAACAACTGTTTTTCGTTCGGCTCTCTTGTTGTGATATATTTTTGAAGAAAGGCTCCAAAGCTTCTCCAGGTGAATAACGCCACAATTCCCCCAACCATTGCCGCATCCATGCTGTCAAAACCCAGTCGCAAAGAGACGAGCGCCTGATATATTCCCCCGAAAATGATGGCGGCAGCCACGAAATTCGTACCGCATCGAGGGTGCACGCATGGCATCGAACGAACGATGGATGGATGCAACGGCTCCCCGCGTTCCAATGCATGGACGGATTTGTGCTCCGCTCCATGAAATCCCGCCAACGGTGAAAGCCGGAGAATGATACCGAAGACAATCAATGGTGCTATTTGGATGAGATACCAATCCAGATTGTTCCATTGCAGTTGAGCAGGTTGAGCGGCGTTCCAAATCGTCCATGCGTGAAAATGAGTGAATGATTGCGAAATCCCGCAAAACAATTCCACTAAAAATCGCGATATCGCGAATATCAATCCAATGGAAATACCTCCAAGGAACAGCTTAAAATTACTTTGCCCCGCATGCAATTCTCCCGATGTGAGATAGACGCCCCAAGGGAGTGCAAGCCCTCCTGCGGAAGGAGGTCGTACGGGATTGTAAGTGGGGTCAATCATATCCGTCAAGGAGAGACCCCCATGCAGAAATCCATGATGATCCGCAATGAATAACGTTGTTTCCCTCGAATCCCTGAAAAGACGCAACGCCGTTTCGGTATCGTCATCTGCGTGGAGAAATACACCCAGAGGTTCCATTAATTGAGATATTGTCCTATCCGCCAAATTGTCCCCTTCCGTCAGGACACTGGAAATGGAGGAAAGCCGAAGTATTCCCAGAATGCGGTCATTTTCGTTTGTCACGGGCAGGGTTTGAGTGGAATATGTACGAAAAAGGTGCGCCGCTCTATAGATGCTATCGGTCGGGGATAGTGCAGGATATGGCTTTGCTATCGTGAAAAGTGTCTTGGCTTCGTTATTCATTTGGATGGTGATCTTGCAATCTCGTAATCGAATGTGCTAAAATTGCTCCGTTTGCCCAACTCGAGAGAAATCTCGGTTACCCAATTGGCAAGGAGGCTATCTACTTAAATGAAACAGTGCGATATTTGCGGTAAAAAGCCGCAATTCGGTCAGCATATCAGGCATGTCCATTCCGGATCCTGGGCGTTGAAAGCGCCCCGAACCAAGAGACGCTGGATGCCCAATCTACAATCCGCGCGAGTGGCGGATGGAAGTGTAACCAAGAAAATCCTTGTCTGTACTAAATGCTTGAAATCAGGAAAAGTGACGCGAGCGGTATAAGCCCTCGCGTTTTCTTTTCGGAAACCTAATTATACACTCTAAAACCAACCAAATGCAATTTAATTCATCCTCATCATCCTTTTGCCATGTCAGCTTTAGCATCTTGAACTTTACCGATATCTAATGATTCATCTCAATTTTATCTAATATTCGATCATTCCCGCTCAACCATTGACGCAATATCCCCTGACATTCCTTCACCATATGCATCGCGTATGAATTGGCATACTTTGTGGCGTCTTGTTGGATATCCTCATTGCCAATTAAAGTCGGATAGTTCAAGGGGTTGCTCTCCTCTTGCTCAAGCTTATTCCAGAGACCGTCATAGGGGAGTTGCAAATCGGCGAGTTCCATGATTGCCATGGACCATAACAGAGGCACCACTGTTTGATTGTATCCCCCGCCCCCCAAAGCGACCATGGGGAGTTCCAGCGTCTTTACATCGCGTATTGCCTCCAGCCAGTAACTTCCTGTAATGTTCATGTGTCCCAGAGGATCCAAAATATGAGCGTCCGCTCCCATTTGCAATACAACCACATCAGGAGAAAACGCCTGAAGTCGCTTAAATCCAATCTCTTTCCATACATGTAACCATGTTTCACCATCAGTGTACGGCCATAATGGCAAGTTTACGGCGTAACCTCTGCCAACGCCGGCTCCAATCTCCTCGGTAAAACCGGTTCCTGGAAACAGAGTCTTCCCGGTTTCATGGATGGAAATGGTAAGCACTTGAGGATTCTTGTAGAATGCTTCCTGCACCCCATCCCCATGGTGAACGTCTATATCGACGTATGCGACTTTCTGAAATTTTTTGAGGAGAGTTTTGATTGCCAGCACGCAGTCGTTGAATATGCAAAATCCTGATGCGCCGTTGAAATGGGCGTGATGCAAGCCGCCTGAGATGTTTATGGCTAATCTCTGCCCGTC
Organism: bacterium; assembly: GCA_021811565.1. Classification (GTDB taxonomy): domain Bacteria; phylum Armatimonadota; class Chthonomonadetes; order Chthonomonadales; family CAJBBX01; genus DTKV01. Next base: position 7,460 of record JAJZOL010000112.1, on the reverse strand, counting down.
AATCACGGCTTCCGCCGCGTTTTTTGATGCGCCACTATACAGCAGGGAAGATTCCCACATCCCCGGAAATACGGGATTATCCGGTGTGCCAAACCCGTAGTGGCGATAAGAAGGCGGACGCTGACCGTTGCTGAGCATCTCCGTGAACGAAAGATACTCATCGGAATGAATATCTTTCATATCCTCTCTCGTGCAGGGTGCCGGGTTATGAACATCAATGCTCTCCCATGTGCCAAGCTCGTTTAGTAAATCATAAGTGCGTTTTATTCGGATAGGTTGGAGAGGGTGGTTCAAGCCGAGATTGTAATTTTGGAACTTGTCCGTGTAGAAAAATGAGATTGTAGACATATCATTTCCACCGTGGTTATAAGGATAGTGTATTGTCTTATACTCCCAATCTCATGGAAATGTTGCCTGAACAGGACATAAAATGTTTCAGCATCGTTAATCCCTCTTAATGAGTCGCCTTTGGGAAATATCGTTACGCCATTTTCGTTAGGGATGAGTCTGAGGGAGAAATGATTTTGGCGGGGCGCATCTGCTATACTTTTTCGTTAGTCGGATTCTATTGACATTGAAATACAACTCAATGGATTTATAACCAACGGTATTTAAAACAAGAGAGGTAATTGCATAATTCAGGAAATGGGGCTATTATCGCTCATTTTACGTTCGGCGAAATACTTGGAAATCGAATTTTGCAATTACCTGAAGATACTAAATGAAAGTTATGGAGGCGTTAGATTGAATTCCAAAGCCCTTGGCTTGTCCTATGTGAATAGTTCTGTGAAGGTGATATTCGCTATCGTACTCACTGCGGTTGGCGCCAAACTTTACATGCACCTTCCCTTCACTCCCGTGCCCGTGACCTGGCAAACCGCCGGCGTTCTTTTCGCAGGTTTGACGCTTGGCAGTGAAATGGGATTTCTTTCCCAGATGCTCTATTTGGGCGCAGGCGTAGCGGGATTGCCGGTTTTCTCGGTGGGAGGAGGAGTTGCGTATTTTTTTAATCCAATGGGTACCGGGGGATATCTTTTGGCGTTTCCGATTGCTGCGTATGTTGTTGGGAAAATTTCCGAATCCGGGAAGACAAGAGGTCATTTGCGACAGTTTACAGCTTGCCTGGCTGGCATTGGGGTGATTTATCTCATTGGATCGTTATGGTTGGGCATGTATGTGCATGTCGGACTGTTGCAAGCTATCCTTCTAGGATCGGTTCCGTTCCTATTTTGGGATATCGCCAAAGCTGTGGTGGTTATTGCGGTATGCGGAAAAGCCGGCTATGTAAAATCACGCAGTGAATAAAGCTAATACACAATGCCGCATTACAGTCGTTAATAACGTCCTATGTTGGCGCCAGTCAAAAGGTGTTTGGTTATAGTATCAAAATGAGACGGGGAGGAACAGTGCGCACTCCCCGTACTCTTTTCAGTCGCCGAACCCGTCTGAATGATATTGACCGTTTAGGCGATACCCATGATCAACCACGTATCTTCTCCATTGATCAATATGCGCATTCATGTATTGAGGAGTCATGACTGTGATGTTGGCTATATTGCTTTGCCCGTTCATCAATCCCTCGCGTTGCATGAGAGCTGGATTTAAGTGCATCACGCCAATGACATACAGACCCAAATACGCCATAATTGCAATCCTGCTCGCCCATAGGGTAAACACGGGACGATGACGTCTTGCCAATTCCAATAGAAAGATAGGCGCCAGAATGAAAATGGACTTCATCAATATGAACCATGGCACGCCTATCGCCAAATAATACTCAAAAATGGGATTACCCTCCCAGGCGCCCCTTTGAACCATGATCAGTGTGGTGACCAGATCCACCATTCCAATCACGGCGATTATTACGCTCTCCCGTGATATCTTCATCTATTCGCTCCTTCGAATCAGGTAGTCTGTTCATCTCAACCTCTCCATGTTCAATCCTTGAGAATCTTGGGTTAATCTGAGAATGTCAGTACCTGAGGTGATTGCAAAATCTCGCAAAAATATACTGCTGATGTAAGAACGATGGTTGATTGCATGCTTGCGTAGTGAAATTTTGCGTTCCCTGTCCTCTTAGGCTTTTAGACGTAAAAGTTATCTGTTTGTTCCATAATGCAATGGATTTTATAAGCTAAAGTTTTTTAAGGCGGAAAACCTGTTTCACTACATACATACGTATCACAATGGCGGTTCGACATAGAAGTTCTTATTGGCTCGAAATGATTTGAACGTCCTTTCGTTCCTTTTTTCATCCGATCGGTTCAAATATGGATGGAAAACGGCTATTATGAATCCAAGATGCTTATTTGGAGGTGGGAATGGAAAAAGATTCATTTGAATTCCTGAAGAACCTGGTAAACACCCCTGGGCCTTCAGGTTACGAACAGCCAGTGCAGAAAGTTTTCAGGGAGAAAGTGGCGCCTTATGCGGATTCCGTCAAAACCGATATCCTTGGTTCCGTTATCGCCACAAGACATAATTCCGGTTCGCCAAAAATCATGCTTGCAGGTCACGCGGATGAAATAGGATTCCTAATTCGCTACATTGGCGATGATGGCATGCTCTATTTCGGTGGAATCGGCGGGCATGACGCCATAGTTACCGTAGGGCAGAGAGTGCATGTTCACACGGTAAACGGACCTATCACAGGAGTGTTGGGGCGCAAAGCGGTTCATTTAATGGATCAGGATGAGAGAGGCAAGGCGCCTAAGCTGGAGGATCTTTGGATAGATATCGGGGCGAAAAACAAGGAGGAGGCTGAAAAGCTGGTGAGCGTCGGAGATTGTGCCACCTATGCTCAGGAGTTGGAGGTTCTCCAAGGCGATACATACACGGCGCGTAGTTTTGACGACAAAATGGGGGTGTTTTTGATAGCGGAGGCGATGCGTTTATTGACGGACAAGATCATCGTGGCGTCCGTAAGCGCGGTTTCCACGGTACAGGAAGAGGTTGGCATTCGAGGAGCCAAAACAAGCGCTTATGAAGTGGATCCGCTTATCGGCATAGCCACGGATGTATGCCACGCCATGGACTTTCCCGGAGCGGACAAGAAAAAGGTCGGGGATATCAAACTCGGATCCGGACCGGTTATCTCTAAAGGTTCCAATATCAATCCGAAGGTCTTCACATTGCTAGTCCAAACGGCGAAGGAACTGGACATTCCTTATCAAGTGGAGGCCATTCCGGGAGGCACAGGCACGGATGCAAATGCGATTCAACTTAGCAAAAGCGGCGTCGCCACAGGATTGGTCTCCGTTCCATTGCGATATATGCATACCCCTTGCGAGGTCATGAATTTGCAGGACATCGAAAACGCAGCGAAACTGATCGCGGGCTTTTGCGAAAGAGTAACCCCTGACATGGACTGGACGCCGGATTAATTCCGGCGCCCCGCATATTTCGGCAAAGGATAGTCTTCGGGACTATGATGAAATAATGAAAAAAGAGTTGTATCGCATTCGGTGCAAGGAATCCGGCGTCACGATAGCTGAAAATGTTCTTCTTGCCAACCATTTTCTCGACCAGTTGATAGGTTTAATCGGACGGAAAACACTAAAAAGAATTCAGGGGCTTTGGCTTTCTCCGTGCAACGGAATTCATACGTTCGGCATGAGAATTCCATTGGATGTAATCGTGCTGGATGATAAGGGCAAAATTCTGGCGGTTGTGAAACATTTGAATCCATGGAGGGCGTTAATGCCCACTCGCGGAGGGTGCAGTGTGATTGAACTTGCCGCAGGAAACCTCTCTGATAAGAAAATCAGTGTGGGCATGACTTTGCAGTTCGAAAAAATGTGAAACTGTTACCCTTTTGGGGTTTTTTCCTTTTCCAGAATCCATTTCGATGCGACAAGCAAGTCCGTGCAGATAAAATCGGGGTAGACGATGAATTTACTTTTGTCAAAACCCTTGGATTGGCCGCTTAAGGTAAGTATGGTGGTGCATCCCGAGGACTCACCGCATGCAATATCCGAAGGTTTATCGCCAATCATGTAGCTTTCGGACAGGTCTATTCCGAAATCCTGCGAAGCTTGAACCAACATCCCATTTCTCGGCTTTCGACATGAACAGCCATCAGTCGGTAGGTGAGGGCAGTAATACATCGCATCCAGTTTGGCTCCTTCTCTATCCAATTCATCCCGTATCTTGCCATTGATATCCGCAAGGGTCTCTTCACTCAACAGTCCCCTTCCCACTCCGGATTGGTTGGATACGACTATGATGTGAAAACCGATTTCGCGCAAGGAGCGAATAGACTGAGAAACGGTTGGGAATATTTTAACTTGATCTGGATGCGTAATGAACGACTCCGAATCTTCGTTTATCACCCCATCTCTATCCAAAAAAATAGCGCGAGACTTAATCATAGTCACCAGCACCTGCGATGTTTGTGATTCATTGCATCCATGTTTCAACCACTTGTGGCTCGCCTTCGAAGTTCCGAGAAAACAAGATGCAGTATCATCATATGAATGTCCTCGATCTGCTGCATGTTATCCGAAGGCACGACTATCGTTTTTTTCGCGCACTTTGAAAGCTTGCCCCCTTCGAATCCTGCGAGTCCAAATGTGAAAGCTCCCAGTTCATTGCCTTTTTCAATGGCGTTGATAACATTCATCGAGTTTCCGCTTCCGCTTATACCAATCACCATATCCCCCGGCTCAACCCAACATTCCACTTGCGGGGCGTATATATTATCAAATCTGGTGTCATTCCCCCATGCGAGAATAAGAGCCGTGTTGTCGGAAAGGCACAGGGCTTTCAGGGGTTTGCCCGAATCGAATTGGAGGCATTTCTGCAGATCATTGACGATATGCGATGCATTGGCGGCACTGCCCCCGTTTCCCATAAGAATGACTTTTTTCCCCTCCTTCCAAGCGTCGGTCAGTAAATCGGTCAATAATACGATATCTTCTTCGGAAACTCGATCCAAAAGATGTTTAACCTGATCAAAATAGCGTCGTATAAAAATCATTTTCATCCCCTCAAGTTAATGAGAAAAAATAATGTTGCATGTGCTGCGAGTTTCACATCATCTAATAGACTAAGGATTAAATTTCCATACGCCATCGGGGCGTATGCGGTAAAACGTGATCTGAAAACTCCAATTTGCTGAATTGCGGATACCCCAAGTTGAAGCAATCCCATGACTATTGTGAATCCACGTTCAATATTATACTCCCCATCCCTCTCGTATGCCCAAGTGCGTGGAAAACTCCATGGGTGGAAGCATGGGAACTTTCCAGGATATTTATCCGTTTTGCTATATACAAGCGCTTGATGAGTTTATGTATGCGATCCGAGCGTTAGCCTTTTATTAGGCTTTTTAATAAGGATACACGGTTTTGGAGCGTGTATTAATTACGCACGTGTTATCCTTACGAAAATATACGCTTTGATAGGGAACACGCATCGAAAACATTTGGGAGGGGTTATTATGATGAAGAAAGATGATCAAGCCGCCATGAGTAACAAAGGTCGAGGATGGCATGGAAACCCCGAAGGCCACGCTATTGCAGGACGAAAAGGCGGTGCGAAGGTTTCTGCGGATAGGCAACATATGTCAGAAATCGGTCGGCGCGGCGGAGCGAAGGTCTCTCAAGATCGATTGCATATGGCCGAAATTGGCAGAAAAGGCGGGGAAAAGGTATCTTCCGATCGAAAGCATATGTCTTCGATTGGAAGAAAAGGTGGCGAGAGCCATTAATCCCGCCCCATAACGGACGGCTCCTTCCGGAATCAGAAGGAACCGTCTTTTTTTTATGCCTCCCCTTATAGTTCAACTTTCTTTTGAAAGTGAATATAATAAAATATCACACTTACATTGGGACAATGAATGAACTTACATAACTATCTAATGGAACGCAAAAATATGGCTGAAGCGGCATTGGATAAGCTGCTTCCGTCCGTATTAGATACCCCAGTTCGATTGCATGAGGCCATACGTTATAGCGTGTTATCCCCCGGCAAACGCCTGCGCCCTATCCTTGTCATGGCCGGGGCGGAAGCTGTTGGCGGGTACCCTGAAGATGTATTACCCGCATCATGCGCATTGGAATGCATACATGCTTTCTCATTGATACATGACGATCTTCCTTGCATGGACGATGACGATTACCGCAGAGGGAGATTGACCAACCACAAGGTGTATGGCGAAGCCATGGCGATGCTTGCGGGGGATGCTCTCTTAGCCTTGGCGTTTGAACTTATCGCCTCCAATATCGATCGATTTCCTGCTGATCGAGTCGTGGAGGTTTCGCGTCTTTTGGCGCATGCATCCGGGAATCGTGGAATGGTCGGAGGTCAGGTGGTGGATATAGAATCAGAAGGAAGGGATATTTCCCCCGACGAAATCCGTTATATCCATGCGCATAAAACCGGTGCGCTACTTACCGCTTCGGTGCTTTCCGGAGCGGTGCTATGCGGCGGTGACGAATTGCAAATTAACAGATTGCGCAGTTACGGCGAAAGCATCGGTTTGGCGTTTCAAATCGCGGACGACATTCTTGATATCATTGGAGATCAGGAGAAAATCGGCAAACCTGTTGGCAGCGATGTCAAGCAAAACAAGGCGACATTTCCGAAACTATATGGATTGGAGGAATCCAAGAAGCTTGCAGAGGAGGAGATGCGAAAAGCAATCTCCAATTTGGACATTTTTGGCGAGTCGGCCGAACCATTAAGACAGATTGCACGTTACATCGTGGAACGCGATCTATAGTTTCATCGATAGATATGCATCCCATCGTCGAATGCGGTATATGGCATGCCATGGATTAAACGCATGGAATTGACACGGAATCCCGTAGTTCATCATAATAATAATGATCATATATGCCCTCGTAGCTCAGGGGATAGAGCGCCGGCCTCCGGAGCCGGGTGCACAGGTTCGAATCCTGTCGAGGGCATGATCGCTCCAGCGACTTCTCACGGATGGTTCTCCGTAAGGGAGGTCGTTTTTTCTTTGTGGGAATACTTGTTCGTTTTCTCTAAAAAAACATCACATTCAAGCCGATAATGTTCTTACCGGCTGAGTAACGTCAGGAGGCGTATTTTAATGAACATCTGTGCAATTGGTACGGGATATGTTGGGCTTGTCACTGGATCCGTTTTCGCCGATCTCGGGAATGAAGTAATCTGCACCGACAAGGATGTGGCGAAGATTGAAGGCTTGAATAAGGGACGATTGCCTATATATGAGCCTGGGCTTGAAGAGATGGTGGAGCGGAACATTCAGGACGGGCGCCTTACTTTCACGACGAACGTGGAGGATGCTGTTTCACGCTCCGAAGTGATCTTCATATGCGTCGGCACTCCGCCACTCGAAAACGGCGAGCCGGATATGAGCCAGGTGAAGGATGCCGCGCACACCATTGCGCGGGCGCTGAACCGATACAAGGTGATAGTCAATAAAAGCACGGTGCCGGTTGGAACAGGCGAAATGGTACGAGAGATCA
>JAJZOL010000143.1 GCA_021811565.1 bacterium | reverse complement strand
CTTGAACTTGAAAATCATTCTTAAGCCCTTACATTCTGTTTTCACGCATAGCTCCTCCAATTATTTCGCAAGGTGCATCAAAGCTATCAATCAAAAAGCATGATCATGTCTTGATCAGCAAAAAAATGGACAGGAGGAGCCTTTTATGTCTAAGTTACGCTCCGCTTGCATATTACTCATTCTCATAATGCTCTGTGGATCCGTCCAAGCAAAAGGGAGTGGATTTGTCAATCTCTTCAATGGCAAGGACCTCACAGGCTGGACTATCGTGGGACGACCCGACGGCTATGTGGCGAAAAACGGGATTTTAATTTGTCCTGCTGGAAGTAGCTCAAATCTATTCACTGAAAAGACATACAGCGATTTCATCTTTCGTTTTCAATTTAAATTAACTCATGGTGCGAATAACGGTGTGGGAATACGCGCACCTCTCCAAGGGGACGCCGCATACATGGGGATGGAAATTCAGATATTGGATAACAGAGATCCCTCCTATGCGCATTTGGAGCCAGGTCAGTATTGTGGCTCTATTTACAAAGTGGCGCCCGCCAAACGTGGTGCGCTTAAGCCTGTTGGGGAGTGGAATAAGGAGGAGATCACCGCAATTGGGAGGCGCATTAAGGTTGTCCTTAACAATAAGACGATCGTGGATGCAAATATCAATGATGTAAACGATCCCGAAACGCTCCTGGAGCATCCCGGAATGCTGCGTCCTGCGGGACATGTGGGATTTCTAGGTCATGAACCGACCGAAGTGGACTTCAAAGATATTAGCATCAAGGACTTATCCAAGCAGGAAAAGGATAACACACCCCCGAAGGGGTTTACTGCGCTATTTAATGGAAAAAACCTTGATGGATGGAAGGCTTTAGTTGGGAATCCTCCTTTGCGAGCTAAAATGACCCCAGAGGAATTGGCGTTGAAACAGGCTGCAGCGGATAAATTGATGAAGCTGCATTGGATAGTGAAGGACGGTATGATCTGCTACGACGGCAAAAATGATAACCTGTGCACTAAAAAGGACTACAAGGATTTTGAGCTCTGGGTGGATTGGAAAATCGAGCAAAAAGGGGATAGCGGTATCTATTTGCGCGGCAGCCCTCAAGTTCAAATTTGGGATAATCCGTTAGGATCGGGCGGATTGTATAATAATATGAAAAATCCCTCCAATCCGTTGGTTTACGCGGATAATCCTCCCGGCCAGTGGAATCATTTTCGGATTTTAATGGTTGGAGATAAAGTTACTGTCTATTTGAACAACAAGCTAGTAACCAATGCTGTCACTATGGAGAACTATTGGGAGAGGGATAAACCCATATATCGCACCGGTCAGATTGAGCTTCAGCACCATTGGTCGCCTCTCCTCTTTAAGAACATCTATATTCGAGAAATCAACGATGGGAATTAGAGAGCGTCAAGTATGATTGCTCAATTGACTGGTAACGTCATACGAACTGAGGCGAACAGCGTGGTTTTGGATGTCGGGGGGGTGGGGTATCGGGTCAACACCCCCCTCTCCACATTGTCGCGTCTTCCTAAGGAAGGGGACAAGACCACCCTGTTCACAGTTATGCTGGTTCGAGAGGATGATATAAGCCTTTACGGATTTCGAACTTTGGAAGAGCAGAAACTGTTCCTTTTGCTGACGAGCGTCACTGGCATCGGACCCAAACTGGCAATATCCATGCTGAGCGTGATGGAGTGGGGCGAACTATGCATAGCCGTCTCTTCAAACGATCAAAAATCCTTGGTGAGAATCCCTGGTGTGGGGGCGAAGTTAGCACAGAGGCTCTGTCTCGAATTGGGCGATCGGTTAACCGAGTTCATGGTGTCGCAAAAAATAGAACATACAACATCGGGTGGTGACTTCACCAATCACGCCCTTTTCGAGGATATTCATGAGGCACTCGTGAATTTGGGATATTCGCGCGCAGATGCACGTAGGGCGGCCGAACGTGTGATTCATGCCAATCCGGGCAAGAGCAATGCTGGGCATTTAATTCGTGAGGCGTTGAATCTCTTGTCCGGCGGAGGGACGAGGTAACCTACACTTTTAGTTCGTAGCGGTTTCATCTCCTATCATTCTCTGCATATCCTCGTAGTGCTCCATGAACCTTTTGCATGACACTGAATCAATAGGCGCATGCCCGTACCATTTTATGTCGAAATCCAGACACACCGTTCGAAACATAGGGAAAAGCTGTTTATTGCTTCTTAATGCACGAAGATAATCCCCGTTGGTTCTGGATTTTTCGAATTGGATAAACCCTTTGCGATCCAGCATCAATAGAATGGCGAGAAAAGCGTAACGATACGATCGCCTCCACTCGCCATTATCAAAGAGAGTCTTTGAATAGGATAGCAAATCCTCCGGGTGATCCAAAGTCTTCGGTTCCTCATCCAATTTGGATGTTTGGACTTTGGATCGTTTTTTTTCTGTGCTTTTTCTCTGAACGGACCCTCCTTTGATCAAAACCGCAGTAAGCCATGCTAGCAATGCAACCAAAATGATCGTTAGGATGACCATGAGGATTTTAGCCATGACAGGATTCACGGAGGCGGAAGGAAACTTGGTTTTTGGGAAGAGTCTCTTAAAGAATGACACTAATCTATGCACAATAAGTATAAACATGTTCCCGATTTTATTCAGGATTGAGGTGTGGCGGGACTTCCATTGGTAATCGGGGTTTTGAAGTATCCTGTTAACGTCCTGCTTGATTTTGACAGAAGAGATGGCGGAATTAGGAGGCGTCTGTGCCAAACCGAATGAGGGAAAGGCAAGTAAAAGCAATAAAAAAACAACAATCCGATTAGCATGTGGATTCATTTTGAAGATACCGTTTTAACGAAATTCCCCGCCATCTGTTTGTCCAGCAAGGAAAGATCAAACCCTTCCGTGCGCACTCGGTGATCATAATAGAGCAATGTGAGGCAAATCATCCAAAATGGCTGAATAAACATCCATATTAATGTGAACAGCACATCGTTAGTGATATCCTGTATGAGTTGTGAAAAGTTCACCCACTGAAATATAAGTAAATCCAAGGTTGCGGAAAGCGTACCCATGAATGCAATGGATAGGGCGAGAACGATTAAACTTAGCAATACTGTGAAACCGATCACGCGCCAGAACCTTCCGAGTATCAACTGAAAGTTTCGTTGAATGGATTGGATACTTGATTTACCTTCCACCACAACGATCTGGGTGATGAACAATCCCATCAATACCAATAGTACCATGGATGCCAAACTTATAATGGATAGGAAAATGGATGTGATAATCACTACGGGAGCAATGGAAGGATTATTCTGATTGATGGCAAACGGAGCCGCGATGGCGACAATAAAACTGAACACCGGTGACAAGATAAAAACAAGAGCTAACATCGCCAGGGAGATAATTCCCCATGTTACATTCAATTTCCAAAAGAAGGGAAGCGAGCGTCGGTATGCCCCCCCAATGGATATATTCTTACCAAGGTATTTTTCGGAAATGGCGATGGTCAATGCACTATTTTGCATTACGAATAGAAACGACCATATGATCAATACAATCATCCATGCTATCATAAAACCGATCACATAAGATACATCGTTAGTCTGGTTGGCATATATGGATGATGGATCCAAATGGAAGGACAAGAATAAGAGGGAAAATCCAATTTCCGCTGGAACATGCACCAAGGCTACAATGCCTGCTAACAGGGCGAAATTGTGTTTGTACAGGTCAAACGCTTCGTCAAAAATATCTCCAATTGTCATCGGAAGCATATTGGTTTCCATGTCGCTCGCCTGTTAATGGGAAATAACCGTCACTATTGGATGGATGTGACGGGTCGGATATCCAGCATCACCTTGATCTGTTTGACTGAACCAACGACGCTCAATCCGCTAGGAATTCGCAAAGGGACCTCCACCACCGTATCCGCGTTCAAACCATCCACGGATACGCCGATGGTGGAGATATTCATAATTGATTCCAGAAGTTTGGACGGTCCTTTTACTGTAACAATCTGAGGGCTGACGCTCAAACTCGTTATAACAAATCCTTTAGCCGGTTGACCTGTGATTGGCACATTGATAACCAGCGATTTGGATGCAGGGGTTTGCAGTAAATCCATATCCACATGAGTAGTGTCTGGTTCGATATGAACCGAACTGACCTCCGCTCCGGTGCTATCCAGCGCCTTGATGGGAAGATCTGCGCTCACACTGGATGAATTCGTTTGAATGAAAATGGTTAGCTTCTTTACCCTATTAACATCATCCGAACTTCCCACCACATCCGCAAACTGAGGAGTTAAAAGAGGAGGCTTGTAGTGATTGGTCAACCCCGTATCGAGGGCGATGGTGGGAATGATTCTTAAAGTTTTCCGTTTTTCCGGCACGACATCCACATTGACAGTATTCCTACCCTGTATCGCTACGTTGGGCGCCGTAGCCGGAGGGATATATCTTAATACTTTCAACTGATTTGTCTGAGTGGTAATAGCGGAGACCGACACATCGGCCTTGATCTCGTTGTCGGATAAGGTGTCCACTTCATCCTTTGGTCCTGTGACGGTCACTTGTATGGATGTGGGATGGATTTGCAAAATAAGATCTTCAGGCGGCGTGCCAATTTGAACGATCTCCGCTGCCACCATCTTTGTAATGTTCGGATTAGGGTTACGCTCTGCGGAGACGTAAAACCATATCATCACAGAGATTGCCAATGCGATAAATTTCAAAGCGATGTTTTCTCGAAGACTCTTAAGCATGATGTACCTTATGGAAAGGGCGTGGCTCCGGATTACTACGGATGATTGTCGGAATTTTTGCCGCGCCCCATCTTGATGGCTCCACCGACTTTGGTTGCCATCATACCGATGGAGGTGTTCACCAATCCTTTGCTGTCGGATATTTGCAATAGGCTGAAAAGTCTTTCCCTCAAGGTCTCATCGCGAAGTCCTCGGATCAGCTTCCCACCGACGGCGATAGAGATAGTGCCTGTCTCTTCAGAGACAATGACAACCACGGCGTCGCTCTCCTCCGACATCCCAAGCGCCGCCTTGTGACGGGTATGCACTGTGGCGTCGACGCGAGGGCTAGCGGTCAGAGGGAGGATACATCCGGCGGCGATGATCCTACTGTCACGGATGACAACCGCACCGTCATGCAACGGCGTGCCGTTGTAAAAAATTGTACCTAACAAGGGGGCTGTGGTTTCGGCATCCAACCTTGTGCCGGTGGAGATGATATCCTCTAGTCCGGTATCTCTTTCAAAAACGATTAAAGCGCCTATGCGTTTTATGGACATCACGGACACGGCGCTAACCACATTATTGATCATTCGCCCCATATCCTCATTTCCCGAGAACCCAAGCGTACTACCCCAGAAGCCCGGTCTGCCAAACTCCTCCAACGTATGACGGAGTTCAGGCCAGAAAAGAATGACGATGGCTACAGGTCCAAGGGGGAACGCTTGACGCAGAAGCCAGTTAAGCGTGTAGAAATGAAGCAGATCGGAGAGTTCAACTGCCGTAAAGAAAATGATCAGCCCGAAGATGATTTGGATGGCTCTCGTTCCCTTGGCTAGAAGAAGGAGACGATAAATAAGCCAAGCCACGGCAAGTATGTCTAATGCCACGCGATAGTCGAAACTTTTCAATATATGTATGAGTTCATACGCCGTCATTTACTACTAACCTCGCGTGACATATCCAAAAAAAATAAACAGTACAAATAAGTATAGCATTCCTATGGCGGAGCGTCAAGCGAAAATGCTTTCAACGGAGGAAAGTGAAAAAGACGACTTGAATGAACTCATTGCCGTAAATCGGAAAACGTATGGCTTTTCATAAATACGGAAATGAGCATGCTTGCGTTTGAGGATTCCGACTTATATCACTACATTCTGGTGTGTTATTTGCCAATCTTTCACACGAGTGAGGAGCCAGTTTTCCAACCCATTGGCTATGTAGAAATGAGGCGTTAGGAGATTACATTCCGCAGAGATCATCCCTTCGTTAACAGCTATTCTTGATAAGTCCGTATTCGGATAGATTCGTATTCCAATCGTGATTTTCAACATGTCCAAGTTCAGAGATTCCGAAAAGATGAGGCTTTCCTCAACGCTCTCCTTTGTTTCCTCCGGCGTTCCCAACATTAGAAAGCCAACCCTTTCAATTCGATTTTCGGCAAGTATTTGCGATGTACGTCTCACCTCCTCAATGGAATACTCTTTTTTCAACACACGCAGGATTCTCTGTGAACCACTTTCATATCCCAAGCTTACCTGTTTGCAACCTGCTGCGGACATGAGCCCAGCCAACTCCTTGTCTATTCCCTTGGGATAAATAATGCATTTCCATTTGATATCCAAATCCAACCCTATGATCTCTCGACACAGCTCTTTGGCGTAATCCGAAGGAATATTGAAAGTGTTATCGGCCATATAAAAATTCGTAAATCCTTTTTGCGTCCAACTTTCAAGCCATTTCGCGAAGGATTTCGGGGAACGCATACGTAAAATATTCCCTTCGATGGCGGGAGTGGAGCAATAGATACAATGCAACGGACACCCACGACGTGACTGAACCGTAATCCAACGATCCTTGGCATTGTCAGACAGTTCCGAAAGAATATCGGGTTCCGGTAACGTGAGTTCGTCGATGGAATCGCACCATTTCATGGGCGATGCAGATGGTTTTTCCTTTGAGAAAAGTCCGGGGATCGCGCTTGTGTCCTCATTGTTTTGAAGCGCATTTAATAGCAGAGGGAAGGCTATTTCACCCTCCCCCTGAATCCCGAAATCAGAGTTTAGAAAGGTTAGCGCGCTTCGGGGATATATACTGTATCCAGCTCCACCCAATACAATGGGGGCGTGTGAATATTCTCGGCAAATATTCACAATGTCCTTCGCATCCCGAAGTAGAAAACGAGAATTCTGGCTGTTTTGATCGTCAATGTTTCTGATGGATACGCCAATGCAATGAGGCTCAAAATTCAGAATGCATTCCACTAAGGATTGAGATATGTCCGAAGCGTACATCAGATCCGCAATTTGAATGGAGTGTCCTGCATTTTTGACCGCTTCCGCTACACAAGCCAATCCAAGCGGCATCACCGGCGTCTGATTCCGTTCTTTATTTGCCGAGATAAGAAGAACTTTCATTTAATCCCTCTATTTGTCCGACGGAATAATTCTCTCCAATCGGTAGACCACTGAGTTAATATGATCCGGGCATCCTATGTGCGCCTCATTCGGATTTTTCTCCCAAGGAAAACTCCCTCCGTATCTCAGGGTTTGAATCGCGGGCAGTAATGCGGTGAATGCGCCCAGGCACATACCTCCGGGCGTGGAGCCGTTCACGAGGAATTGATCTCCGGGCTTGTTCCCCCTTGGGCATTTGCCCGCCACGGCTTCCACCGTGATTTTGATATCAAACGTTTTACTCGCAGCCATTGTCTGATCCTCCTTGGCGATATCGAAGATATCTTCGGTTCCACCTTAAAGCATGAACGTCCCTCCGTTAACAGGGAAGTATTCCCCGGTTACGAAGTCGGATAAGTTTGAGCAAAGAAAAACGGTCACTCCTGCGATATCCTCCGGCTCCCCGATACGTCGAAGCGGAGTGGCTTCGGCTGCTCTCGCCTGCATCTCTGCAGGCTGTCCGGCGGTTGCGTCGGTGCGAACCAATCCAGGGCCAACCACATTCACAGTGATTCCTTCCGGGCCTAACTCCACCGCCATCACCTTGGCGATGCTGTCAACGGCGGATTTTGCCGCAGAGTGCGCTGAAAAACCGTAACCCGGATGCCTGGAGAGACCGCTGCTGATAAAAACAAGCTTACCTGATTTTCTTGGCAGCATATCCCGTAGCACTGCTTGAGAGCAATTATAAAGCGCCGCCATCTCCCCCGCTATCTTGGCGTGTATCTCGTCCCAAGTGAGAGAGATAAATGGTTTGATTGGGAAGTTAATGTTGGCGTTGTTTACCAACGCATCAATGTGGCCGTAGGTCTTGATGGCAGTGTCCACCATATCGTTCACTTCTTTCGCGTTGCGCACGTCAGCTTTGTATACGATGCCTTCCCCTCCGGCGCTCTTGATCTTATGAAGAGTCTCCTCTGCTTTTTCCTTGCTGTTAATGTAGTTGATAATCACTTTCGCTCCGTGCGCGCCAAGCGATTCCGCGATAGCGGATCCAATCCCCCGACTGGCTCCGGTAACGAGAACAACCTTTCCTTTTAGTCCAATCTCCATAGCGATCCTCCTATTATATGTTGTTGTTGGAACATCCAAAGGGATGTGAAAACACGATTTCGTTGCCTTTGATCAATACACATAACGAAATGTGGAATTTGGTTTTTTTAATGTTTCCGTGAAAGTAATCTATGCGTGTACATCCCATACTCTGATTTATCCGTCAATCCATTCTTCAGATGATATACGTTCCAAAGCTAACGCATCATTATAGATACCGGAACCAATTCCCGAACGGAGAAGGAAAAAACTTACTAAGGTGTCATTCAATGGTGGAACATCGCCGTAATATGTGTTTTCTCCAACTCTCCGGGAACGAGGATGATATTTTTGGTGGCGTCGAAAGATCGTATCGCTTTGTCGTTCAAATAAACCGCGCTCATCAAAATTCCATCAGGATGGCGTAACCGAATGACCACGGATGCCGGGGCTTTTCGGAAATGACTTTCAACATCAATTTCCATCCTTTTCTCGCCTATGTGAGAATTGATGCGATAACTAGTGATTCCAAACCTGCTAGGCGCATTGCTGATCGCAACGACCATCCCATCGCGCAACCATTCGGACGTGACAAAGGGAGCTAACCATAAATCCTCTCCGCGCTCCATGATCATCATCAAACGCGTGTAGTATAGGAAATAACCGGTTTCGTGCGTCTTGTTCCAAGCCCCCACATTATGGAAATGCTCCCACAGAGTCAAGTTCTTTGTGTTCAATAAAGTGGCTAAGGTATTGAAATAGGAGCGTATGAAAGGGCGAACTTCATCCTGATCGGCGTAAACCTCCATGTTACGTGTGTAATAGGGTTGGATTTTCGAGAAGCCACCCAGATTGAACCAATCCGCCTCGGATTCCTGAGCGGCGTAATCATGCCATCCTTCCGATAGGAATGCGACATCCTCCATATGCTCCATCATTCCAATTACATCCTGCTCGTTCGAGTCCAGAACGCCTTGAGGAATAAGCTGATGTGCGCCGAGTTCGATATCATATGCAGAGGTGCGGTTGCTATCCTCGCCGGGAAAGTACTCCGCGACGCGACCATGGCAATAAACCTGCGAGGGATATCCCATCACCCATTCCCCATTTCTGAGAGGCAAAATGGGCGTCATTGTTTGAGTTTCATGATATGCGCGACGAATATTCTTTCGGTACTCCTTCGCATATTCCATTAACTCCTTCGACTTGGGATGAGAGATGCTTGCCATTGCTTCTCCAATTGCTCGGATGCCGGCGTAGTAATATCCGTTTAAGCAGAAATGATATGCAAAAGCGTTCCAGTCCGCCATCACTCCTGGAGGCGCCAATCCAAATTCAACAGACTTTTCGCCATAGGTGTTGTGCGCTTTGGTTTTCTCGCACTGTCTTATGATCCATTCGCCAGCTCTCACCAACTCGGAGGAGTTCTCTTCCAGCCATTTGCGATCCTCATTTAAGCTGTAATGCTGTCCGACGGTCCAAAGGTGCCACCCGGTTCCCATCAGAGTGTATTCCGGGGTGACAAACCCTTCGGGAGTGTATCGGTGAATGAAAAAATCCAATGATTTACGGGCGAACTCCCTATAGCCGAATGCATCCATACCTCGAATGATTGAATTCGCCTCGCTATCCAACGGCCCATACGCCATGGATGCGATCCACGGTGCGATGAACTTGCCATCCATTTCATTTCGCGAGGCGATGAGGCAGCTAACCTGTGACGCCTTTATAACATTGTTCAGAAGAGAGTCGGGCGTATCGATTTGCATGGCGGAGTCGAGGATTTCCGTCCAATATTTCGCGAACCGCTCAAATGGATTATCCCCTTCGCTTAACACAGCGTAGTCCTCAGGTGAGAGTTCCCAAGAGGGCAGGTACAATGTTACGTCGTCGACGCCTTTGGCTGGAAGAGCGCCTTGCAAATGGATTTCATTGCCGGATATTGAGAGCCTTAGAGGCGATTCGGAATGAATCACAGCATATGCCACAACGTTATCCCCTCGACATACAACCGCCCCATCCGAGACGAAATATATATCCAGTTCGATGTGATTATTTTGCTGATGAAATTCGAATGCGTATGAAACATTTTTGACATCCTCTGAGGTATTTGTCGCTGTATACTGAGCGATGCCTAATGCGTGATGACCGATCCAGGACAGGTTCGGCTTCACGCTCTTTTGTTGAGTGTGGGGCATTACGAAAACGGATTGCCGGTATTGTACGCCATTCCAAATTCCTACGGTCGTTGGACAAGGCAACCATCCTCCGCATAATGACATCGATGTTGGAATGCCTACATTTACGCCATAATAAGAACGCAATTCGTAATCCAGCCATTGGATAGTTCCATCCTGGTTGAAGATGAATTTGGTGTTGTCGCACGCAAGCGAGATCATCATCGGTCCGTTATCTTGGATAGGATTGTGTGTGATCGCCATAGCTTGCGAAAAAGACTGATCCGGAGCCTCACGGACTTTTTGAAGGACTGTTTTGCTGTCCTTAATACTTTCCAGATATCGTTCCTTGTCGAGTGGATAATCCTTCTTGGAAATAAAGACATTCGCGGACGGCACCCAGACGCATCCGTTAGAAATCACATCCTGTACCGCCACCGCGAACGCTATGCGAGGCAGACGAAATCGTAGTACGGTGCGATCCCATGTAAACTCGCAGCCCTTCGTATGTATTACACGGAGGGATGTTTTTTCCGAGAGTTTCCATGGATTATGAATCGTGTCGCGATTATTTTCCCGGTCGAACAATCCGTTATAAATCTCTATCGCACCGACTTCATCCGGCGAGGCTTGAACCGGTTCTATGAAGATATCGATAGCATCGCAGTGTGAATCGGTATACGCCCGAAAGTCCCTAACTATAAGCTGTGTATCGCACGGGGGGAATATCCAACGCACCTTTCGAGTTTCCACTGGCAAAGCCGTGTCTGTCAGCCAATTCGGGAAGATGGATATCCGGTTTTCATCAATGTGAACATCCCCACCGAAAGTTTTCCATTCCCCCTGCCACACACTTTCGCCAGTCCATCCTTGTATCTCGATCCGATCCAATGGATATCCGATGGGGTGATTGTCTAAGAGAATGGATATTTCCACAAGATGGCGATTTTCCATCCAGTTGAGACCGATACATCCTTTTCCATTCAATGACACGGGTACGCGAAACGCACCCGGTGAATCGGAATAGAGCTCGGTTTCAAGGCGAATATCTTCGGTTTGAAACTCCTGAATACGATTGGAGCGACATCCATCGGTGCGTTGAGGATCGGAGGTTACCACCCTCGAAAACGAAGCGATATTAATTCGACAGGCATTTCTTGGAGGCGTGCGTTGGGTCTGATCATCAGAGGGAACATTTTTGGTTTCGTCCATTTCAATCCGCCCTTCGTTGAGAAAGATTGAGCGTCCGATATTCTTTCAAAATACGTGCAATTGCAAAAATCTTTTGCAGGAAATCAAACAGTCTGAAAATGCGAATTCATCGCCTCTTCATGTATTATGCAATTACCCCACTAATCATTATTGTCATCATTTCGTACATTTTTGCAATATCTTCAACTATTAACAAAATGT
>JAJZOL010000246.1 GCA_021811565.1 bacterium | reverse complement strand
GGGAAAACTCGATTTTGGGTTACCCGTGTAATAGAGCGAGGAATAGCAAATAATATTATCCACGCGATATAGCGAGGAGCCGTCACATTTCCTGAATTTTGCAATTACCTCTTATGTTAATCTATTAGCCATATGTTGATTTATTATGATATTATTTGCATCATTAACTGGATATAGTTCGTTAGATGCAATTTACTTATGTGTATCTGAGCGAGGAAGACCCAAATCTCGGGCCTGCCAATCCTCGTCGGATTTCGCTTCTCGTGGAACGCGAGGTAGTTACGGATTACGTTATTAATTCGGCAATTAAATATCATCGAATATATTAACTTTATCAAGAGTGATTCACAAAATTTATCATCTATTTAATTGCCGATTTAATAAGGGGGGTTTGCTCGGTGTGTTAGCAGAGATGTCAAAGGCGCGCAACTTCTAAACGCGCTGCGTAATGGGCGCCGTGTGCATAAATGGACATGGTTCGCTCCATATCTTCTAATCTGACTCTCGCGGTGAGTTATATGGTAGGGCGCACTCTTACAGCAATTGACCATATTATCGGAACATTCCGAATAAGCAATCGTCGGCTCCATGAAAGAAGAAGATCATGATGATTTCAACAAACGGATCGCCTGAATGTGAGGATCTCCAGAATTTCGCCAACTACAGGTTTGTTAGCAAAACTCTAAAGCCTGCCGGCATAGGAAGTGTCATCTTTGGAATCATTGCGATAGCTATGGGTTTCGGAGGAGTTGAGGGGAATCCATTAAATGCAATCCTTGGTTTTATTGGCGTCTTTCTTCTTGTTGATGGGATTTGGATCGTTTTCTTCCCGACAACCAAGGGGATGCTCGTGGACAGCATCGCCCTGTTTATCGTCGGTGTTTGGAACATATTGATAACAATCGCGAATGCCTATGCAGGAGGAAATAATGATCCCCAAATCTTCGCAATAATAGGCGTGTGTCAGATCATAGGGGGTTTTCGAAGATTGGGACTCTACAAACGTTACTCCGCCATGCCAATGAGCAAGCCATCCGATGAGTCTCTCAGGCGGATTAACGATATCGCGAAGACCATCAAAAGGGCTAAAGCCAAACAGCAATCCGATATTGTTGTTTTCAAGACACAAACATTCATATCCCAAAAAGAATGGAATGGGAGGCTCTCGCAGAACTCTGCGGTTTTTGTAGATGGGACTGGCAATGACATTGTATTCACGCCAAAGACCGATGTGGATTTTGTAAAGCAAGGAAAGGTCTTGCTTGGAAAGACGATCAAGGCTTCCTTCAGAATTCGAGATAGGGAGATGACTGCCACCATTGCACCGGTATTCCTCGATAGATTTGACGAATGGAAGTCCAGTACCTGATGCTTTTACCAGAGCGTTGGCTTCATAACCCATCACATGATGTACCATGACGAGTGGAATCTGCGGGCGTCCGTCATCGTCGGCTCAAATAGACTTCCGATAGAGATTAAACACCCGATTGGGGCGCGGACGGGTTTACGCGCGAAGGCGTTTTTTGTTGATGGAAGAGTCCATAATAGAGATATCAAAATGAGGAGCGGATAATGAAAATTCGGTGCGTATTCGCAATACTCGCCGGGATATCTCTATTTCTCGGGGGCGCTTTTCGCCAATCCCAAGCGCGAGATCTCTCGAAAATCAATCCCCCTTACCCTCGCATCGCAAACTGCTACGGCGCCGGGCTGGGGTGGAAAACCTGGGATCAAGGCGACTCCTACTGGAAAAAGGTGGGGCTTTTCATCGGCGGCGGTTACGATCTCCATTACGACTGGGATAACCCTCAATGGACGCGCAATCTCGCTGCACTCAAGGCGAACGTGGAGCGATTGCGTCAGGTCAATCCCAATGCTCTCGTGCTCGCCTACGTGGACATGGTCGAGGGTCCCGACAATCCCGCCATCCCTAAAGGCTGGTGGGCGCTGAACGCAAACGGCGAACGATGGAGCGGGTGGCCCGGATACTATCGAATCAACACCAGCCTTACACCCGTCCTGCAATTCAACCTCGACAAGGTGCGAACGGATGTCTTCGCGAGAAGCTATCTCGATGGAGTCTTCTACGACTGTTGGAGTCCCGACGATTGGCTCGTCCCGCGCACGGCGCAACTCGCGGGCCGCAATAAGATCGTCATGCTGAACGCCTGGAACCTCCCCGACAAAGGGTTCAAAAATCTCAACGGAGTGCTCGCAGAGGATGAAATCAACCGCGTGATCGAGGGCAAAATCCGCTTCGACGATTTCCTCCCCCTGTACCTGAAGTGGTGCGCCAAAAGCAGGAAGCCTGTCACCACCACCCTTGTGTGTCATCCCGAATCGATCGACGACAACGCCTGGCGATGGTCGAAACTCACCCCGGCGGAGAGAGCCTCCGAGGAGGAGACGGCGAGGGCGAACGACCAGCAGACGATGCGCTTCGGATTGACGACCGCGCTCCTCGGAGACGGCTACTTCGCCTACGACGCGGGCACGATGGCGCGCGGCAACTGGTGGTGGTACAAGGAGTACGACGAGCCGCTGGGCTATCCGAAGGGACCCGCGAAGCGCTTCCCCGACGGAACCTGGAGACGGGAGTTCCAGGGCGGACTGGTGGTTGTGAACGGGACTCACTACGATATCTCGGTAAAATTGCCGAGAATCTATCACGACGTCAGCACCGGGCGGGTGAGCCGGACCTTCACCGTTCCCATGTTCGACGGGCGCATCCTTCTCCCCTCGAAGGGTTCCGTCACCGAAACTCCGGATGTCAAGCCGCGCATCACGGCAAGTCTCCCCAAATCGCTTCTCATGGTTCGTCTTCCGAACGATATCGTCGCCGTGCAGACCCCAACCGGTTTGGAGATGCGCTTCAAGTCCGACGGCGAGTTGAACGATATCCTCTGGAGAGGTCACATGCTCATGACCGGAGGATTTCCCGTCGTGGCCACGCCGCCTTTCAACCTTTTCAGCGTGATCTCAGCCGATAACGCCCCCGCGGATGTCGTGGATCGAAGCGCAAAGCCAGCCTCGGCTGCGTTGCATTTCCACGGGGCGTTCACCTACGGCTCCCAGAACGCCAAATACGCGGAGACTTGCGTCGTGCGCTCCGATTCGCAATTCACCCTCCATTACGATTTCACAGCGGAAACCGATTTGGACATCCGCATGTGGCGGCAGTATTTCGACTTCCCCCTGAGCGACTACCTCGGACAGGTTGCGAAGAGCGGCTCCCGTACGGCGATTTTGCCAAGCGAAGTCTCCAAATCCGAGATTCTCCCCTGGGCGAAGAGTTTCACTTTCGAGGCGAAGGGCGTTCGCGTGATCGTGCAAAGCTCCGCCGACATGGCTCTGACGGATGACCGTAACTACGGTTCGCAGGACTACATGCTGGCGGGGTACCCCATCGATGGAAAGGTGAAGCGCGGCGCAAAGTGGACTTACGAGGTCACGGTGAAGGTTGAAAAGCGTTAACGGGAGGAACTTCCCGCCAAAAATTTGAATCCCCGCGTATCTATGGATGATAATCGCTTAAGAAAAGGGGATCTCCTGCGCATCTCTCTTGATTTTCACGTTCGAGGAACCGATTCCCCTCGATGAAGGGGGATTAGTATCGCGAATGGACGCTCCCGTCGCCGCTTTTTATCCCTCCGCATTCGAAATGGATTCGTTTGCAATCGCTTTACATCGATGCATTACGACTTATGAGGCTTGCATATGCGCTTATGAGACGAGTTTGGAAACTTTTTACTTTTGCATAAGCGCTTTTTATTCATGCATAGTCGCTAATCATCCTTGCATTGCGACTTTTGATCCATGCATAGGAACTTCAAAGATGAGTTTAGAAACTTTTTCCTTATGCATATGGACTTCAAACGAATGCATAACCCATATGCATAAGGAAAAAGTTGTAATGCATGTATCATGAGCGGTAATGCATGAATAAAAAGTGAATATGCAAGACTCATAAGTTGTAATGCATGCATCCAATGCGATAATGCATCGATAAAAAGTGTAAATGCAAACATAATAAGCGGTAATGCAATCGTAAAAAGTTGTGATGCATGCGTCTTAAGCGTCAATGCATGGATGAAAAGCGAATACGGATATGTAAAAAGCGAGAGAAATCGGATAAAATGCGAGGGAGAACTGCGGTTTTGCGTATGCAATCGGCTATATTGACGGGGCGCAACCGCGAATGCGTCCTGAAGTCGGCTGAATTGACGCCGAGAGAAGTTCAAATCCGAAGCGAGGGGGATGTCGAGTGAAAAAAGGAATACATGATTACGAAAAAAGGAGCTTTCGATGGATGTTTTGTCTCTTATTTCTGATAGCGAGCTTTGTGATGAGCGGTAAGGCTTGGGCGCAGGATTGGGACGGCGAGTTCACCATCTCCCCGGTCAGTGCGCCGAACATGAATCTTGATGCGGTGAACTCGGGCGCAACGGACGGAACGATCGTCTCCATCGGCGCCCCATCGGGAAAGGCGAATCAGATATGGCGCATTTCCCCTATGGGTGACGGCGTCTACGTGATCACGCCCTCCTATGCGCCCGATCTCCGGCTCTCCGTGGAGAACGGCGGAACCGTAAACGGAACGCAACTCGTACTGCAATCCGACAAAGGGGAGCCATGGCAGTTGTGGGCGATCTATCGAAACGGCGATGGCACCTTCAGCATCTCGCCGAGGCATCAGCCCGACAAGGGGATCGACGACTTCGGCGGTGGTCAAAACCCGGGGACCAGGATAGATATCTGGGATTACAGCCCGGACGACAAGCATCTCCTCTGGACGATTCATCCTCTTCAGGGTGCCAAAACTCCCCCTCTGCCTCCGATTTTGCCGGGAGTAATCAAGCAAGCCCCCTTCGACCACAGCGAAATCTACCCCGGCACGAAGCGCATGGTGACGGTCTTCATCCCCGCTCAGTACGACGGCTCGAAGCCCGCGTGCGTGCTGGTGCAGCAGGACGGTTACAACCCGAGCGAGAAGGGGATGCTGGAGGCGCTCATCGCCGACAAGGAGATGCCGGTGACCATCGGTGTGTTCGTGACCCCCGGCGACACCCCCGCAACCATCGCGAACTCGATGGCGAGGCGCAATCGCTGCTTCGAGTATGACGATATCAGTCCGAGGTACGTCACCTTCATCACCAAGGAGATACTCCCGTTTGTGGAGAAGACCTTCGGAGTGAAGCTATCCGACAGCGGCAACGACAGGTGCATCGCAGGCGGGAGCAGCGGAGGGATCTCCGCGTTCAATGCCGCCTTCGAGCGTCCGAACGAGTTCACGCGGGTTTACTCCAACAGCGGCAGCTTCGCGGACTTCCGGGGCGGGAATCAGCTTCCGGAACTGGTGCGCAAATACGAGCCGGAGCCAATTCGCGCCTATCTCACCACCGGCACGGACGACATGGAGAACTACGCGGGAAACTGGAATATTTACAACCGCGAGATGAACAGCTCCCTCAAATACTCCGGATACGACTACTCCTTCCATATCCTCACCGGCCCTCACGTGGCGGGATGGAACGGATGCTTTTACGACGCAATGAGGTTCCTCTGGAAAGGCTGGCCCCAACCGGTTCAGGCGGGGCTTGGCGGCGGGCGGATGCAGGCGATGCTTGAACCGGGACAGGGCTGGCGACAAGTCACCGGTGAGTATCATGACGCCCGCAGTTTCGCCTGCGATTCGACTGGGAATGTCTATTTTCTCGACCAAAACAGGATATACCGAATCGGGAATGACGACACCCCGAAGGTTTTCGTAGCCGATGCCGCGAATGCGAATGGCTTGACGATCGATTCCAAGGACGACGTCTGCACCGTGTCCCGCGCCACCGGCAGGATCATTCGCTATGACGCCTCAGGCAAGGGCGAGACCGTGGCGGATGGCATTCCCGGGGAGAGCATTCTGGCGATGCCTGACGGTGCATTCTATGTGGCGGATGTGACGGACGCCGCGACAGGCGCGGCGAAGGTGTGGCTGGAGCGCGACGGACGGAAGACGACTGTCTCCACCGAGGTCCCATGGGCGGCGGGGATGGCGTATCGTCCGGATCAGTGGCTGCTGTCCGTTCCCGACCTCCATTCCAAATGGGTGTACACCTTCCAGATCAACACGGACGGAACGCTCGCGAATATGGAGCGGTTTTATCGACTGCACGTGCAGGACTGGGACGACGATGCGGGGATAACGGCGGTGTGTTACGCGCGTGACGGTCGGATGCTCGCCGCGACTCGCGCCGGAGTGCAAGTTTGCGCGGATGACGGACCGGTTCAGGCGATTATCCCTCTGCCGGATCACTCGCCGATCACTGGAATCTGCTTCGGGGGCAAAGGGCTGAACACGCTATACGCCACGAACGGTCATGAGATATGGAGCAGAGCGGTGCGGCCGTCGGGGATAGGCGCGTTCACCCCTTGGGTGCAGGTGAACGGCTCGCCCCTGTAAACCGCTTATTTGTATTTTGATAATGTAACGGATGCATTCTGGGGCGACCCTTGTGGTCGCCCCTAAAACACTGGATGGAACCATGAAATATCTTTGCTTCATCTCTTGCATGCTGCTCCTCGCGAACGTCAACGCCATCGCGAAAAACGTTCGCAGCGATCAACCGACAACCATACTCCGCTTGAATTTCGCAAAAATTCCCGATCTGCGATCCCCCTACTTCACCACACAATACTCCTCTTTGACGCGCGATCCATCGGAGGAGGCGGATGGCTCGCCCTCACTCATGGCGGATACACGCAACACGGCGGGGGAGTGGAACGAGTTCTTTCACCTCAAGGAGGGCGTGCTTAAGGCGAACACGGCGTATGTGATCTCCTTCGACTACAAACCGCTGGCGGCTGCAAAGGACACGCGCTTTTACGCCCTCTTTCGCCGCCCCGGGGTTATCGCCCCAAACCTCGATTACCTCTCGAATAAGACGGGGAAGACGCGGCATGTCACCCTTTCGTTTCCTCCCGCGGACACATCGGATTACGCTTTGATCCTCGGAGTTCAAAATCAGGGAGCCATAGCGATCAACAACATCGTTATCCGCACCGATCCCGCGCACACCCCTCGTGTTGTGACCCTTCCCATTACGAAGCGAACCTGGAAATCCCCCGAACATGTGACGTATTACATCGATTCTTTGCATGGCGACGACAATGCGAGCGGTAAAAGCCCGATGAATGCATGGCGCACTCTGAGCAAGGTCAACACGGGGATATTCGGTCCCGGCGACAAGATACTCCTGCGTTGCGGAAGCCGCTGGAGCGGATTCCTCTTTCCAGGAGGGAGTGGTTCCAAGGGAAATCCCATCGTATTGGGAGATTACGGCACGGGACCCAAGCCTCGAATAGATGGCGAAGAAGGGAGTTTGGCGACAGTCTATCTTTACAACTCCGAATACTGGACACTTCGCAATCTGGATATCACCAACTCGGGTCCCTATCCCGTGAGGCAATTGAGCGGAGTGATCGTGAACATCGATAATTATGGCGTGGCGCATGATGTCACCCTAAACGGACTGTATATTCACGACATATCCGGCAGCGACGAGGCGAATCCGGCTGGGGGGAGCGGCATTCGCATCCTGCGCGGCGAGAGTGGAAAGTTGAGCCGATACGACGGACTGCTTATCGAGAACTGTCATCTTGTTCACGTGGACCGCAACGGGATCCTAATGGATGGAAACGTATGGCGCACGCATTGGTGCCCCAACCTGCATGTGGTGATTCGCCATAATCTCCTGGAGGATATCGGCGGGGATGGCATTGTGCCCATCGCCTGCGACGGTGCGCTGGTGGAGTACAATGTGGTACGCGGCGCGAGGGAGCGAACGGATAGCTATGCGGTGGGAATATATCCGTGGAGTTGCGACAACACGGTGATCCAATTCAACGACGTGAGCGGGGTGAAGGGGACGAAGGATGGTCAGGGTTACGATTGCGATTTCAACTGCCGTAATACCCTTATGCAGTACAACTACAGCCACGACAATCAGGGCGGGTTCATGCTGATCTGCGACGATGGGGATTTCAAGGCGCCGATGAATGCGGGAAACACGGGGAGCGTCATACGATACAACGTCTCCGTGAACGATGGCTTCCACACTTTCACGCTGAACGGTCCCTGCCACAACACGAAAATATACAACAACGTCATTTATGTTGGCAAAGGGCAAACTCTTTACGCTTTGGCGTGCGGGAACTGGGGTGGCGCCTGGGCGAGCGACACGCTTTTCGCCAACAACATCTTTTACCTCGATTCGGGAAGCAAGGCGACCTTCGATTTCGGGCAAATGAAGGGTTTGATGTTTGATCACAATGCATACTGGGGCGACTTTGTTAATCGACCTGAGGATCCATACGCTATCCTCGCGAACCCGCTGCTGGCGAAGCCCGGAGGCATGGATCCCGCTGATTACGCTCCGACCGCTAAATCTCCTTGCCTGAACGCCGGGGAGATCATTCATGGAAACGGCGGGAGGGATTTCGCCGGTGCGAGGGTTCCTCTCGAAGCGCCGCCAACCGTCGGGGCGTTTGAGAGAAGCCGCTCTGACGCATAATTTTTCCCATGTGTTAACCTCCCGATCAAGTGCGCTATCCAGGCTCTTGCATCATCCAATTCCCATGTGAACCGATTTGAAAAAACTAAAAATATCATCTGTTGGAAATGCATGTTTGGTATGTTTCTTGCAACGTCTTAATTTGTAAGAGTTCCCGATGTCATTTCGGATGTCGTCGTGAAAGTGCCTGTTGAGCACCATGCAGGACAAGCACTGCAAGCGATATGAGTGATGCATTAGTCTGTGAAACAAATGCTGGTTTAAAGAAAAGGAGAGCGTGATGAGAGTGAGACAAAGGTGGCTATGGATGCTTTCCGCAGTGGTTTGCTTTGTGGTGATTGGATTTAAAGCGAATGCGCAGATATACGTGGGTTCTTATTGGGTGGGAGGAGGCACATATTGGCAAAACAACCCTCCATGTTACACCCCGCAGGAGGCGGCGGCGTTGTTGTTTGGGGGTACGCCGACTGAATACGCGATTTCTATCGATCCGAACACCATCACCTACACGGGCTGGGAGGATGGCTATGGTGATACCGTGCATCTGAAATTCGATTGGGCTGGAAGCGGTGGAAATGGATTGGAAGCTCCCGGAACTCCGGTGCCCGAGAATTATAAATTACAGACCGGCACAGGCTATAACAATCCAGGAGGGTTCGGTACGGCATTTTCAGCGTATGTGGCTGATAATGATGCCGCCTATGCCACATCGCACAGTCAAAAAAGTATCAACTATGTCTGGAGGATAGCCCCCGTTCCGGAACCCGGAGATTTCGCCTTCCTCCTTGCGGCTGGGACGCCCGGATTGGCTTTGCTTTTGAAAAGGCGTTTCTTACGAATACAAAAAGTTTAATCGACAACCGTCCCTCATCTAGCGCAGGATCGGGAGCTTTTCCCCCTGCGCTTGTTTTTTTGGCAAGGGATTGCCATGCGACGTTCAGCGAACAAGGAAGGTTGGGAGTACTTTGCCAAGTGATGATCATTGAGTTTTCTGGATCGCGCATCTCATGGCTCCTTTCCGGGAGGATGGAAGTAAAATAAATGCGGTATCAGTCATAAATAAAATGCTTTTAAAGTGAAAAGAGGATATCCCGAATGAACCAACCGTTTCGATTTTGTTTGAACACCGCGACAATCCGTTCCCGAAAACTGCCAATCACCGATTCCATTGAGATCGCCGCCAAAGCCGGATACGATGCCATTGAGCCGTGGATCGAGGAACTGGATCAATACAAGGCGTCGGGAGGCGAGCTTGGCAGGCTTCGATCCATCATCAAGGATTCCGGGCTGACGGTGGAGGGCGCCATTGGGTTTTTCGAGTGGCTTTCCGATGACGACGAGCGACGACGCAAGGGGCTGGATGAGGCGAGGAGAAACATGGAGATGCTCGCCCTAATTGGAGGCAAGTGTGTGGCGGCGCCGCCCTACGGTTCCACGGATGTGACGAACCTGGACCTCGATCGGGCGGCGGAGAGATATCGCGCCCTATTGGAGGTCGGCGATGAGTTCGGCGTTACGCCGCTATTGGAGGTGTGGGGGTTCTCGAGGACGATCAGCAGACTGTCGGAGGCGTTGTATGTCGCGGCGCAGGCGGATCACCCGAGAGCGTGCGTTTTGGCGGATGTCTATCACCTCTACAAGGGAGGGTCGGGTTTCAACGGGCTTCGTTTTATAAACGGAGGCGCTCTTCCGGTCTTTCATGTGAACGATTATCCAGTGCAACCCGGAAGGGAATCCATTGGCGATGCGGATCGCGTGTACCCCGGGGATGGCGTCGCTCCTCTTGGGGCGATATTCGACGCACTTCTCTCCAACGGTTTTAAAGGCGTATTGTCCTTGGAACTCTTCAATAAAACCTATTATCATAACGAGCCATTGGAGATCGCCAAGACAGGCATTGCGAAGCTGAAAGAAGCAGTCTCACGTCGCCACTCCAATGCGCTTTAGTGGAATACAGTAATATTACACGTCCCCGATAACCCTTTCGCGCCGGATCCCTATCAAGTTAAAGGGTTTTGGGGGCTTCTCCTTATACTAATGCTTCATGCTACGATATTGTTTAAAGCGATGAATAAGTTAGGATGGTCACGATAGCCACGTTCAACCCCTTTTTCCAAAGCATCAACACCCGTTTCGTTTTACCGATGCAACGCCACTGGTGCCGTATTATTCACCATAAAAAAAAAGAAAATAAATTTAAGTAATCAATCTAATATGGCATGAAAAATGCAATTACATGGATTATCTCTGCTAAATATATTTTCCGCTTAGCGTAGAGAAATACTCATTCAAGGAGAAAAAGATGAAATTCAGTTCTCGTGTGGTGTTGCCGACAATCCTTGCAGTATTTATCGTATTCTTTGTAAGCGCGTCGTCTGGCGCTCAAATTCTTGAGGTTACCTCCCGCACGGGTTTGGGAGGTACGGATTTGGTAAACTGGGGTCAGTTTGGTGGATCATACACCAATGTCGCACAGTCATCAACTTTCACGTCCAATAATGGGCTTACCGGCCAGATTTCCACCAGCGATTCCTCGCAGATGCAGATACGCCAACAGGAAAACGGGTGGTCAGGTAATTTCACTCAAGGCGATTACGCACTATGGGCTCAGACGCCTGGTGGGTATCTGAATATCGCTTTCAACAACCCCGTATCCGCTGCGGGAGCCAATATCATGTCGAATCCATATGGTTCGTTCAATGCAACCATAACCGCCTACGATTCGAGCAATAATCAACTGGGTACTTTTACCGAAGCTGGCGATTCAAATGGAAACAATGATGGTTCGGCGATCTTTCTCGGCGTATCCAGCACCATGGCGAATATCTCGAAAATCACTTACACCACTGATACTAGCACGAATAGCAGCTTTCCGGGCTTCGCCATCAACCAGCTTGGAATCAGGCAGAATCCCTCAACAGCCGTTCCGGAGCCCGGCGATTTAGCTTTCCTCCTTGCGGGTGGTTTCCCAGGGTTGGCTTTGATGTTGAAAAGACGCTTCTTACGAGTACAAAAAGGTTAACAGGCAGCCAACACTCATCGAGCGCAGGATCGGGAGCTTCCCCCACCTGCGCTTTTTTGATAATGGAATGATCTTACGATAAACAGTCGATGCGGCAACATAAGATGGCTTTTCAAAATTACGATGCTTGAATTCCGTCTTGCGGTTTTATTCTAAATCCTCATTCCTCATTCCTTAAAGCCGCCCGCTTATAAAATCCATTCCGATATCCTCACATTCCTGATCCAACTCCATGGAACAGATCATTCAGTCGAAGGCGAGAGTGTTGGGCATTTTCGGCATCGAATAATATACGTGATATTCCAATGATTGAAATAGATATCACTGACGATCCCTATGCGAAACACCGGCC
>JAJZOL010000163.1 GCA_021811565.1 bacterium | reverse complement strand
CATTTTGTTTCATTAGTTTAGATAAATATAAAAATTTTTTTAGAAGGTATTGACATTGTAATTAAATTGGATTATCATATTAGTACGTACCAGTCCTAACTAATATGGATGTCAAACATGACCAGCAAAACCAAAATACTTATCGCCGCGCAGGATCTGTTTTACCGAAATGGGTATCTCGGCACAAGCGTGGATGATATCATCGAAATGGCGAGTATAAGTAAAAGCAATTTTTACTATCACTTTAAAACCAAGGAAGACTTGGGGCTGGCGGTGATAGACCAACGCAAAGAGGACTTCCAGAAGATGCTGGAAAGAACTTTGGACGATTACGAGTTGTCCCCAACTGAGAGGTTGGAGAAATATCTTTCCCTCACGCTGGAGGCTCAGGAGGCTCGATTGGACAAGGGGGGATGCCCCTTTGGCAATTTAGTTGCGGAGATGTCCGAGCACAGTGAAAAGTTTCGATGCAGGCTCAGTTCCATGTTTGAAAGCCTCAAATGCCGAATCGCCGATCTCGTGCGCGAAGGGCAGCTTATCGGAGAGTTTCGCAAGGACATGGAAGCGGAGGACTTGGCGGGATTAATCATACAGACCGTCCAGGGAATGCATCTGCTTACGAAATGCCACAAGAACGTGGAAAACTTCGGCAGGTCCGCAAGGCTATTGGTGAGACTGATAGCTAGCTGAAAAAAATATTTTTATATTTATCTAAACTAATGAAACAAAATGCGCTTAAGTTACGTCATATAGGTAGGACTGAACGGTACGTACAATTTTGAAGTTGCATGCGCTGATGAACAGGAGGAAAAGAAATGGCGAACACAATGACGGTAGAACGAAGCTTCGACGCTCGTCATGAATTTGAAACTCTAATTTCCCGAACTCAAAAACAGGCTTACAACATGGCATATCGCATGACGGGGAATCGTGATGATGCTGAAGACCTGACACAGGAAGCTTATCTGAGAGCATTTCGCTCCTTTGACAAATATGATCGATCTTTGCCCTTTGAAAACTGGTTTTTCAGAATTCTCTCCAACCTTTTTGTGGACAAACTTCGCAGAAAGCCCAAGCTTGCGCCCATCTCCCTGGATCAGCCTTTACCGGGTAACGACGGGGATGATGATTTCACCTTGGAACTTCCGGATGAAGAGGGCGATCCGCAATATCAAATGCTACGAGACACCATGGACGAACGGTTGCAGAAGGCGCTGGAGATCATCCCTCCGGACTTTAGAACTGCGGTTTTATTGTGCGATGTGGAGGGAATGAGTTACGAAGATATCGCAGAGGTGATGGATACCAGTATTGGGACCGTGCGTTCTCGAATCCATCGGGGCAGACTTATGTTGAGAAAACTGCTTGAGGGCAAGCAGGTTTCACGCAGAAATCGCGCTAAACTGGATCCGATTATCGCATAATTCAAAACAAGAGGCAAATGAGGCGACAAACCCAGATCGCAGGGATGTCGCCTCTTTTTTTACTTCCCTAAAAACCACTTGGCGAGGCGAGATGGCGGCATATCCGGTTGAAGCAGGCTCTTGGGACGTCCCGCCCTTTCCATTATCCGCTCCGCTGCCAGATATCCGCTTCGCGCGGCGCTTTCCATGGTGGCGGGCCAACCTGTGCGAGTCCAATCTCCGGCGAGGAAAAGGTTTTCAATGGGTGTGGTTTGTTTGGGGCGGAGGGATTCCACTCCCGGAATTGGCGCGAAAGTCGCTTTCTTCTCCTTGATCACCCGACCGTGCAATAGCCGAGCGGAACGGGATTGCGGCAACGCTTCTTGCACCTCCTTCAAACAGATATCAATGATTTCATCAGCGGAGAGAGAGAGCAACGATTTCGATGAGCTTACTACCAATGCAAGATAAGCCCCTCCCTTTGATAATTCCGCCCCATCTGGCTGAGTGTTCTCTTTCGGAAAAATCCATTGCGTTTCGCGATCCAACAATGCTATCGGTTCTCGAACTTCAAATGGCTTGTCAAACCACAGGTGCACTCCGGTGATAGGTGAATATTCCAAAAGACTGATATCTTTGAAAAATGGCGCCTCCCTAATATCACTGTGGAGCATCTTCAGCATGATGTCAAAGGGAACCGCGCTAAGGTAGAAATCTGCGGATAATGTCGTCCCGTCCGATAGAGTCACTGATTCCACCTTCCTGTCGGCGACTGATAGAGCGTCGACATGAATCTTGAGCTGTATATCCGCGCCTAAAGCCGATAGGGTTTCAATGGATGGCTGTGTATAAAGATCGCTTAGGCGAACGCTCGGCACCCCCATTTGGTACGCCTCTGCGTTCGATAGGAACCCGTCTCGGAATAGTTTGAATCCAATTTCGCAAGAGATGCGATCCGGTTCCTCATTGCAAGCACTCACAAGGATAGGGCGCCAAAAGTGCGCCATCGCCCTCTCAGGCTGTTTCTGTTTTCTCAGCCAGTTTCCAATGCTCTCGGAATCCCTATTCGGACTTGTCCCAGCCCTTAGGATGGCGATGAGAGCTTTGGCTACGGATGATTTCTCCGAAAGGCTTAAAGGATGGAATCGGGCGAAGGAGAAGAGAGTGTGAAACGGCGCGGGGAATGGCGATCCGTTTTGAATGACCGCAGGCTTTCCTTGCTGATCGAGGAAGGTGAGTTTGGAATAAAACCGAATTTTATCCCAAACGCCGATCCTCCTGTAAAAAAACTCGAGATTGGTGCAGCAGCGCATGGTGATATGCTGGCAGTTATCCACCATTTCGCCTGTGGTCTGATCCGTAAAGGAGGATGCCCGACCGCCCAAAGTGGCGCGTTTCTCCAACAGAGTCACCCGAAAACCGTCCTCCGCCAATGCGACGGCGGCGGCAAGACCGGCAACTCCTCCGCCAATAACAATGACCTTTTCGCCGGCAGGACGACGTGAAGAGGTATGATCTATCATGGTTGAGTGATATTTACAACTTCAGCAGACGCTCGTTATATTTGAAGCGACTATCGAGCCACGCTTTGGCGACGATGCCCGCCTTCTTGCCGGCGGATAAACTGGCGCGATCCGAGAAAACATCATATTTTTGTTGGCGTATCTTATCGAGCAGACCATGATAGATACGATACATGATGAGGAATGTGGATTGGCTCACGAAGTCGATTTTTTCCGTCAATGGGTAAGCCTCCGTGTAGAGTTTATCCGTTCGTTCCACTTCAAAGTGAATAAGATCCGTGAACCTTTCATCCATGCTACCGTTCAGAATGTCATCCTCCTTTAATCCGAAACGCCGCAAGTCCTCCAAAGGCAGATATATTCTTCCTCGCTCCGCATCCTCTCGCACATCCCTCAGAATGTTCGTTAACTGAAAAGCGTAGCCGCAGGTCTCCGCAAGAGAGTATGTGGCTTCGCCTCCGGAGAAACCCCAAATATGAATGCACACCAAGCCAACAACGGCGGCGACTTTATAGCAATACTCCCTTAGCTCCTCGAATGTTTCATAGCGGGTTTTATACAGGTCCATCTCCGCCCCGTCAATGACCTCATAGAAAAAACGTCTCGGGATGGAGTACTTACGCACCACGTCATGAAAAGCAGGCAAGATGAGATTATCACCATATTCTCCGGTGAAAGCTTTGTCCAATGCTGCGCGCCATCTTGAAATCATCTCCTTTTTGTCGGACCTGTCTTCATCGGAAATATCATCGGAGTAGCGCATGAATGCGTATATGGCACACATGGCCGCCCGCTTATCAGGGGGAAGCACGGTGAAGGAGTAATAAAAATTCTTCGCCTGAGTTTTCGCGATCATGCGGCAATAGTCGTAAGATCTATCCAAGATTATGTTCTTCGATCGAATCATGGGGGTTATATGGAAAGCATCCTCCTGAGTAAAATCGCTATCTGTCGTGATTTTGGAATTTCGGGTCGCTCGGTCAGCACATCGTAGTTCCTATCTCTAATGAGTCTTAAAACCTCCATCCCGCCTCTGCTGAACATCTCTATATCCAATCGCACTTTTCGGTTAACCATGGAACGCAAAGCCATCCCTTCCCGGAACAGTTCCATGGTTCTTTCGCATTCAAATCTCATCAATTCCGCGAATTGAAGGGTGAAACGTTTCGCAGCGATATCCTCCTCGCTTACGTGAAACCGCTCCATATCCTCTTGGGGAATATATACTCGGCCTATGTCGTAATCTCTCACCACATCCTGCCAAAAGTTAGCCAATTGGAGGGCGGTGCATGTAGCGTCGGAGAGCTTTTGCCGTTGGGAATCGGAATAGCCGCAGAGGAAAAGAACCAAGCGACCGACTGGATTCGCTGAGAATTTGCAATAGTTCAGCAGGCTTTCGTAAGTATCGTATCGTTTGACCATTTGATCTTGACGAAACGCTGTGAGCAGATCGATATAAGGTTCGATCGGGATTTTGTGTCGTTGATTGGTTACCTGCAGAGCTTTGAACACAGGATGTCTCGGGTCTCCTTCGTAACACGCCTTCAACTCATCCTCCCACCAGTCCAAAAGCGGCAGAGCTTTCTCCGCTTCTCCGCTTTCATCGCCAAGGTCATCCGAAATGCGACAGTAGGCGTACAGGTTGTAAAAATCCTGCTTCAGATCGGAGGGTATGAAAAAAGTGGCGACCAGAAAGTTTTCGTAATGCGATTTCGCCAGTCGCGTACAGTATTTCAGCGATTCGTCGAGTGTGTAATCGCGATTAACACGGTAGGGATTATCAGGCGGGTTTATTGTATCCATAATCTCTTCGCGAATAAGAACCGGGTGAAATGCATTCTTCCATGCGCAAGGATAACGAGATGTTCTGAAATAGATGATAAAGCGTTCGGATCTTATGAAATTATAATACCCATTGCTTGCTTTCTTTGCAAACTATATACCGTAATTCCCCCTTTTCGCCTCGTGATGGGCTTCTCCGAAATCGTCTTTCCCGCTATGAAAGATGGATTCCTGCAGAGAATAGCCAATTCCATGTCAGCATCTTTTTTTAACCTGTTTTTTTACCTGCTTTCAGCCGAAATATAAATCAGGGTTTTAGCGATATTACCCGAGCCAAGTGTTACATAGATGCGGTTCGCCATCCGAAAAGCGATCTTCGACCGAATGGCGAATGGCAAAATTCAGGTTATGAGACGAAGAATGCCATTGCGAAACGGACAAACATATCTGAAAAGCAATTACGCATCTGTCTGACTTGAAGGATCACAGTTTTGTATTGGTCGGAGGGAAGGGGTCACCCAGCGGAGTGATTCCATGAGAAGGTGAGTGAAATCATATGTCTCTTATCAAACTGGATTCCCTGCATTGTGTACGCAATGAAGAGGAGAACATATCATTGGATCCTCACAGTGCGCCTACCGTTCGTATTGATATCCCTAGGGTAATTTCCAGAGATCTGCAAATGCGTGATATGGAATATCTTCTCGAATGCAGCGTGAAGGTGCCGGATGATGGGATAGTGGTTGAATTGGGAGGCGAAGATACGCGTCCCGCCGTGATCATCGGAATGGGACTCAAGGCCCAGAATAAAAACCAAGTTCAATATCGTCGTTTCAGTGGAGGCTCGGAGAGACGAACCGGTCGTGATCACGCACAAATGAGAGGGCAGTCGCACGGGACTATCAAGGAGCACTTGAAACGAAGCGCTATCGAGCATATCATTGCGATATCACGCAAGGAGATTTTCGAAGCTATCGCGGAATATGAGCCGGAAAGCGTGGATTTATTTGTCATAAGTGAAATAAATACCTTCGATGGATATCTGCGTATCTTGCATGAATGGCAACCAAAGATATCCCCGACGGGGGTGATGCTGTTTTACGCCTGGAGATTGAATGCATCCATGCTTCAAGCTGCGAATAGGTTCGCTTTCCAGAGCGGAATGACATGCCGCATATCCTCTCCCACTCTCTCCGCCTATTTCGTGGAACTCAGCTCCTCCAAACCCTGCCAATCGGATCGTGAAATGCGATGGTTCGCCGCCCCTGATTGGGAGAACCCCGGAACCTGGATGCCGCTTTTGGATACCTATATCCAATCTCACTCCGGTAATAGGGATTGCCTCCTATCGCTCTACGCAGGGGATTTGACAAATAGCGATACTCGCCAGGTGTTACAAATTGTGTCGGATTACCTGGATGAACAAAATATAAGGCCTGAAAACACACCCGAAATTGAAATCATCAATAGTGTGGCGTTGGAAGGGGAGTTTTACATCCCTTTATGCGGAGGATCGCTGGATACGCATCTTGAGAAGCGTTACTCTCTCCGCTGCTTTGATTTTTCACAATTTCCGCTCGCCGCATGAAGAAAAGGAGTGATCCATGGGACTGAAAATAAACGAGAAAACCGCTAATTACGAGGATAAAAAGCAAGAGGCGATCGCTCTTACGCGTTCCGGCAGATGGGAGAATGCGCTGATCCAGATAGACGAATGCTTGAAGGAGCGTCCCGATGATTGGGATTTGTGGAACGCCCGCGGGGTCGCACACATGAAATTAGGAGGGATGAAGGAGGCGGAGGAGGCGTTTCGTCACGGACTGGATAACTGCCCGGACAACCGCGACTTTTCTCATAATCTGGCATTCGTTCTCTTGGAAAAAGGGGCGTATGTGGAAGCGATGGAGCACGCATTAGCCGCAATCGCGCTATCTCCGGATAGCCCCGAAATAAGACGGACGGTGGAGCGAATCAGGGCCGTTATCGTTAAGGAGGCTCGTAGGATTCGCAAAGGCCGGACTGAGGGCAAAGCCAAAAAAGATCCCGAATACGCGCGATTGAAAGCGTTGACGCTTCGGACGGATGCCCTCTTACGCGAGGAGATTTCGAATTCCAGGCCAAAGTCCAAGCTATCGGTGATTATGATCGTGAAGGACGAGGAGCAATATCTTCGCGAATGTTTGGAAAGTGTCAAGGATGTGGCAGATGAGATCGTTATCGCGGATACAGGCTCAACTGACGGATCCATGCGGATTGCAAAAGAGTATGGCGCTGTTTGCATCGACATTCCATGGAATGAGGATTTCTCCGAAGCGCGCAATGCGTCGCTCGCCAAAGCGACTGGGAACTGGGCGCTGTGGATAGACGCAGATGAGCGATTGGATAAGGGACAGAAAGACCTTGTTCGTTCCCTAATCACCAACGCTGCGGACAATACCGGCGGCTTCATGGTGAATATCCGCAACTATATCGGTGACAGGAGTAATCCGGACGCTTTTTGGCATCGCGCCGTACGGTTGTTCCGTATAACACCCGAAACGCGATTCATTGGCAGAGTGCACGAACAGGTAATGCCTTCCCTGCATTCCATTGGATATCAGTTTGTGATGTCTCATGTGAACTTAAGTCATTTCGGATACTTGGATGACCTAATGGAGGGAAGGAACAAGTATGAAAGGTTCATCCGCATGCTGCATCGGGATGTGGATGATGAGAATCTTGCTGGGCTTCGCGGGTTCAATATGTTCAACCTCGGGAATGCCTATTTCGCTTCAAAACGATATGAGGAGGCGATTCACTGGTTGGAGAAAGCGGCGGAGGGACTATCCTTCGCAGAAGAGTATGTCATAACACTCTACTCCACATGGGTCGCATCGTTGCATAACTTGCATCGATTCGATGAAATGATAGCCGTGGCTGACCGTGCGGAAAAAATGGGGATAAAATCCTCCAGCTTGGATTTCGAAAAAGCCCATGCTTATCTTCAAAAGGGGATGCTTGATATGGCGGAGCGTCATTTCAAGCTGGCTCGAAAACGCGGTCAGACCTCCTCCTCCTTTGTCCAAATAGGCGACAGTGCGGCTTCAGGTTATAAATGTTTGTTCGGGCTTGCTTTAGTCTCACACGCACGCAAGGACTGGCAATCGACGGAGCGATACGCACGGGAATCCGTCGATGAGAGGCCAACATTTGAGGACGGATTATTCTTCCTATCGGATGCACTGATGGAGCAGAAAAGGGATGAGGAGGCGATCCCTTATTTGCAAAGGCTGATAGAGGTCTCCCCGGGGCATGAGGAGGGCCTTGTGCGACTTGGCGTTCTGCACTATGACAGAGGGGAGTATCTTGACGCTTATCCTCATCTCTTGCGGGCGTACAAGGGTGAAAAAGGCATGAGCCGGGTGGTGGCGCGTTTCGCTGATTGCGCGGATCGATTGGCGCAATATGAAGAAGCGTTGGCGGCGTATCGGAAGGCGGTGGAAATGGATCCAACCTCTGCGGATCTCAAGATAAACCTTGGGAGAGTGTTGATTAAAATGGGTGAGAAGGATACCGCATTGAAAAGCTTTTCGCAAGCGATCCTTGCCAATCCTCAATGCTCCAATGCCTATTTCAACGCTGCGGATCTTTTATATCAAGAGGGTCTATATGTGCAATCCGCGCGATTCTTAGGAGAGGGATTGAAAAGAGACCCAGGCAATGCGGGAGGATTCTTCGTGCTTGGCAACTGTTTCTTTCAACTGAAGCAATATCAAAACGCCTGTCAGGCGTGGCGGCGAGTTCTCGCCTTGAAGCCGAACCATCGGGAGGCGTTGAACAATATAGACTTGGCGGAGGAAATCCTCGCTACCCAATCTCAAGCCGCATGAGGGTGACATTCAGTTTACATATTTGTTGCCTGCAATATCCTTTCCACGTGCGAGCCATATCAAGTGTCCATTGTTCGTTTCGGGGATGATATAACTGGACGTTGGAAAATATCGCATGGTGTACCCCGCACGGCGCCTATCCGAAGTGTTCGCTTGGGCGCCATGGATGAGCCGAGCCTCATGCAAACTGCATTCATTCGGATTGAGCGTGAAATAGACCGCTTTTGATTCATCTATCAGGTTGGGTTTGATTTGCGCGTCGAAAATATTCTTTGATGCATCCACTGGCTCGTATTCGGAAAAACCGCCGGAATGGGTGCGGGGAATGACGCGCATGCATCCGTTTTCGGGCATTACCGCATCCATCGCCAGCCAGACAGTGCATATCCCAGCCATGGTGGATATTCTGCCTTTCCAATAGGCGGAATCCTCATGCCATGGGGTGGCTTTGCCTGTATGTGGAGGTTTTGAGATGAAGTGACTGCTCCACAACCCTATGTTCGGACCCACCAGAGGTTCCACTATATTCAAAACTTCATCGGATAGCAGATATTCCAAAAGCCGTTCGTCTCGGAAATGAATTGTGTCCAGCTTATCCTCACCGTAATTTCGCAAATCCTCTTCAAAAATATTCTTCAATCTCGAGAATTTGCTCGGTGAAAAAACAGGTTGACGGTATAAAAGATAGCCCTCGGTTTGATAGCTCTCAATTTGTTCCTGGCTAAGGCGGTAATGAACGGATAATCCATCCTGATCTATCCCTTGCATGAGAAACTCCTATTGATGTATTATTCGAGAGATGCATCAAATTCTCCATATGGAGTGAAGCCCTCTCGAAAGATTAAAGAGAAAACGTTGAAAGACTATTCCATGGCGCATCGAATGCGCATCCATATGAAGTCACCATTCAATACGAATGGATTGCTCGTTCCGCACCTGTTTTTGTAAAATCCAAGGACGGGAATCATAAGTATGGGATATGAAAAAGCTGATTCCATCCGTATAAACTTAACTTGGAAAATAATACCTATCAAGCGGAAATATCGATGTATATGATATTGAGTTTCATATCTTTCCATTTGGTACTTGACAGGATAAATCCGTTTCGCTATACTGGTACAAGGAGATACGAACGTGTCTTTCACGGTTCGTTTTTGTCTGGCTATGTGGTGTATGCGCACCACGCCGTTCACTAGCCGGCAATCCTCATAAGTTCCTACTCCAAAGGGAGATGAATGACTACCATGCATATGAATAATCAGCTTAAACGCACCGTTATAATGACGCTCAGCGCGTGGGTTGGAGTTATAACGTGTATGTTGTTTGCTCTATCGGTTACAGGGGTCAAAGCGGATACGCCAATGGCCAGGGGAGACATTACGCAATCCGGGGATTACAATGCGGATGTCACTCTGCCTCTATCAGTTGATTGGCAATACACCTCCAAGATGTCTCCCTATAATCCTTGCAGCCCTGCGGTCTCGGGCGACACAGTCTATTTCATCTCCGCAAGCCGCGTGTACGCTCTGAATAAAAAAACCGGCGCATTGGAATGGAAATATCCCGCCGACGCTCCGTTAACCGCCGGCATTCACACCACTCCCGCCATCGGGGATACGATGATCTATTTCGGCGCGGATAACGGAAAGCTTTACGCATTGCGCAAGGATACCGGCGCCGAGGTTTGGATTTTCGACACGCACAGCAGCATCGGATGCTCTCCTATTCTTTATCAAGGAGTGCTCTATTTTGGAAACGAGACAGGTAATTTTTACGCGGTGGATGCGAAAACTGGCGATCAGGTGAAAAGTTGGCTGGGCTTCAAGGCTAACGATGAGATACAAGGATCTCCCTGCATCACGGATGACATGATTTTCGCTATCTCCTTGGATCAGGTGGTGCATGCCGCAAATTTGGCGACTGGTCGGGAAACGTGGCGTTACCGATTATCCGATAGCGTTCAAGGAATCAATCTCTTGGCTCAAGGGGATTTCATATATGTTCCGAGCGGATCCAGGTTGCACTGTCTTTTCGCACGAAGCGGAGCCAGTAAATGGACCCAGCTACTCCCGGATGATATTGCGGCAAGCCCCGCCATTTCAGCACAGGGGATTTATGTAGTATCCGATAACCATACCGTTTACGCCTTCAATCCCACCACGGGACAAGTTCTGTGGAAAAAATGGCCCAAGGTAAAATACGATGTTATCGCGCCGCCGACGATTTGCGGCAACCTATTATTTGTTGGAACCATTCAGGGGTTGCTTTACGCAATTGACACGCAAACCGGTGCAATCAAATGGATTTACGACATAGCTCCCTCCACCCCAAATCCGGATTATATTCCCGATTATGCGAATGTCGGAGCGGCGCCCGTTGCGGATGGCTCCTCCTTGTACGTTTTGACGGATGATGGAACCCTTACAAAATTCAGCAATTCCGCTTTGGATACCACTCCGCCGGTTATCAGCGATGTAGTGCCGGAAATAGGATGGATTATTAATGGTACACCGCCTGTCCACTTCCAGGCGAAGATCGAGGATGTTGGCTCCGGTGTAAATCCGGATAGCATCCATTTCACTATCGACGGAGATACAATTCCAAGGAAACCTGAGAGAGATCAATACACAGACCAACCGAGCGATAAGCCGGGTTATACGTACGACCCGAGCACCTGTCTTTTGGAATATGAGACCGTCGCTCCGACGGACGCCAGCGCGGTTCACCCCATGACTAACGGGCGGCATGTGATCACCCTATCCGTCGCTGATTGGCGAGGAAATGTCGCCACGAAGACATGGAGTTTCACCGTGGATAACAGCATCGCCAAAACCGTGAAACCCAATGTTGTCACTCAGCCCAACAATCGTCGGTACCCCTATGGGGGAAACAATCCCTATGGCGGTGGTTATCGCGGCGGAAGAGGCGGTTACCGTGGTGGCGGCTATGGTGGTTACGGCGGCG
This sequence comes from bacterium, assembly GCA_021811565.1. GTDB lineage: Bacteria > Armatimonadota > Chthonomonadetes > Chthonomonadales > CAJBBX01 > DTKV01. The sequence continues at coordinate 399 of JAJZOL010000163.1, read as the reverse complement.
GTTACCGCAGAGGCGGATATGGCGGCTATGGTGGTTATGGCGGCGGCTATCGATAATAGCGATTGTATTTTTATTGATCGTATGATTTTCATTTGATTGATCACAAAGGAAGCGCATCCCATGAAGGATTTATGGCTTCGCATGGCAAATCTCCAACTTCCACCCCGCCTCGGGGTGGATTTGTTGGAATACTTCGGTAATCCGGAGGATATCTTCAACGCTTCGGAAACTCATATCCTTTCGGTTAAGGGTATGACTGATCGGTTTTCAATGCGCGTGCTGGATTCCTCTTACGCCCCCGATTCCTCGCAACTAGATTTTATGAGCCGTGAGAATATCGATGTGATTTCTTGGTTGGATCAGAACTATCCCCAGTCGCTGCGCACCATTCCCGACCTG
>JAJZOL010000002.1 GCA_021811565.1 bacterium | reverse complement strand
TTTTTAATCGAGGATTAAGGCAAATGTGAAATTCTTTGCGCATACGCGGTAAACAGAGGATAATCATTTTGCGTTAAATACTAAAAAGCGAGACGGGATGAAAGGAATCCCGTCTCCTGTGTGTCTTAGTCAACATGAACCAGCATCATACCACGATCTTCTACCTTACCGTAATTTGCTGCGGCGAGGAGATTGCCACATCCTCGGGATTGTAGTATGGATAGGCTTTGCTTAAAGGCGTGAGGGCTTTTATAGGGTAGTTCGCCTGCACATCATAGGAGATGGCGACCTGTTGCCCCGGATCAAGCTTCTGCATGTATATAATCACCTGCCGTGCGGCCAGCGTATATTTGCTGATGGTTCCATGCTTTACGAGAGCGTCCAACTTATCCGGAAGAACGGTGAACCCTGGAGGAATCCCTAAATCGATCAGCGGCATCTCCGCCACCTCTCCGGTCATGTTTTTCACAGTGGCGGTCACGGTGGCAATGTCGTTTTGAGTTAGCAGACGCTTGTCGTAATTCACATCAATGGAGAGAATAGGGCGCACCGGAATCGCCATTCTATTCCAAGGCTCGTAGTATCTATCTACAATTTGATAGGAGAGGTTACCCTTGCCTTGGAATTGGAGGCTGATTTGATTATCGCCGGGTTTGAGGTATTGGGTCAAATCCACCTGATGCATCACATCACTGTTTTCCGGCGTGATGTCTATGGTGGTCGCTTGAGTTCCATTCGCGGCGATGGTCACTTTGCCGTTGGCGGTTCCAGTACCATTCGTGCTTGCGTAGAGGAGCGCTTTCAACGACCAAACCGTCCCTTGTGTTGTGCTCCAAGAGCCATAGCTATCCTTGCTTTGCACCAGCTTGGCAAGCACCTTGTTCGCAAACGCCGGATTACCGCCCCATCTCACTAACCCATAAGCGGCTAGCCCGGTGGTCTCCAAGTCGGCGGACGCTTTCACGGCCCCGGTGAAGGTTTGGGTATCACTTTCCCACCACGCCGTCTTATCGTCCGTTTTCGCAAGGGAGATGAGATCGCTTGCCACCTTGTCCGTGATGGCGTCTCCTTTTGCGGCTCCGTCAAGGAAGTTGAGGATCACCGCCAAAGTGTAAGGATCCTTCGCCTCCGATAGGTGCGTTTTCACATAGTCCAGCCCCTTTTGAAGCGCAGGCCCTTGGTAACCGGATTCATTCAAAGCCCATCCGACGTAAGCGGTGGTCCTTAAGGCTCCGGTCTGACGGTTGATAATTCCCTCCGCGATGCCCTGATGAGTCTCAAGCCATGAGCCGTCCGCGTTTTGCTGGTTCGCAAGCCATTGCGCTGTACGATTGATTAGGGCGGGGTCCACATTATAGACATGGGACATGTCGGTGAACTCCAGCAACCCATACGCAGTGAGTATCTGGTTGGCGGGCTCGTTTCCAAACCACGAGAACCCGCCCGATTTGCATTCAAATGTTACAAGTCTTTGGTAGCCGATGTTGATATATCCTTCCGCCTTCATCTGAATTTCAGGATTTATCTTTTTAATGCTCTTCAAGTAGTTCAGAATCAGTACGTTCGGGTAGGTGGTCGAACTGGTTTGCTCGAAGCAGCCGTTGGGCATGCGCAACAGCGAATCCAAGCCGTCAACCACTTGACTGAAAACTCCCGGATAGAGCTTCACCCAGAGATTCGATGCGTCCGGTATTGCGTCGGCGGGGATCGGCACGGTCTTTAGAACCGAACCCGCCAGAGAGTCATTAATAACGGATCTCATCTCCTTGCCGTCCGGAAGCACCTGAATATTGCGCTGGATCGCATCGGAGAATTTCGGGCCGATTGCTGTGACTTTCAACGCATGGTTTCCGAGCCGCTGCACAGTAATCGGGAAGTAGTGCACCTTCACTTCCCCCGGGTTCATGAGGATTTTCACCGTGGATGATCCTGAAACGGTGAACCAGTCCCCTTTGGATAGAGTTAAAGTGACCGTCTGTGGTTCCTTGAGGTAGTTGTAGAGAGCCACGGGTATGCTCACTTGGTCGTTCGCAGTGAGGGAGATCGGCAGATCGATATCCACGAAGAACGGTTGGAAGCACTTGATTGAGACATCTCCGCTGCCAAGCAGTCCCGTTGCCGAATCCGCCAACATGCTCATGCGCCATGTGGTGATGGAGTCCGCCATAGGAATTTTAATCTCCGCCCGTCCGCCATCATCGGTGATGAGGGTTGGATTCCAATACATGGTTTCAGGGAAATACTCTCTGGTTCGCGGAGCCGTGTTTTGCCGCGCGACATTTGACGCACTATGATTTACCGTATTGATCGCCGCGTCTGAAGCAGGCAGTCTCATCATTGGCACGGCGGCTTTCTCCTCCAATACCATTGGGCCGCCGAACCCTCCGATTCCACCCCCCCGGGGCATCATGACGGGACCGATGCCACCCTCAAATCCCATTCTTCTGATAGGACCTTCCCATGGGGTGATATCAGTGATGTCGTCCTCCGTATTCCATTTGCCATCCGGTCCTGCGGAGGAGAGGGTGAAGTATCCCATACGTGGAAAGACGCCGCCTGAGTTAATTCTGTAAGGATGCCCCCACGGGTCCAAGGTCTGTTGCGTTGTGAGAAAACCCGCTTGATGCAACGCCGATAATGCGTTTTTATCCGTAAGGGGAGCCTGATTATTCTTATCGTATTGAGCGATTGCGTCCCTTATTTGTTGCCAACTGTGTTGCATAATCGTGACGGCTTTGGCGCGAATTGCCTCCCAATGTTGCATCCATGTATTCGTGTTAATGGTATCGGATGGCTTTTCCGGAACTGCGGCGAAGAGCATTGCGGCGGCACGTTGTTTTTCAGGGTTGGTAAAGACGATATCCCTGCGCAATGGTGGGTGAATGAGAAAGCTTGGTTTCAGTCCGTGTATCTCATACTTGGGCTCCATCAAATCCCTTTCCAATGTGAAATATATCTTCTCCAGACCGGGCTGCAACTCCGCAAGTGCATAAACACTTTCATCCACCACGGAAAGCCCCAGTGCAGCGGCGATCGGCCTGTTTTGAGAATCCCTGACTAGGAACTTAATGGTTGCGTCGGACCCGGGCTTGTATACCGCTTGATCCGCAGTTGCGGTTATCTTGAGATCATCCGCAGGCGAGATGATGAGCGTACGCATGTCACGAATGATATCCTCGTTAGGCAGTATCTGGTAGGCGTCTACGCGGATGGTGCCCGTCATATCCGGGGTTGCGATTAGTGTGAAGCGACCTTCGCCTTGCTTGATATCCATCGCCTTGGTCAGTATGGTTTGGTTGTCTCTAAGCACATCCAGATATACGGAACCGGATTTAATGGACGAAAGGACAGTGAACCGTATTTTTTGCCCAACTTTCGCAATGGTTTGGTTCGCTCGAAGAATAATCCCTTCGGAAATGGAGGATTGCTTCAGCGTGGTTTCATATTGCATTTTACGCCCCGTTTGGTCCACCGCATTGATCATAACCTTGTAATCATGCTTTGGCACGGGGATGAACTCGTAGACGGCTATGCCCAAATCATCCGTTTCAAGCTTTTGGCTTTGCGCACCGTTATCCAGTGAGGCGTTCAATGTGATATGCTTGAGAGGTTCCCCGTTCGGTGACGCCGCGCTGATATAGAGACGGTTTTTCACATTCGGCACGATGGTTTGGGTCTCGGGGACGGTCACAATCGAGATGGGGTCTTTCACCACGGGAAGGATCCTATCCATCTCCTGTGATTGCTCAGCCGTATCCTTCACATTAATATTGACGTCGAGAGATGCTTGACCTTGGGAGAGAGGCTGGCCTATGAAGTTGAGCGGCAGTTCATAATCGAATTTCCAATTGCCGTTCTCATCCGTCTTTCCCGTGATATCTTTCAACTCCGAAACGGTCACGTCCATTGTGGAGAGCTTCGTCGTGACCGTTCCACCCGCCACGGGTTTGCCGAAGAAGTATTCAGCGTGCACCGTTCCATGCAGTATTTCACCGGGCAGGTACCATTCCTTGTCCGGTGTGAAAGTGATTTTGAACTTGGGCAGGACGTAACGCTTGACCTCCACCTTTTTCTCTGCGCTGGCGTCCGGCAGGATTGCTCGCAGAGTGAATACGCCCATGTTGACCTCATCCGCCAGGACGAAATCCGCCGACGCCACGCCGTATCGAGAGAGGTTCCCTGTGTTTTTGAAGACTTTGTTTCCGCGTGCGTCCTCCACTTCGAATGTCACAGGCTCTCCGGATATGGGTCGATTTGTCCCTTCGTCCATCGCCAGCACGCGCATGTGGATGGTTTGGGAGGGCTGATAGAGCGGCTTGTCGCATGTGAGGAGGATTCGCGCCCCTTTGGTTAACGTGATAGGCAGACTCAGTTTATCCGCCCCGAGCTCCGACGCGATATCCATGTTAAGTGTGTAGGAGCCTGGAGAGGTAGGGGGAACCTTGAGCTTCGCATCCAATGTGCCAAGGGAATCCGTCTTGGAGGTTATGAGGTGCCAAGTTGGGTGTCCCTGACCGGTTGAGGCGAGAGTAAGTTTCACAGTGGAGGCGACCGGCTTGCCCGTTTGATGGTTGGTGACGATGATCCGCAACGCCACCGGGCTTCCGATAAGCCATCGGTTTTGACCGATAATGCGCACCTCCAATGGAGAGGGAATTAATGAGTTGTTTCCCTGCGCGAGGGCGATCGCGAGCGGAAGACATAACAGCAACGGGATAACCGATAATATTCCAAATGCGGTTTTTTTCATGGCGTCTATCCTTCCTGAGTGTGAGTGATGAACGCGAATAAGACGTTGCCATTGCTTGGAAGGTTACAAACTATTTATATCGTATCTCTGAGTGTGTTGCATAAATATAATCAGAATCAGTGCGCATACAATATATTCGATATATAATGGCTTGAATATGCATATGTTGTATCAGTGTGCGGTTCAAATACATTTGTGCAACACACTCCTCTTTTTCGACTTTCGTCGAAATGCTCCCGAATCCTCGCGCCGCTTCTCTGTCTCCTTAGGTGTCCTTCCTTGCTCTGGGATGCGCCTGATCGTACTCTTCTCGCATACGCGTTTGTGTGACATGGGTGTAGATTTCTGTGGTGGAGAGGTCGGCGTGTCCCAGCAACTCCTGTACCGCTCTCAAGTCGGCGCCGTTTTCAAGCAAATGAGTGGCGAATGTGTGACGCAGAACATGAGGGGTGATCTTAAGCCTCTCTCCCGTAACGTCGGCGTACCGGTCAAAAATTCGTCTTATTCCGCGATCCGAGATTCTCTCGCCGAACTTATTTAATAAGAGCGCCGCGCTTTCCCCCTTGCGGCAATGAGATGCCAGGCGTATTCGTCCATCCTTTAGGTATCGTTCGATAGCCGCCGCCGCCCTTGATCCGATCAGAGCTATGCGATCCTTCCCGCCCTTGCCGTGTCGAATTCTTATTTCTCCTTCCTCCAAGTCGATATCCCTCAGGTCGATGCGCACCAACTCGCCCGCCCTTATGCCGCTTGCGTAAAGAACCTCCAGTACCACCCGATCTCTCTGGCCGGCTGGGGATGTGTCGGGGCTGTTCAGCAGTGATTCCATTTCGTCCTGTTGAAGGAACTTTGGAAGGGAGCGTTGTTTACGCGGAGCCATAAGCCCCTTCGAGGGATCGTGAAAGATATGGCCTTTTTGGCGCGCCCAGCGGAAAAAAGCGCTCAGCGATGCTTTTTTGCGTGCGAGAGTGGATCGCGAGGCGTTGCGATGGTAGAGGGATGAGAGAAAATCGCGAAGGATTGCGAGGTTGACATCCTCGATATTGTCGATCTTCTTGAGTGCGAGAAACTGAGCGAACTGGTTTAGATCGCATGAGTAGGCGTGGATCGTGTGAGGGGAGTAGTTGCGGCTCTCCTTGAGGTCCATTAGATATTGGAACACTCGTTTTTCCAAATTGTTCATTCATGTTGTCCTATGAATCGGATTGGGGCCCCGTCTAAATTGTATCATAGATTAAAAATAGGGGAGTTGTGCGCTGGAATACGGATGGATGGTTAGAATAATTCAAGCTTTTTTAAGGACTACCTTTCCGCACGCTGCAATGGTTATGATCCCCGTGGCGAGCAACGCCAGTGCAAGGATGAATTGTCCTGTCCAATTATTATGGGTTATCTGGTGAACATATCCGACCATGTAGGGGCCGGCGAACCCGCCCAAGTTGCCTATGGCGTTAATGATTCCAATGCCCGCTCCCGCAACTTCAGTGGTGAGCATGGCGCTGGGGATCGCCCAGAATGGACCGAACGGGGCATATACTCCTATGGCGGTGAGAATTAGAAATATCAGTTCCAGTATCGGAGAGCGCCCTACGCATTGTCCTCCGATTAGACCCACCATGCCCACGACCAAAGGCGCATAAACGTGAGTCGGACGGTCCATTCTCCGATCAGACCAAACGGAATTGACAATCATCGCTACCAATGCAAACGCGAACGGAATGGCGCTGATCCATCCTACGATGGAGGAGCCTTCCGAGGCGCTGAACCCTTTGACGACACTCGGCGCCCACATGGTGAATCCATACATTCCCGCCATCCAAAAGAAATACGCCATGGACAACCCAAGCACTCTGCGATCGGACAGCGCAGCGGCATAGCCTCCGGAAGCGGGTTTAACGGCGTTTTCCGCACTTAGGCGCTCCTCGATATATTCGCGCTCCTCATTGGTAATCCAGCGAGCCATGTTCGGGCGGTCCGCGATGAACAGCCACCAAACCGCAACCCAGATCAAAGGAGGCAAACCTTCCAATATGAACACCCATCTCCACGAAACAAGTGTTAACAGCCAGCCCGTGATCGGCGCCATGATGACCGCTGAGGCTGGCATGCAAATCATCCAAAAAGCGTTAGCTCGCGCCCTTTCCTTTTGGGGAAACCATGTGGACAATAGCACCAATACGGAAGGCCACACGCCGCCCTCGAAAACGCCTACAACAAACCTGACGACATAGAGCTCATTTCTCGTTTGAACCATCCCTGTCGCCATGGCGGAAAGACTCCATAAAACCATCAAGACCGCGACAACTCTCCGCGCTCCCCAGCGGCTTGCGAGTATGCCTCCGGGGATTTGCAATACCATGTATCCAACGAAGAAAATGCCCGCTGCGAAACCTGCATCCGCGCTCGTCAGTCCAAAACTCTTGTCGACATAGGGCAACACCATCGCAACATTGATTCGATCCATATACGCCAGGATGTACATCACCATCGCCACTGGGATGATATGCATCCATCTTTTGGCTGGGACATCGGTATTCATAGGGGGCTCATCCTTCTGAGTGTCGATTTCGTCACAATGTAATATGAAACCGGTAAATTCAAAAACCAAACGCGTTTTGTGAACTATTATTTACCCTCTAAAACGCATTTTTTAGCAATCGACGTTTTATGATGTAGGAAGATGCAGGATAGATATTAATGCATCATTACGCCACCTCCCCCTTTGGTGTTCCTTAAGAAAAGGAGCAGGGGGAGGATCAGGATGAATGCTACACCGATGACGAGAAAGGCGTCCTCGAAGGCGAGAATGTTGGATTGCAGCTGAATCACCCCATCCAGGATGCCGAACGCCTGATGATAGGCTACGATGAAGGGCGATCCGGAGTGCATGAGGTACTGCGTGTATGCCTGGATTCGCTCGCGAAGAAGAGGGTTGTAAATATTCGCATGGTTTACAAGGATGGCGCGGTGATATGATACACGGTGATCCAGGTATGTGGAGAGCAGGGCGATGCCGAGGCTGCCCCCCCATTGTCTGGTTAGGTTGAATATTCCAGAACCATCCGCCATCTCCTGCCCCTCCAGTCCGCCAAGTGTCGCGAGAGATAACGGGATGAATAACAATCCAAGAGCGAATCCCTCCAGAAGAAAAACGTTGAATATCTGTTCCGGTCCGGTATTCATTGTGATCGATTTCAGAAGATACATCGCCGCTAAAAAGCTAAGGCAACCCACCGCCACCAGACTTCTAGCGGAGAAGCGATTGGTGAGTTTCCCCACAACACCCATGGAAATTGCGGACGCAACCCCCATGGTGATAAGCATTTTCCCCGTGTCGAAGGCGGTGTAGCCGCGAATATTCTGCAGGAAGAGGGGTAACAGGAAGATGCTGCCATACAATCCTACGCCTATGACGATTGAGATAACGGATCCGGCGGAGAGCGAGCGATTTCTCAATGCGCGAAGATTGACCACAGGGTAATCGATGCTAAGCTCGCGCCAAACCAACAGGATCAAATTAATGATAGCAATGGTGAAGAGCCAGCAGATGAGGTCTGACTGGAACCAGTCCTCTCTGGTCCCCTTTTCAAGGAAGGTTTGCAGACAGCCAAGCCCTATGGTTAAAAAAAGCATCCCCCACCAATCCACCTTGGATGCGCCTCTCTCAGCATGGATCGAATCCCGCATGAAAAGGAGCGTGAGTGTCGCCGAAAGGATGCCTATGGGGATATTGATGAAAAAAATCCAGTTCCAGGAATAGTTATCGGTAATCCACCCCCCTATTGCGGGTCCGATGGTGGGGATCGTCATGACCCCGATGCCGAAGACCCCTAAAACCATGCCTTGTTGCTCGGGCGGGAATATCTCCAGAAGAGTCGCCATCGCTGTGGACAGGAGAGCCGCGCCACCCACACCCTGCAACACTCGAAAGAGGATCAGCATGTTTAGGCTAGTGGAAATTCCGCAGAAAAATGACGAAACGGTGAAGAGTATGATGGATCCGGCGAGGTAGTTCCTCCTGCCAAAGTAGGCAGACAGCCAGCCGGTGAGAGGGAGAATAACCACGTTGGAAATCATATAGGCGGTGGATACCCAGTTGATCTCATCCACCGTTGCTCCGAAGTTCCCCATCATTGTGGGAATCGCCACGTTCACGATACTGGTGTCCAAAGCTTCGAGAATGGAGCCCAGCATGAGAGCGAAGAGCACCATCCAACGCGCGGCTTCCGTGTATCCGGCGTAATTGACAGCTGATTGTTTTATGGAAGGTACGGACATGATAATGGTTTGGGGGAGTTTAAGGATGGGCACTCCCCCTTATTACTTTCACTTTGTGGCGACCGATGTCTCCACCGACATCCCCGCCCGGAGTTGATCCATATCCGGTTGTCCGGGGTCAAACACGATTTTGACGGGGATACGTTGCACCACTTTGGTGAAGTTACCGGTGGCGTTATCCGGGGGTAGCAGTGCGAAGGTGGCTCCGGATGCCGCCGCGATACTGTTCACCTCGCCGGTAAATGTGCGACCAGGTATGGCGTCCACCTGAATCGTCGTCTTGTCGCCCGGAAGAATTCCCGGCATCTGTGTCTCCTTGTAGTTGGCGACGACCCAAACATCATTTCGAGGCACCAAGGCCATCAGAGGAGTGCCAATGGATACCAACTCCCCCTGTTCCACGGTCTTTTTATTCACTCTTCCATCGCATGGTGCGTAGATGCGGGTGTAAGCGAGTTCGATGGCTGCTTCGTGGAGCGCCGCTCTCATCTGCTCGATTTTCGCCAACGCTTGCGACTGGACGGTTTTGCTTAAGCGAACCTGGGTGTGCGCCGTTTTCGCTTGAAAGAGCGAACCGGTGGCTTGTTTGCGTCGTGACATGGAGATCATCACGTTTCTTTTCGTTGCAACATACGCCGCATAGCTTTGTCCGATCTGCGCTTGCGCGGCGAAAGCCTCTTGCTTACGCATGTTGATGGTTCCCTGCGCCTCCTTGACGGCGGCTTCCGCAGCGGACACCGCTTGTTTTGCGGAGCTTAACTCGGCTTGACGGGAACTGACATTGGAGCGAGCCTGAGCGATCTGCTCTTTAGCAGCCTGAACCTGGGCATCAAGAGATTTATAGGTTGCAACGGCCTGATCCAGCGTTTGTTCGCTCACGGCTCCTTGAGCCCTTAATCCGGTGTAGCGTTGCACATCCCTTTTCGCCTTGGTTTCCTGAGCCTCGATGGACGCCATGTTCGCCTGTGCCGTCTTCACCGCAGCCTCCGCCGTTTGCAACTGAGCCTCGGCTCCCGTCACGGCGTCTTTGGATTGTGCGAGGTTCCCCTGCACCGCGTTCAACGTGGCTTGCGCCGTCTGCACTGCGGCCAAGGCGCTTGCGGCGTTCGCCTGGGCGGATTTCACCCCCGCCTTAGCTGCGAGCGTGTTGGCATGAGCTGCAAGGATGCCGCTTTTCGCCTGTCCCAAACCGCCTTCAGCCTGCATGATCTGAGCATTGCCCGTTTCGGAGGTGAGAGCCACATTGACCCCTGCGCCTTTTGCTGCAGCAATGGCTGCGTCAAGGTTCGCTTTGGCTTGCTCATACGCCGCACGAAAGGTGGAATCATCCAGCAACACTATCAGATCGCCCTTTTTCACATACTGGTTATCCTCCACATAGACCTTTTTGACGGTTCCGGAAACCTGAGGGGAAATCTGGATTACGTCGGTGGTGAGGTAGGCGTCGTCCGTGTCCGCGTGAGTGGTTATGAAACGCCAGAAGTGATATCCGTAAATCGCCCCGAATATAACCAATATCGTCACAATGGGGATCACGACCATTCTTTTTTTGAACCCGCCGTTTCCATTGCTTGGAGATGCGGGTGGGCTTGCGGGCTCGGTATTCGGTTGGTTGGCATCAGGATTAGATTCGGAAGCCATATTTATTCTCCAATTCAGATTGTTACAATAAACGTCTCATATCCATATTCGGGCTCATGCGGATGGGTGACGAGCCTCGTTTTTTTTCAACTTTAGCATTCAATTGTTCTCATGTCATTTTGCATCGCATAGCTCGTCATGATTGTGTCGGCGGAAGTGTTGGACTGATAGCTTTTCCTTTGGAACTCCGATAGCAAACCAAGGAACATTAGGTCCACGATTTGTATCGTCTTCGAAAGAATCTCCTCTCTTCCCCCTAATTCCTTTGGACTCAGATTGTGTGGAAGGAGAGAGCTTGTCGCCATTAAAAGGAGTTGGGAGGTGCGATATGCATCCTGGCACTTAATTGAGCCATCCTTGATGCCATCCTCTACCGCCAAGGCGATAATACGAGCCTCCCTCTCAATATATTGGCTTCTACGTTGCAGAAGTTCGACTCGCAGGGTGCTTAAGAGATCGTCCAAACTCTGCGCGTATTTTTGGGCGCTATCGAACCGCTCCATCACTCGCACGAGCAGCATAGCTCTCACACGATTCACCGGGCAGTCCGAGGATCGTGCGATTGTCTCCAGTTTGGCGTGCACCTTCGCCGTTTCCCTGTCCAAGATGGAAAAAGCCAGCTCCTCCTTGTTTTTAAAGTGGAGATACAGGGTGCCTTTTCCGGTGCCGGCCTCTCTGGCGATATCCTCCATTGTCGTTTTTTTATAGCCATACCGCTCGACTAACTTTTCCGCTGCGTCAAGGATAATGGATCGGATATCGGTTTCAAAACGATGGGTGCGCATCAATTGCCCTTCTGACTAATGACCGAAAACGTCTATTAGTCATATTATACCGCTATCAAATGGAAATAATTACACTTCATGAGCGCAAACTCAAAAAACGTTGGGCATTACATCCATCGCCTTATTGACAAGCGAGGGCTGTATGGATATACTCAAGTCAGAAAATTGGAACCGTCCTAATATCGACCAATGGATTTGCTTCCGAGGATTAGCGGTTTGCTTGTGTTACATAGGGAAATCGCCGTAGGTTGAGACAAGAGAGGCGTCAAAAATGCTTCAGCAAGCGATGATAATATCCCAAGCTCGTGAGAGCTATTATGAAAAAGCGATTTTTCACGCTATAAGAGGAGCGATCATTCTAATAGTGGGTTTGATACTCCTTTGGGTGGAACATTCCATCGTCGCCATGATTAAGTCCTCCATGTGGTTAAGCATTGCGGTTGCGGTTCCGATGATTCTGATTACACTTGGGATATGCATCCTACTCTGGGCGGTATGGGTTGTAATACAATCCCATCGTATTGCATATGTTACAGTTGGGTGTCCCTATTGCGACGAGCCGGTGCAATTCACCGCTCAACCAACCTCGGATTTCGACTGTCCCTATTGTCATCGTCATGTTCAGTTCGAAGATGGCT
>JAJZOL010000177.1 GCA_021811565.1 bacterium | reverse complement strand
CGCCAGATCGAATAGCGCGGGCTGTTGACGCTCGCCCGGATACGCAGATGCGCGATGGTGTCACCCGAATTCAAATCGCCTTCGACTCGAACCTTCAAATAACCCGTGTCGCCCGGAATGACGGCTTTATCCCACACGAATTCGACTCGCTCGGCGGTATTCCTCTCGATGACGGGGGGCTTTTGCATTGTATTGTCCACGGAGAGCGTCTGACCGGCGGAATCCCTTAGCAGGATGCGCCATAGAAGCGGCTTCGGCGCCGGCGTCGGGATGAAATCGTGACCGGAGGAGAGATATCGTATCGATTCCACGCCGCCGGTGTCCGCGTTAAATCGTATGGAAAGGCTTTGATTCTGAAGAACGGGAGAATCTCCGAACGCAACGATCGCGAGAGACATGATGAGAACCGGAATCATGAAATACGGATAAAGGGTGTTCATAACGCCTCCTTTGTTTGGCATTGTGAGCATTATAAGCGGGATGGAGGATTATGTCAAGGAAGGGGAAGAGATCGCGGTTTACGCTCTCCTCACCCTAACTGCGTTGCTCCCCTTCGCGCGTCGCGAATCCAGCACGACATACACCTTGAACAGCGCGGAGGCTCCCGGCGTTTCCAATCCGGCATCCGTAAGGAAGGTCGTTTGCGTCTTCGGGAGTTTCGCTAAGGTGCGTTCGTCCTTGGCGCGATACTTCGGCACAGGCGAGACTCGCACATCGTATCGAACGAGTCGCTCGTTCGAGGAGGCGGTCCAGGCGAGACGCACCTTCCCCTCGGCTTCGTCCCACTCCCCCGTAAGCGTCACGGCGTCCGGCGCGTTTCCATGCGGCGCGGAGAGAACGGGAAGCGCCATCACCAGGGGATGGCCGGCGCCCAGCCTCGCGAACACCGCGTTCTTGTATTGCCTCATGCGCATCTTCGCCTTGGGAAGAAGGAAATCGCGCTCGTCCCGATTCATTCGCGCCGAGAGGATCGACGAATCCAGCGCCCGATACATCTCCCTTAACGCCTCGATCTCTTTGATGAAATCCTCAAGCTTGTAGGATCCAATCGTGAGGGGCGGGGCGAACTCGCTGGATTCGGGAAGAGCGTTGACGGCTTTCCAGACGTGCGCCAAATCCTCGAAGGGCTTCATGAACCGACTGCGATTCGCTCCGAATGGGGGCAGGGCTGGTGCGCTTTCCGCATTGATCTCACCGCTTAACGCAGCGGTCATCGCCGAGCGAACCTGTGCATGCCTCCGGATCAGCGAGGCTTTGGCTTGATCCCTCTCCGCCGCCGCCACGATGCGCGCCCTGTCCAGGGCGGATTGCGCTCGGATCCTCCTGAGAATCTCCTCGCGGTCCGTATCAAGGTCCTTCGCGGAATAGCCCCCGGAAAGGGTTATCGGTGGTTCCGACGCCTTCGAGAGAGCTTCGTTCGCCTTCATCCAGTTGTCATATATCTCCCGCATGACGGGAGGATAGCTTGACGCCCTGCGCAATGGGGCGTGGCTTGGTCTTTCGTTATCCGTCCGAGGGGTTTGCATCATGGTTCGCTCCTTTTATTCAGGAAATGAGTTGATCGCCGCTCTCTTTCATCCTCTATCCGTCGAAAATACGGTGTGTTTCCGGGCTATTGCAGCCATAGATACCGAGAAATCATAGCTTGCAACGACTTTTCGTCCATTCAAAATCGCAAAATAGCGCTTGTTACTGAAAAATGTGCGGTTCGCATTTGAAAAATAACGGATTGCAATCGCTTTTGATGCGATAAAATTCACTATACCATCTCTTGTGAATGCTTTTCATTATATTATACTCGCTTTACAATAACCTGTAATTGCTTAATAGAGATTTGTTATTGATGAACCGATAAAGATCATCGCTTTTCAATTAACTTATTTTGCTATGCAGCTAGTTATTAATGCTTTGCAGCTAGTTATTGATGCTTTACAGATCATTGTAATCGCTTAACCATCAATTGTGATCGTTATTATTGGAGTCAAAGCGAATGCGATTGCATCAATAGTGAATATAAAAGGGATCAAAGTAGTTGCAATCGAATAGGAAGCGATTACAAAGAGTATCGGAGTGAATACCAATCATATCAAAGCATGTGCGAATGCTTCAATTGTGAGGGAGGATGGTGTCAAAGCGGCGGCGAACCTCTCCATTTTCAATGCGAACGGGTCATGGCTCCGCGCATTCGCGTCATTTTTATTTTCGGAGGGATTTCGCGGCGTTTCGCAGCGACGCTCCCCCGCTTCGAGCACCGCATAAAAAATCGAAAAAAACCAGCTTCGTTTTCTCCGCCAAGAGGAAGGGATTATTGACATCTGGCGCTCATATGGATATAATTGCCACAGTGTCTTCAAAGAGGTATTCGCCCTATGCAAAAGTCACATGCGCGAAAAGTACGGACACAAAGAGTTTCCGCCAAAACATTGAAGCAGGCGATCTCCATCCTTGTGGTGGATGATGACGAGTGGATTCGGGATCTGATGGTTCACACGCTGACGGATCTTGGTTACCTCGTTGAAATCGCTTCGAACGCGGAGGACGCCCTTCGGCTAACTCGCAACATTCCCTTTGACCTTGTCTTATCCGATGTACGCATGCCCGGTATGGACGGCATCGAGTTTTCCCGCATTCTTCACCGCACCCATCCGGCCATTCCCGTCGTTCTCTTAACCGGCTTCGGCCACATCGATCTTGCCAGGCTGGCTCTGCGCGAAGGGGCGTCCGACTTCATCACCAAGCCCTTCAACCTCGACACCATCGCCATCATCGTCGAGAGGAATCTCGAACGAAAACGTTTGGAGTTGCAAAAGGCTTTGGAGCAGGACAGCCTCATCATGTTCAAGACGATACAGGCTCTTGTGGCGGCGATAGACGCGCGTCAAAAGCAGACCGCGCTTCACTCCAAGAGAGTGACGGACATCGCCATGGCGCTGGGAAATCGAATCGGATTGGACAACAACGAAATGCGGTGTCTGGAGCTTGCCGCCCATGTGCACGATGTGGGAAAGATAGCCGTGCCGGATAACATTCTGAACAAATGCGGCGCCCTCACGCCGGAGGAATGGGTCACCATGCGCATCCATTCCGAGGCGGGAGCGGACATCGTGGGTCAGGTGAACGAATTGAGTTACATCTCGGACGTGGTGCGTCATCATCACGAAAAGGTGGACGGAAGCGGATACCCCGACGGACTGAAGGGGGAATCCATTCCTCTGTTATCGAGGATCATCGCCGTAGCGGACGCATACGAATGCATGATCAGCGACCGCCCCTATCGTTCCCGCCTTTCCGAGGAGGTCGCGCTTGTTCAACTCGCGGAAAACGCTGGGACGCAGTTCGACAAGCGGTTCGTGGAGGTTTTCCTCGATATGCACAACCGAAACGAACTAACCTTGCTTACCGAATAGACTCACTTAACATATTAATTCGGCAATTAAATATCATCGAATATATTAACTTTATCAGGTGTGATTTTACAAATTTTATCATCTACAGGTAATTGCCGATTTAATAAGAAAGGGCGCGGAACCGTGACGGCGTTCCGCGCTTTTTTTGCGTTTACTAATCCACGGAATCCTTGGGCAACCCAAGCGGCAGCGCCTCGGGACGTTGGCACGTGGAGATCAGTTCGTAGTGTTTCCCCTCTCGCGAGGCGTCCAGGAACCCCTCCATGGCGTCCAGAACGTGAAACGCCAGGTCCCCGCTGGCGCGGTGCGGGCGGTTTCCGGAGATCGCCGCCGCCATATCCGCGACGCCGATCCCTCGGCTGTTATCCGCGAACCCGTGCGTCAGGGGAATCTCCTTCCAGTCGGGAGAGCCCGCCCTCTTGATGCGTACCACGCCGCCAAACCCGTTGGGATCTGGAACGATCATCGTGCCGCGAGTCCCATAGACTTCGATGCAAGGAAGCGTGGAGCCGTGGACGTCGAAACTGGTGATGATCGTGCCCACCGCGCCCGAGGCGAAATCCATCACCCCGGCGATGTGAGTGGGAGTCTCCACCTGGATGACCTTGCCGTATTTGGGCTGACTTGTGATGGTGCGGGTGGGATGCGTGATCCTTGCGGAGCCTGTGATGCGCTTGATAGGGCCCAGCATATTGATCAAAGCGGTGAGATAGTAGGGGCCCATGTCGAACATGGGACCGCCGCCCACTTCGTAATAAAACTCCGGACTCGGATGCCAGGATTCGTGCCCCGGGCAGAGCATGAACGCCGTGGCCGCCACCGGCTCTCCGATCCAACCGTCGTCAATCAGCTTCCGGCAGGTTTGATGCCCCCCGCCAAGAAACGTATCCGGCGCGGATCCAACGCGCCGCCCCTTGGCTTTGGCCTTCTCCATCAGCTTTTTTCCCTCTTCGCGGCTTATTCCAAGCGGTTTCTCCGCGTAGACATGCTTCCCCGCATCCAACGCCGCCATGCTCACCGGCACATGCGCCTTGGGGATCGTCAAGTTGAGGATGATCTCCACATCGGGATCCTTGAGGATTTGCTCCACGGTCAGCGCCTTGGGGACCCCGTGTTTCTCAGCCGCCTCAGCCGCCCTCTCCGGTAGGATGTCCGCGCACGCCACGATCTCGATATTACGAAAAGATTTACCCGCTTGAAAATAGATGCCGGAAATATTGCCGCATCCGATAACGCCGATCTTCGTTTTCTCCATGCCCCTCTCCTTAGCGATGATCCCCGCATAAGACAATCATGCGCGGGATTTGTGTTTGACGTGAAAATATCATCCGAGAGGATGATTGTGTTGTGATTTTACCTCAACTTCCCTTGCAAGTCTTACGGAGAAATGAGAGTTGCATTTTTAACACTGATCCAAGGGTGATGATTGAAAAAAACAAAAGCAATCGCCTGTATATATCCGTATGATAAACGTATCACTCGTCACGACGCCGGGGCGGTCACAATCATGAAAAGGATACGTAGTGTTAAATGGGTATCATAGTTACATCTCCCGATCGCATTATGAGAAGGGAATTCACTGGCCAGGGCGATGATGATTCCGCTGGCGGCGCATCAATATCCACGTTCAACGGCGAAGAGAGGACATAGAAAATGAAACGTAAAATCACCGCTATCCTATTTGCAATCACGACACTTGCGCTTCTCGCGGGTTGCGGCGGAGGAGGAGGAGGCTTTGGAAGCGGTTCCGGAACAGGCGGCGTGGGCAACCTGACCGGTGCGGTTACCGACGTAAACGGGGACGCAGTCGCGGACGCCACGGTTTCGACAAGCGGCCAAAGCACGAAATCGCTTAGCAACGGCACCTACTCCCTCTCCGGAGTTCCCGATGGTTACGTATACATCCAAGCTTCGGCTCCCGTGCACGGACTGACATACACCGGGGAGACATGGACCGACCTCGTGGCGGGGCAGAACAACCATAGCGTGGACATTATGGTCTCCGATTCCCGGTATCAGGGATCGTTGCAGGGATATGTCGAGGACGATCAGGGAAATGTCTTCATAGGCGCGAAGGTGTTCATACAGGGACCTTATGGCTCCGCCATGGCGGTGACCGATCACAACGGATACTACAAGCTGAACCGATTGCCCGGGAACACCTCCTTTAACGTGACGGCATCCTTTGCGGGGTACGTCAATCAGACGATGAGCACAACCATCAACACGGGGCAGACATCGGAACTGGATTTCACGCTCACCCCGGGCAACGCAACAGGTCCCATCGCCCCTCCAACCAATGTGAGCGCGGAATCCTGGACGGTATCCTCGTATATCACGCGCACTCTGTCGCCGTACAAGGGCATGTACGACTGGGTCAGGAACTACTATCTTAAAAAACGAGGATATTCGCTCGCCTCTCAAGCCAAATCCATTCAACTGGTGCATCCTGTCAAATCCACCCCCGCAGGCTCTCTCGTGGAGATCGATCTATTCTGGACTCCCCGCGCAGAGACCAATTTGCTGGGATATCTGATAAAACGCGGGACTAGCTCCTCGAACCTATCGACCGAAGCGGTTTTGCGGGATCCTTTGGCGTCCGCTTTCTTTGACGCCGACCCGGCGCTGACGCCCAATTACGTCTATTATTACACCGTAAGCAGTTTGGACACGGTGGAGTTTCCAAATAACGGCACGGTGGGGGCGCCCAGCAGTGTAGTGGCGGCGGACCCGCTTGATCCGATGTCGGGATTATCGCCTTCCCAAAGTGCAACCGTATCCGGAAATCCCTATTTCCAATGGAGTCCGGTCAACGGCACCACCAGTTACCAAGTATACATTTGGAACAGTTTTCCGTCATTGCAAAGCTCATCCGACCCGAACGGCGTAACGCCCATATGGGGTCCGAATGACGCGAACTCCCAAACCGGATCGGGGCAAACTTCGCTCACCTATTCCGGTCCGGCGCTGCAATCCGGCGCAACCTATTACTGGATGGTGATCGCCACGGATGGTCAAGGGAACTACTCAGCCTCGCAGATCGCCAAGTTCACCGAACAATAAGGACAGGAAGCTTTCGAGGGGAATATATTCGGGAATGCAGGATAGTGCAAAGTATCATCACTTAGCGCTATCCTGTATAATATACGTGAATATAACACTCCAGAGGCGGTATGTATGTTCGCTCATACCCGTGTGACAATCCTTAGGTTCGTAATCGCATTGCTCCTTGTGATTCAATGCGCCGTCTCCCTCGCCGATTTGTCCGCTTTGGATCCACTTGCGCGTCCGAACACAAAAATCGGGCCTGGTTTTGTTATCTCCATGGACGTGACCGTGCGAGGCTTGGAGGATCAGGAGCTATGTACGGAATTCACCCTCGACAAGGATGCAAACCTTCAGCTTCTTCTTGGCGGTCAACCGATAAGCAAAATCAACCTGATGGGCTTAACCGTCTCCCAAGCGGAGATGAAAATACAGAAAGCGATTGGTCCCTATTACGCCGTGACGCCTGATGTGAGCGTGGGGATCGCGAAAATCCCTCGTATCCAAGTGATATTGGAGGGAGCCACGTTTCGCAACGGTCTAATAACCCTTCCACTTGGGGATAAACTATCCGACGCACTCGCCCAAACCGGTTACGAACCCAGCGCGGATCTTTCTCACATTCAGATCATCCGCATGGAAGCCAACAACAACAGAACCACTTTGAACGTCAACTTCAGTCAGGCTTTGGAACAGGGCGGAAATCAGTACACCGATCCCGTGCTGCAAAATCTCGATCACATCCTCGTGCCCATCTCCTCCGCGCCCCCGATGAACCAGACTATCATGGTGCTTGGTGAAGTGAGAAACGAGGGCGCATATCCCTACAAAAGAGGAATGACCGTTGCGGACGCTTTATCGGACGCCAACGGATTGCTGCCCACCGCCGATCCGAACGACGTCATTCTTCGCCGCGCCTCGGATACCAATTACATGACTCTCAGCGCCACAAAAGCGGAGGCGAATATCCCCACGGATAATATTGCGCTGATGCCGGGAGATACGATCTTTGTAAACACGAAGGATACGGGTTTGAGGTATGCGGTGGTTGGCGCGGTGCCCACTCCCGGCGCGCATGAATTACAAGGGACTGTGACGCTAAGCCAGGCTATCGTGAATGCGGGAGGGTTTCTGCCGAACGCCGATAGAAAGCATATCTTGTTAATTCGCAACATGCTCACGAATCCCGCCAAGGCTCAGAATATACCGATTGATTATGACAAGTTAGTGGCGAAGGCGATTCCCGACATCCAGCTCCAAGCCGGAGATATGATCCAAGTGCCCACCAAGGGAAGAAGAAGCATGCCGCTGCTCGACATCGGAATGTTCCTGCTTAAACTTTTCGCCTTCTGATCCTCACTCCTCCACCCTGAGGAAGTTTTCAATCGAAAGCACTACAGAAAGCTCTCTGATGCTTTCCAAGGCGGAACGAAGGTTTTTCTCCTTTGTTTTATGTGTCACCCAGATGATCTCCGCGTTATCGTTCAAATGCGCTTTTTGAACAACGGACTCTATGCTCACCTGATGATCCCCAAGCACACCCGCAATGGCGGCGAGAACTTTGGGACGATCGATGACAATCATACGAATGTAATATTTGGTCTCCACCAAGTCCATTGATGCCATCCGCCGTTGCTGGAAACATGTGCAGGATATTCGCCCTGTGGAGCCGAACAGGATATTTCGCCCCACATCCATGATATCCCCCACCACAGCGCTTCCAGTTGGCATCATGCCAGCTCCACGCCCATAGAACATGACGTCTCCAACGGCATCCCCGCGCACGAAGATGGCGTTATATACGTCATTCGTGGATGCCAGCGGATGTTCGGAAGGTAATAGCGTGGGATGAACGCGCACCTGCATTTGATCCTCGCCAATTCTGTTAGCGATGCCAAGCAGCTTGATGGTGTATCCTAACTCCTGAGCGCACTGGATATCTCTTCGAGTGATATGGGTGATTCCTTCAACGTACACGTCATTCACATTCACCTGGCTAGTGAATGCGATGGAACTAAGGATTGCTATCTTATACTGGGCGTCATACCCTTCAATATCACTGCTCGGGTCCGTTTCTGCATACCCTTTCGCCTTGGCATCCTCCAGAACGTCATTGAACTCAGCGCCTTCATGGGTCATCCTCGTAAGGATGTAGTTGGTGGTTCCGTTGACGATTCCCATGATCTCTTGGATTTCATTACCGCCCAAAGCGTTCTTCATGGGCTGGATTATGGGGATGCCCCCTCCCACGGAACCTTCGAACTGAAAATCAAGCCGACGTCTCATCGCCTCGTGGAGCAGATCATGCCCCTCCTTGGCGATAAGCTCCTTGTTCGCCGTGACAACATGCTTTCCATTGCGCAAGGCGTGCAAAACATAATCCTTGGCAGGGGAAACGCCTCCTATCAGTTCGCAAATGAGATCGTTTTCAGGGTTGTCAAGCACCTCTTCGCAGTGGTTTGTCAGCAACCCTCTATCCACAGTGACGAGACGTTTCTTGTTCAAATCACGCACAGCGATTTTTGTGATCTCTATTTTAGCCCCGATTTTTTTCTCGATAGACACTCTGTTTTTCTGCAGAAGCGCCACGGTTCCGGATCCCACTACGCCAAGACCCAATATACCTATGCGGATTGTATCCTTCAATCTTCACTCTCGCTAACTAACGTCATTTCAAAGGGGAATTCATTCAAACGGAATCGGGTCGGAGGAGCACCAGAGGATCACCGGAATGAACCAACTGTCCATTATGCGCGATTATTTCCACAACGGTGCCGGAATAATCCGACGGGATTTCGGAAAAGACCTTCATAGCTTCCATCAATCCAATCGTCTGACCAACTTCAACATGGTCACCCACCTCTATGAAGGGGGCTGTATCCGCGCCAGGAGCGCGGTAAAACACACCTATCATCGGTGAGGCTATAGTCAATACCTCTTCCGCTACATCCGCACCTGCTACGGAGATAGAGTGCCGAGGAGGATTGATATCGATCATCTCTTGCGGCGACTCATCAATCAACCTCGCCGAGAAGGATTTGCGGACGCACCCTAATCCTCGGATGGTAACCTTGACGCCCGCCTCCTCGACAATCAATTCATCCAGATGGCTATCCTCTACAAGACGGACTAATATGCTTATTTCATCTATGTCAACGCCAAGTTCCGCCATGTTCCCCCGCCGCATAAAAATAGAAGGGCTGCGACATGGTGCCCTTCAGGACTATGCAAAGTATAACCTAACGGAGATAATTTGTCAAATAAAAGCACGATATCCACTGTCAAATCCTCATACATAGCCCTCTTAGACAGGGTCATAGGGCGAATACAGACTTCGCATTCGAAACTCATTGGCGGAACGATGCGCCAAGCGGGAGGTTTCGGGCAAGCGATAGGATCGCAAACATGTGCATACGAGGTTTACGGAGGAATCAATATCGCTCAGATGACCAGGAGAAACGAACACCGGCTTCACATTAGCGCGAGTCCTCAAAGCGGCGCCGACGACATCCTCCCCCTCCTTCAAATACGCACGGCTTCCAGCCTCCTCGCCAAGCGAGTCATATCTTCCGGTCAATATGCTTTTCGCACAGCCCACGGTCGGAACACCAAGCAATAATCCAAGATGCGATGCGATGCCGAATCTTCGAGGGTGTGCAATCCCTTGACCGTCGCATATCAATGCATCCGGCTTCAACCGCAGTTTCTCCCATGCCTGAAGGATCACGGGAGATTCCCTGAACGACAGGAGACCGGGGATATACGGGAATAATGATTTCTGTGAGGCGTTTGCGACCTCAACAGGTTTCATCTCCGTCATGTCCATCACAACTACCGATGCATACAGCCATGGATCGCGCTTCATGCACGATACATCCGCCCCTGCGACATATCGGATCGCGTTTAGATTCAGCGGGATGATCCTCACATCGCGGCGCAACTTCTCCTGAAGGATCCTCGCTTCGGAGGGTGTTATGTCCCAGCTATGGCTCATTGCCTGCACAGCCCCATGTAATCGATCCGAATTCCAACTTTGGCTCGATATCCATCATGCATCCTTGGCGGTCTCTCTTGAGGAACGGTACCCTCGGCTTCCAATTTCGGCGAGATAGCCGTTGAAATTCCGAATCAACTCACCCATGCTGTCCCCGCCGAACTTCTCCAACACCGCCTCGGCCAGGACGATGCCCGCCATCGCCTCACCAATCACTCCTGCGGCAGGTACCGCGCATACGTCGGAGCGTTCAAAATGTGCGGTTACCGCCTCCTTGGTTTCCATGTTTACGGACTTCAACGGGGATTTCAACGTGGATAATGGCTTCATCGCTGCACGAACCACTATGGGCTCTCCGTTTGTCATTCCTCCCTCCAAACCGCCGGCATTATTGCTTGATCTGGTAAATCCGGTGGATGGATCATGATAAAGCTCATCATGCACTTTGGAACCTGGAACCTCCGCCACGCCAAATCCCATTCCTATCTCCACGCCTTTGATCGCTTGTATGCCCATCAAAGCTCCCGCCAATTTCCCATCCAATCTCCTATCCCAATTCGCATGACTGCCTAATCCCGGAGGACATCCCGTTGCAATCACTTCGAATACGCCGCCGAGCGTATCCCCATTTGATCCCGCATTGTCAATGGCATCAAGGATAAACTTTTCCTTTTCCGGGTCAGCCACTCGAACTGGTGATCTCTCCGCCATGGATTGTATCTCATCATAGTTGGGCGGGAACGGGATATGCACATGGATCCCTCCCAAAACGACCACGTGGCTGAATATACGAACTCCCAGAGTTGCAAGCATAATTCTGCATATGGAGCCCACAGCGACCAATGTGGCGGTGTTGCGAGCGCTTGAACGCTCCAGGATGTTACGGAGATCATGGGTGGAATATTTTAACATCCCAGCGAAATCGGCATGTCCGGGACGCGCCTCCACGATAGGAGGGATATCGGCATCAATGGGTTCCACGGACATTCTATCCTGCCAATTCTCGAAATCTCTGTTTCTAATGATTAAGGATATGGGACCACCCATTGTCTTACCAAATCTCACCCCAGTGATGATTTCAGCGCGATCGGTCTCTATCTTTTGACGAGCGCCTCTTCCGTAACCTCCTTGACGGCGGGCAAGTTGGGTGTTGATTTCGTTAAAATCCAAGGTTAACCCCGAAGGGACTCCCTCAATGATTGCGGATAGAGCGGGGCCGTGCGACTCTCCGCCGGTTATAAATCGAAACAATCCATTTTATCCTTTCCCACTAAACCCTTTGCTTATTCGGTGGCCACATCGGGCGTAATTAAAGCCATTTGGGATATTTCATCGCGTGAGGAACGAGAGCGTAAGTCTCATTTTTCCATTTTGTTTATTTCCTCTACATTATACCCGCACGAAAAACGGAGGGCGAATTATCGCCCTCCGGAAGGATATTCGAATGGTGTATCTTTACGGTCTCATCGTACCGCCGTTATCAACCGTGGAGGTGTCGGAAGGAGACGAACCTCCGGTGGTATCGGAAATGATAGTCGGCGTGACGAAAATAAGCAACTCAGTGTCGTTCACACTATTGTTATACGATTGGAACAGTTTGCCAATGAATGGCAGATCTCCTAACAGCGGAACCTTGTTAACCGTCTGGTTATCGTTTTTACGTGTCAATCCACCGATAACCATCGTT
>JAJZOL010000154.1 GCA_021811565.1 bacterium | reverse complement strand
AATGAGTTGAAATAGGGTCCATCCAACAGTTTGCGCCCCTCGAAACAGGCAACGCTATCCAAGAATGTACGGGTCTGGTCGAAGAACTGCTCCGCTCATTTCACGCTTGACAAAGTACCTCAAACCGATTTTTGCTTTAACCTAGTCCTTTATAAGAATATCTCATTTAACTAATTGCAATCTCTATCTCGCATCAGATTCGATGTATCTCTTCATCTCTCTCCAAGGCTGAACTGGCATTTATTCAAATTATCTGCATATAACCAAGAGTTCAGGTGGGTTCACATACGCTTGACGAAATTTGCTCGGAGTGATATACTTCGCACAATCGCAACTCTAATTTTGGCACGGGACTTAGCTTGAGAAGAGATCCAACTCGCAATTCGTTGGATAGAACCTATTTCATGCCTCTTCCAAAGGGGAAATGCATCCGGATGAAATTCAGATTTTCGTTCGAGAGGATCGAGTAGATTAAAATGGATGAATTGGACGATATAAGCCTATTGGCGGAAATAGGATACGATCCGGCGCAGATGGAATTGGCGGAGATGTATTCTCTTGGAATTGGACGTCAGCAGGATGACGCGGAGGCGACGAAGTGGTACAGGAAAGCGGCGGAGCAGGGGACGCTGGAAGCGCAACATAACCTTGCTTACCGCTATCTCCATGGTCGAGGCGTGGAGAAAGACTACTCCCAGGCGTTCTTTTGGTTTCACGAAGCGGCAAGTCAAGGATTGGGCGACGCTCAATACTCCTTAGGGATTATGAATGCGGAGGGCATAGGGGTTTCGCAGGACTATGAAAAGGCGACGGCATGGTTTCAAAAAGCGGCGGAGCAGGGAGTGCCGGAAGCTCAGAGCAATCTCGCCTTCCATTATCTTCAGGGCTTAGGGGTTCCAGCGGATGAGCCCGAAGCCTATTACTGGTTCCGTCAAGCGGCGGAAAACGGCTTGGATCGAGCCCAGTATATGTTGGGATGGATGCTGGATAATGGAGTTGGCGGGGAGCGTGACGGCGAGGAGGCTGCAAGATGGATTCGCAAGGCGGCGGAGAATGGATTGAGTGACGCGCAATACACTCTGGGGCGGATGTATCAGGATGGGGAAAACGTCGCTCGGAATGATGAAGAGGCCGTGAAATGGTTCATCAAGGCGGCCGAACAAAACGTGTCACAGGCGCAATGCCTGCTCGCTTACCATTATCTTCACGGCGTCGGAGTTCCGATGGATGAATCGAAAGCGTGTTCCTGGTACCAAAGGGCGGCGGAAAACGGTTTGGATGATGCTCAGTTAATGTTCGGATGGATGCTGCATCACGGAGTTGGCGTTGAATGCAACAAGGAGGAGGCTGCGATATGGTTTCGCAAAGCTGCGGAAAACGAATTGCCGGACGCTATTTATTTGTACGGTTGGCTGTTACGCAACGGGGACGGGGTGGAGAGAGATTACATCGAAGCCGTGAATTGGTACCTTAAAGCGGCGGAAATAGGTGATCAAGATGCGTGCTTAGAATTGGGATTAATGTACGCTCATGGCGAGGGCGTGGAACAAAATTATGAAATGGCGATGGAGTGGTGGCTGAAAAGCTCCGAATTAGGGAATCACGAAGCGCAATATCTTTTAGGGGAAATATATTTGTATGGCCTCGGCGTTTTGAAAAACGTCGCCGAATCGATTAAATGGTTTAAATTGGCTGCGGAACAGGGCCATAGGGAAGCACAATACAACCTTGGGGTTATCCATGGTTGCAAGAGTTACGGGCAACTCAATTATCCGGAATCCATCAAATGGCTCCAATTGGCGGCATCTCAAGAGTGCTTGGAGGCATATAACAATTTAGGATTATTTTACGAATTTGGCAATGGGGTTCCCATGGATATTCATAAGGCCGAGGAATTATTGCGTTACGCGGCGGAACGAGGGTTGGCCCTTGCGCAAAAGAATCTCGGGGAGCTCTATTTCAAAGGGCTGGGAGCGCCAGCGAATTACATCGAAGCGGAGAGGTGGTTGCGCAAATCCGCGGAACAAGGGAACCCTCATGCCCAATTCCACTTGGGTTATTTATATCATTACGGCAAAGGTGCGCCGCAAAACTATTTGGAAGCGTTCTCATGGTACAAAAAAGCCGCTGAACAGGGATCAGCAAACGCGCAAAATAATTTAGGCTTACTCTACAGTACCGGAAAAGGAGTGCGGAAAAATATCAAGGAAGCCATTAAATGGTACTCCAAGGCGGCGGGAGAAGGAAATCCATTCGGTTATTGCAATTTGGCGGACAGTTATAGGTACGGAAAAGGCGTTATGATCAATTATCCAGTGGCGATGGATTTGTACAAAAAAGCCGCGGCAAAAGGACATAAGAAAGCGATAAAAACGCTATATCCCCTTTATGTAAATGACACATGGACGCCCACACGCCCTTTCGAAAAGAAATGGAGGACGTGGATGGTGTATGCGCATTGGGCGGAGGAAACCATTTTAACGTTATATGGCGTTATTCTTTTTGTGGTTCTCGTAATTCTTATCCTTGCGCGTATCACATAACTTCCCTAATAGCCTTTATATGCGCATATATTCTATTCCTGAGCGCACCGCTGGCTTGCTATACGTCCTACGATTCTCTTTTCACCACCTGTATGACTGGCTACAAGGCGGAATCATTCCTTAATTCGCTCTGATTCATCTCCGCTCTAGGGATATTCCCCTTTTGCATAGTAGCGGATTTCCACGTCATGCACCGTTTTTTCACCAGGACTTCCCGCTAACTCAATGAGGTTAAGTTCACCGAAATTTACCATCGGGGTTACATCGAATTGGAAGGATCGCCCGCGCCACAATCCCGCGCTATTAAGTCTCATGCCGTTGATCAGCACACCAAAGCGGTCACCGGTCGCCTCCAAATGGATGACAACATTTTGCCCGCGATGACGGTTTTCTATCACGACCTCTCGCGAAAGATACATGCCGGTAGCGGTTCCAGGAAGCCGCACCGCGCCTATTTTGTGGATCGCATCGGCGTACTGCATCCATTCGCCCGCCAAATCATGCCGCTCCTCCGGTTCCGGCAGCCAGTACAGCCATGCCGGCCCGCGCGAACCTGTCAAGGAGCCCTCTCCTTGAATATCGAATGAGAGAATATGAGTTGTCCCTGGTTTCAAGACTCCGCCAAATGAGTTGAAATAGGGCCCATCCAGCAGTTTGCGCCCCTCGAAACAGGCAACGCCATCCAAGAATGTACGGGTCTGGTCGAAGAACTGCTCCGCAGGCAGATCGGCGCACAATACGATCTCACCCTTGATCCAATGCTCCGGGACGGTGAATTTTCGTCGGAGTAGATGCCTTTTGCGCCCCATCTCACCGGGTGTCAGCCAAAGATTAAGTTCTCTTCGCTCCCAGTGAAAATCATCCACTTCGGGAGAAGTCAAAGCCGCCACCTGATCATCAGTCAGACCTTGAGTGTTTTTATACGCCCAGCCCTCGGTCAAATCCACACTGAAACGCTGCTCTTCCTTCGGGGTGGGAAGCGTTTTACGAGGCGGTTGGAGCACACCCTGCCACCAACCGTATTGCAGTCTCAACCATTCCACCGGTGCGAGGTCCGTTTCTCTGCGAGGAGAGAGGAACATCCTTGATTGCCATTTGTTCAATGAGATGTTTGCAACCACATCAGCTTTCGATCCACGCGTAATCTCGATCTTACGTCCTGAGACCACCTCTTTCAATAAAATGGGATGCACTCCCTGCAAAAAGGTGAGGTCGGTGACGCAAGGAGTGTCCGATTCATTGAAAAGCACCCATACGTCGAAAAGTCCGGAATTGCTCGTGAATTGCCTCAGGTGCAAACCCGGCTTCGGATTGACGGCGGCCTGCACGCGATCCCGAATGCCGAAATGACGCAAAATCGCCCCGATCACCGCCACGAACATCGGGCCGCGAATCTGCGGAGTGAGAGATACGACCCAGCCCTTTCCAAGCGGACGCATCCCTATGGCAATCGAACCGTCATCCCAGTTTACAAGGGGAAGGCAATCATGTGATTCAGGTTTCAGCGATTGCCCGAGGGCGCGCGTGCCAGCGGGGATTTCCTCCAAGCTTAAAATGGATTGCCCGGGAGCCACGCTCAAAGACCTCCCATCCCCCCACTCAAAGATGCGCAGAGTGGAGTAACCGGTCAATCGCTTTATCGGCCAGGTGTCGGGCGTGGTTGGAGAGTGCCTTCCTGTCTCGCCGTAAGTGATGAAAACGCCCCCTCGACGCACGAATCCTTCGATGCCAGCGACCAACTCCTCGCTCATGAAGCTAGTGTTGGAATCGATGATGACACGGTACTTATCCACAAGAGGAGTGGAGAAATCCTTCGCATCCACCCCGTCCCTGGGACAGTAATCAATGAGTTGCACAGCGGAATCATAAAGCGAATAGACTCCCCCGATGCTTTCGGCTCGTTCGCTCCTCCATGGGAAGCCAATCAAGCAGTCATTGAGATTGCTGTAGAGCGTCGCCACCCTGGCGAATGGCGAGTGGTACTTCCCGATCATGCGATACATCGCGAGGTTTTCGTTGAAAGCCTTCAATACATCCGGGTTCCAAGCGATATCGCCCCAGTTTTGGAAATAGTGCACCCCATTCACACCTTCCGTCAGCCATCGCCCGAAAAAGAGTTGCAGATTGCGGGGATCCGGCGCGCCGTTTCCCGGCTCCGCGGACACCGGCAAACCCGCACCGGACATCATCAAGGTATTCCATTCCGTCCAGAAGCCAGCCATCGCACCCGTATCGTGAAATCGCCCTCCGTAATCCTGGCAGATTTTCTTGATCGTCTCGTAATAATCATATGGAGCCATGAAATTGATCGAGCTGTTCGGGTCTGCTTGACGAATCATCTGCGCCCCGCGCCGAATTTGGGCGCCTCGGGTTTCCAGATTCCACTCCACAAAATCCACCCATCGCGCGTTTCGCCCTTCATCCATGTAAGGGAAAAAAAGCTGCCGCCCTTTGCTCAGATAGCTGCGATAACATATGATGGCTCTCGGCATGAGGATCGCGAAACTGTTTTCACCTTTGTATAACGCGCCCGTTAGCTCGAATTGACTCCAGTGCTGTTCGTTCGCCAGATGAGATTGCTCGGGAATCCGTTGACCATTCACATACACCTCAGTGACATCCCGATCCCTGTTCGCTAAGTCCCAAATCGTCAAAAAGACTTGAGGATTCCCCTCCAGCCAGTGGGACGGAATGGTGATCTTACGACGATAGACCAAAGGCGAGCGAGCCATGTAGAGCATGCGATCGTTACCGGGAGCGATCAGTTTATCCCAATCGCTGTCATTATAGGCGGGTTGAAACCACTCCGATGGAATCCGACCCACTGGAGGAGGCGAGGGCAGATTGCGAGCCTCATCCGGAGTATATGCGTGACCATCCGGGGCGGGAACATATCTCACATTCCACTCGCCTCGAAGATCGATCGCATCCCCTTCGAGGCCCGCGAACTCCGCCACCTCGGGCGTGCGAACCTCCGCCCAGGATTTGATGGCGGTGGAATCCCCGCACCAGCGCTTGGACAATGCGGCAAGGGTTTTATAGCGTTTTCGCAGGAAGGTGCGCCATGCTTCATCGGCGTATTCCCCCGAATCAAGAAAATACTTCTGCGGAGTCTCTCCTGTCTCGCCGTGCGGTTCGAGCCATCCGATGATATTCGAAGCGTTTGCGAACCTCTTCACGATGGACTGAAAGATGCCGAATTGAGCGTCCCACCCCTCCTGGGATAACCACGACATCGCCCCAACCACTGCGGAATCGTGTGCGACTCCGTAATACCCGCCCAGAAATTGCGGAGATTTGAGCATCGTCTGCTCCCGATACCTGTTTGCAAGCCAAAGTTGCGGAGGGGAGATGGAGGTGTTAAGATGAACGGGAACCCTTCTCTTGCGGGCGCCCTCCTGAACCCAGTCCCAATCCTGCAAGTTGGTCAGCCCCTCGGAATGATCGTCGGTCAATGGGGTAACCCATGGAATCAAACCCGCCGGACCGTGATCCTTCACAAAGGAGAAAACCGAGCCATAATCATATGTTTGCCCCAAATCCGGGGTGCCAGGAGGAGTGGCATCGGGAGCCATGTAATAGAGCAGTCCGTAACGATCCCATCGGTCCAAATACATGGGGACGGACGACCTAACGGTAAAATCGGTTGGTCGGAAATGCGATGGGGTTTTTTCGGATAGAAGTCTCTTCAGGCTTTCCATGCTGTTACCGGCGAAGATAAGAACATCCCTTCCCACCGCCATGCACGTCAAGGCTCCCCCAGTCTCCGTAAGATGAACGGGTATTGAATGCCCACTAATGGAAATATGGACGTTTTTCAAGCCGGGAATACTTTGCGCATCTGATAGATATTTCGCCTGTAAGAGAAGCGCTTTCGAATGGGATTCGCAGAAGATACTTGTAATGGAAGATTGGTGATCTTCAGTGAATTGCACGGTGGCGGTGATTAATCCATAGCCATGCAATCCGACGGTGGGAAAATGCAGTGTTAATGGAACTCCCCGGGCGTTATCGCTTCCTAGTATCTCCCCTTTCGGGTTCTTCCCGGTGGGAACAGCCAAAGCCGCAACGCTTTCGATGAAGGCGCGACGAGTTATCTCCATCCCTACCTCCCATTATCTGATTCGTCGGAGAGTTTCATGTTTTCGTATTCACAGGCATCGGAGATATTTTCCCCGGACACGATTCGCAAACCTATTTTCGAGGCTTCGCGATACACAGTCTCCAAAGTGTTGAACACGGAATAACTCCCCTTCCACAAGGGGAAAACTCCCAACCTTCTTAGCAAGGAGGCGGAAATCGCCGGTTGCACGAGGGTATCCGTAGGTAACGAAGCGGAAACCGTGCCGCCTTTCCAAAACTCTTTAGGGTTGTCGGGGAGAGGATCGAGAGGGTGGGCGATTAGCGAGGAATCATCCGATCCCGCAGCGGGAATGAGTCCCATCTTGGCGAGCAACTCTTCGCGGGTCATCCCGCGCAATGTGAAGATTAGAAATGGATCGCGATCAAACTCCTCGCCCATGATATAATAGACAGCCGCGATATGCTTGCATGGATTGGCCCAATCGGGGCAGGTGCAGTCGGATTCCATGCTTCTCTCACTATCTGGAAAGAGCGGGCATTTCGCCTCGTTGAAGACATTTTCGATATCCTCCGGCATCTCCCCGGAAAGCAGCAGCGCGGCGTAATGCGCCTGACCGGACAGTTTCGGAATCACCCTGTCCCATTCCTTCTGCGAGATGGGGGTTATCTCAATCACCACCGAGTACGGGGTTTTGCGCGATCCCTGCACCCGAGCATCCACCCTGCCACCGGTTATCGCAATATCCAATACCTGCCCGCTCCTCGCGTAGGTGGCGCCTCGGGTCAGGCGGGCGCCCATATTGAAGGATTTCAGGATATCAATCCATCGTTTCGCCCACCACCGATCCCCGCCCAGAGCCTTTTTCCCGCCCTGCGCTTTAATACCTCCCTGCACATGGATACGCTCTTTGCGCTCGTAATAATAATCATATCCCATGATGTTATTTCGTCTTTTCTTGCAAGGTTCAATCTCCGATCGCTTCGGCGTTTAACGTGAAAAGATCCTTGAGCGCATCTGTGGATAGCTCGGTCAGCCATCCCTCCCCTTCACTTACAACCTGCGCGGCGATCTCCCTCTTACGCTCGATCATCACGTCAACTTTCTCCTCAATCGTTCCGGCACACAGGAATTTATGCACTTGGACGTTTCTCTTTTGCCCAATTCTATAGGCGCGATCGGTCGCCTGATTCTCCACGGCTGGGTTCCACCACCTATCGAAATGAAAGACATGGCTGGCGCGCGTCAGATTCAGACCCGTACCACCCGCTTTCAGGGAGAGGATGAATATTTTATTTCCATCTTCCGCTTGAAATCGTTCGACCATTCGCTCTCTTTGCTCTCTTGATACTCCGCCATGCAAAAACGGAGTTTCCATTCCGAAACACTCTTGCAGGTATCTTTGGAGGATGTCTCCCATCTCCTTATACTGTGTGAAAATCAGAGCGCATTCCCCCACCTCCAACATCTCCTCCAGCATCTCTTTCAAGCGGTCCAGCTTGCGAGATCTGTCAGGAATGGAGGAGTGATCCCCAAGGAAATGGGCGGGATGATTGCATATCTGCTTCAGCTTGGTGAGTGCTGCGAGAACCATCCCCTTACGCTGGATGCCATCCGTTTCATCCACCGCGTTCTTCGCCTCTTCCGCCACTGACATGTAAAGCGAAGCCTGCTCCTTCGTGAGGGAACAGTAGACCTTCATCTCCTGCTTTTCCGGCAGATCCGCAATGATGCTTTTATCGGATTTCAGTCTACGAAGGATAAAAGGCTCCGTAAGCCGTTTGAGCGTTTCCACCTTGTTTTGATCGCTGCCGGTCTGGATGGGCAGGAAGAAACGCTTATGGAATTCCGAACGCGAGCCGAGAAGACCGGGATTTAGAAACTCCATGATGGACCACAACTCTCCGACGTGATTCTCAACAGGAGTGCCGGTAAGCGCGATCCGATAGTCCGCTTTGATAGAACGGGCTGCGGAGGCCTGACGCGTCTCCGGGTTTTTGATGTTCTGGGCTTCGTCAAGGATAATTCCAGCCCATTGAACTTTCTCCAAATCCTCCTTGTCCCTATGCAACAACGAGTAGCTGGAAAATACCAGACCGCTTTTCCGCGCTTTTTCGACGAATGACGCCCCTCTGCTTCTACCCGGGCCATGATGGATAAGAACAGGCAAATCCGGTGTGAATCGTTCCGATTCCTTGCGCCAATTCTCCACCACGGAAGTCGGACAAATGAGCAGAACGGGACGACGAACTCCTTTTTCCCTATCCCGTTGAATTGCGGCAAGCGTCTGAACCGTTTTCCCAAGCCCCATGTCATCCGCAAGGCATGCCCCCAACCCCCATTGGCGCAGGAAGGACAGCCAAGTGTAGCCACGTCTTTGATAGGGGCGCAACTCCCCATTGAACCCTGCAGGTTGCGTCAACTCCTCCAGTTTGCTTGATTCTTTCAAACGCTCAAGCATATCTCCGAACCAACCTGTTGCTTCAACGCCTTTCAATTCCATGCCTGACGGGGTGTCCCCTCTTCCCAACGCCATGCGGATAAGATCCGAACCGGTCATTTTATCCGATTTTCTCTTGAGGTAATTGAGCGCTTCCCTAATCTCCTCCGATCGAAGCTCGACCCACTGCCCGCGCACCCGCACAAGCGGCTCTTTCAGTTTCGCAAGCTCCCGAAGCTCCTTCTCGGTTATGTCGCTATCACCAAGGGAGAGTTGCCATCTGAATTCCAAAGCATCACCGAGGGATATTCCTGCAGGCGGAGAGGAGGAAGAGGAGACCATCGCCTTGATGCCAACCCGTACTTTTGTGCCGTATTTGGACCACCATGCAGGGAGAAACACCCCGAACCCAGCCTGCTCCAAGGCTGGAGCCTCGTATGTCAGAAAAGAGTGCGCCTCCGTTGTGTTTAGAACCGTCATATCCGGTTTGGCGTTCTTCAAGCTGCCGCGAACCTGAGACGAAAGTGCGGATGCCTGTCCCAAAGCCATCAGGGCGTATTGCATGGGGACAGTGCCGTCCCGCGTCAAGCGTATCGTAACAGCGTTTTTCTTATCCCATATCTCTGAAAGGGAAATAAGCAGACTCGGATCGTCCACAGGTTGAAGCAGATAATTTAAACACCATTCCGCGCCGTCCAAAACCGGCTCCTCCAAACGGAAACACAATCTAAAAGGCGCGGAAACCGATAACGTGACCGGCCGCTTCCACTCCTCCAAATATCCACCGAAATCCTTGAGCCTCTCCTCCTTATCCTTGATCGCCCCATCCGACGCATGCAACGAAAGCAACCACTTATCGTGCAAGGGCATCGTGCGAATATCACCTGACTTCAACAGATAAGGGAGTGTGGTTTTTGATACCTCACCCGCTGCAGTGCGCACGAGATGATCCACCATCATTTCCAGGATTTCCAGCATTATCTTTTCGTTTGACACCATCGGCGGGGCGGATGCCGCCCCCATGGCTCGTATCGATGCGGGAGCAGCAGAAACGATTGACTTCCAGCGCCGAAGGTCCTCCCCCGCAAGTACAGGCGTCCAGCAGGCTTTCGCAGTGTTCTCTTCGAATTTCATATCGGGCAGGAAGCGCTCGCTCGCCACAAGTGCACCCGCGAAACGCAACATCTGCGTAAGATAGGCGATATCCTCGCCTACGACTATCCCCGTCTCCAGTGTGGTTTTTCCCATACAGGCGCAGAGCAAATCCACCGCATGCTTGGGACCCATCGCCAGAGCGTTCACTTTCCAAGGGGATAAGTGTGGTTCAGAACTAATATCCGGGATATCGAAGATCAATCGGCTGGATGGAAGAGGAAAATTGTCGACGGATGGCAGCCAGATGACTTTGCTTTTTGGAATGGGGGTGTCAGAGGTGGAGAAGATTCCAGTCTTTACGCCCACGGATTGAAGCGTGCTCGTCTCGCAAGTGAATGGAGACGAGGGGGGAGAGTTCTTTCGTGACTTGGGAGAGGGTGGCAGAATGCCGGGGGAACACTCCCCCCATAACTGCATCCTTCCCTCAAACCAGGAGGTATGGAGGATGATCATGATGTTAAACGGTCACTCCGATAATAACCTTGGCGATGAGGAACAGATAATTATAGCCCATTCCCACCGTCGGTATGAACCTCCATCGGAAAATCCAAACAAGGATATTTCATTCTGCGGATGAGACCAAACTCTGCGCCAAACGCTCCACCCTCTCCCGAACCTGATCGCGAATCTCCCGCACCTTCTCCAAAGGTTGACCTGCGGGATCGTCCAGCCCCCAATCCTCGGTCACGATGAAACGCGCCGGGCAGGCTTCCGCATCCACACCGCATCCCATGGTGATCACTCGATCAGCTCCATCAACCATCTCCTGGGTCAGTCGTTTCGGCTTCATGCCGTCCATCGAAAACCCAATCTCCCCCATCGCCTCGACAACAACGGGATTGAGCGCGCTTCCCGCGATAGTGCCGGCGGAGACCGCCCTCAACGGCAGGTTCCTCTCCTCCGCGAGCCTATTCATGAACGCCTCCGCCATTTGCGACCGCCCGGAGTTATGCACGCAGACAAACAATACGGTTTTAAATTTCACTCTTAAATTCCTTGTATCTTTGATTTCACATGGGAGTATTGCGCGTATCGGGCCCGAGTTGCCGATTTCGTATTCGCATCGCCTCGCCTTCTCGCAACAACCCGATCCTCTTTCCGAGGAAAGCCTACTCAAATAGATTGTCAAATCCTCCAGAGCTTGGCGATCAACTTGACAGATCATGTTCTTGCCCCTGCGCTGCATCGATATCAAGCCCGCGTTTCTCAGTTCCTTGAGGTGAAAGGAGATGGTGGAGGTAATTCGATCCTCCCCTGTGACATGGCAGCAAACCTCCCCGACAGTCGCTCCGTGGAGCATCTGAACCTCGCCGGATTCCCCTAACGCCACAGGCTCGCCAAGGGAGCACAGAAACTCAAAAATCCTCAAGCGCGTGTGATCCCCCAATGCCTTGAACATCGTCGATAACTTATTTAAGTTGGTTGATTGTTTTAACATTCTTTACATTTCCATAATTATGGAAATATACTAACCTACTTGAGGGAATTTGTCAATGGATGAGATCATCCCATTGCATGAATTTAGCGGTCAAATTCATGCAAACACAAAAAACATGGGAATGGGCTTGACAGATATATGGCACAATGGTAAAATAGCCAATATATAAACGCTATATTATCGACCTGAGGGATCATAAGCATACCGGTTCAAAATAGGGGAGGAGGAGCGATGAAAATTCAAATTTTGGGAACGGGTTGCGCCAAGTGCAACGCTCTGGCGGCGAATGCGGAAAAGGCATTGAAAGATACGGGGATCAATGCGGATATCGAAAAGGTCACGGACATACAGGAGATCATGAAATTCAAGGTGCTCATGACCCCTGCGCTCGCGATAGACGGAGAGGTGTTCGCTGCGGGAAGGGTGGTTTCGCCCGAGGATATCGGGAAATTCATGGTTGCGGCGGGAGGAAATCAAAATGGATGAGCAATTGCCGGGCTTGGTGATAGCGAC
>JAJZOL010000145.1 GCA_021811565.1 bacterium | reverse complement strand
TCGTCAGCACCCCCTGGATTATCAGGTGTTAAAGTTGTCAATCCGAAGATATATCGATATATGTTGAATGACTGCATTATATCCCAAGTGTGTTATGCGAACAGGTAACTTTTTCATCCCAATTTCATATCCGCTAAGTAATATATTGAGGTGAAACTGCAATCATCTATCACAATCTTGGAGAATAGGAACCAATGAGGATATTGCTGATTGAGGATGACGACGCCATTGCACGAGTTATTCGACGCGGATTGGAACAGGCGCATTACAGCGTAGACTGGGCGCGCGATGGTCTGTCCGGGCTTGAAATGGCTCTCAATCAAGAGTTTTCCCTGCTTATCCTTGACTTAATGCTACCCAAAATGGATGGATGGCAGGTGTGCGAGGAGTTGAGATCACGACGTTTCACGATTCCCATTTTAATGCTTACCGCGCGGGGCACGATTGACGACAAAGTTCGCGGATTGGAAATGGGAGCGGATGATTACCTTCCGAAACCGTTCGATTTTTCGGAGCTGTTGGCTAGAGTGCGCGCCCTTCTAAGACGCGACAAGGTTAATCGCTCCCGACGCATTAAAATAGCGGACCTTGAAATTGACACAAACACGCGCAGAGTCACCCGCGCGGGTGTGGAGATCGGACTGAGCCACCGGGAATACGACCTGCTGGAGGCGCTTGCGACCAGAGAGGGACAGGTGCTCACCAGAGAAGTAATTCAGGAGCGAATCTGGATGGATGAGGATTCTTACTCCAACACCGTTGATGTATACATAGGACTGTTGAGAAAGAAAATTGATGCCGGACATGATGTGAAACTGATTCAAACCGTGCGGGGGGTTGGCTATTCCGTCCGGAGACCTGAGGATGAGGATCAATAATGACCGTCGAGCCCCGTTACAGAAAAAGAATGATTTCCTTGATGCCCCGTACGGTCCGGGCGCAACTAGTCCTATGGAATATTCTGACGCTGTTGGTTTTGCTGGGCGTTCTTGGGCTGATCGTTCACTTCATGGTCCACTCCATCATGCTGCACTCAATTGATTCGCAAATGATTCGAAGATCGGATCATTTTGTTCATCGTCCGCCGTTTCCTGACAGGGATCACAACCGATTCAATAATCATCGAGACAGGCCGGAACCACCTCCTGAAGGGCCTCCGCCTCCCCCGAATGGTCCGAACATGAGTGGGAACATGAAAACCGGCAATCAGCCCACACCAGGTCGGGGCATTAGCCCGCAACCGCCTGATAACATGAAAACCAAGGCGCAGCGACATCCAGCGCCGCCTCAATCCGCCAAACGGGCAGGGAAAAACAACACAGTTCCTGCCAACGGCGGTGCAAATCCGGTGGTTCAACCTGTAACGACTCCTAACGCGAACGGAGCGGCTCAATCCAATAATGGGCAATCCGCTCAAGCAAACAATGGCTCCCCCAACAGGCCCGAGACGCAGAATAGTCAGCCTGAGCCGATGTTACAATTATTTGACCTTAAAGGTCACTCCATTGCATGGTGGTCCAAGGCGCCGCCCATGGACATGAGAAGTTATCTCCTCTCGGTCCACGGCAAATTGGTGCTTAGCACCCGCAAGGTCAACGGATTCGAATCGCGCATTCTCTCGCGCCCGTTTCCCGACAATCCGCCATACTTTGGAGTGATGCAGGTTTCCTATCCCTTGACGGAGGTGAATCATGCGTTGGAAGGACTGGATCGGGCTCTGCTTACACTTATTCCCGCAGCAATACTTCTCGCCTCGCTGGGGGGAATGTTGCTCACCGACCGAGCTTTGCGTCCCGTTCGCCGTCTTAGAGTATCGGCGGATCGCATAAGCGCGGAAAATTTCGCCCAGCGTCTTCCGGTCATAGGTCAGGATGAATTCGCCGAATTGGCTAGAACATTCAACAGCATGCTTGGCAGACTGGAGATGGCGTTCAGGGAGCAGGAAAACCTGGTGGCGCAATTACGACGATTCACGGGGGACGCCTCGCATGAACTGCGTACGCCTCTAACGATTATAAAAGCTAACACGAGCCTGTGTCTTAGCGGAGACCCCACGGAAACGGATTCAAGGCAATCCATGGAGGACATCGATCGGGCAGCGGATTCGATGTCCAAGCTAGTGAATGACCTTCTCTTGCTGGCTCGTTCCGATTCGGGACAGCTTGGGGTGAACAGGATCGCGATCCCTTTACGAGAGGCGATAGAAAGAGCCATCGCTAATGTATCAAGGAAAAACACCGCCACGATCCGCAAACGCCTCCCGAAGGATGGAACGGTCGTATACGCCAGCGAGGATGAAATAATACGCCTCTTCACCAACATTTTGGACAACGCCTTGCAGCATACGCCTCCCACAGGTTCCGTTCAAATCACTAGTCAAC
Source organism: bacterium (assembly GCA_021811565.1). Classification (GTDB taxonomy): domain Bacteria; phylum Armatimonadota; class Chthonomonadetes; order Chthonomonadales; family CAJBBX01; genus DTKV01. The sequence continues at coordinate 9,845 of JAJZOL010000145.1, read as the reverse complement.
GCATTGATGGAAATGTGATGGTCGCAATCAAGGATACGGGATGCGGAATAGATGCGACGCATTTGTCTCATCTGGGAGAGAGGTTTTACCGTATCGATTCCGCCCGATCAAGGCCCGAGGGGGGAACGGGACTGGGTTTATCGATCTGTAAAAGCATTGTGGACGCCCATGGAGGAAGCATCTCTTTTGAAAGCGAAGTGAACGTGGGAACAACCGTCACCATCACACTGCCTGTTTACGAGGACAACATTATAACAGACTAATTTGCATAAACAATTCCACATATGCAATCTTTAGAAGCATTTGTCCCTAAAGTTGCATGTGAGCAAATGGCTCGGTTTTCAATTCAATGGATAAAGCCCATTGATATCAAGATGTAATTAAGCAAGTCAAGGAGCGTAAATTCCGTGAAATCAAACAATGAATCCAGTCCCAAATATATACGCATCGCCCATCAAATTCAGGAGGACATCGCCTCAAATTACACCCTCGGGGATTACCTGCCATCGGTCAGAACCCTTAGCAGGCGATTTGGCGTAACTGTTAACACAATCCGTATGGCATTGGATATGCTCTCGAAATCCGGGATAGTAACGACTTTGCCTTATCGTGGGACGGTCGTAACCTCCGTGGATAACCATTCCTTATGGGATGGTCAAGGACGTCTCGATCTCAAGGCGCGTCACTCCCTTTCGCCTCGGCATCCCGCTCAAAACATCAAGGATAGCAAGACTGTCGCTTTGGTCATGCCTTTGACTCCAACACTCATGACTCTGCTTGCTCGATCCGTGGAAAGAGAGTTGCGTCATTACGGCTACAGACTACAACTCGCCAGTTCCGACTATCCCCAAGAGCACAGCGAAAGTTCCGTGCGAGCAAGACAACATGAAAGATTCACATTGGAATCGCTTTCCAATGATAGTTTAGCCGGTATTATTTGGTGGAGCGAATATCCGCAATACAATATGGACATCATCGAAAAACTGCAGATGGGCGGTACTGCGGTGACCCTATTGGGTGCTTCAACACCAGACACGATTTGCGACAGTTTGGAATTTGATTACTACACCGCCGCCGTAAGTATCACAAAAAGTTTCTTGGATATGGAGAATAGAAACGTTCTCTTTTGGGGATTGACGAATAACGCTTCGGTGCCCGCCATCCATAATCAAAGACTTTGCGGATTCCTGAACGCTTTATCACCAATTAAATATTCGGACAGCGCATATGGAGAAACCTACCGTACTCCATACGCCACCTCGGAAATCACCGAGAGTGAGTTGCGATCATCCCTTCCGAATAGCCTTAACAAAAGGATCATTCTGAGCGAAACATCCTTCGACATCTCTCTTCTGGATGATGTCCTAAATACCATGAGCCTGCCGATCGCCCTATTGGTATCCAGCAACTTAATAGCGGAGAGGTTGACGACGGATATGGAAGCCCGAGGGTTAAGCATACCTGACGATGTCATGATCGTTTCATTTGAGGAGGGACAATACCTCCCGACAAGCCGTAATCATGTCAATCTGATACAACCTAATTATGATATCATGGGGGAACGGGCTGTCCAGATTCTAATGACACGCATTCTAAAACCGAATACTCGTTCGCGACAAATCTATCTCCCATTACAACTGATATGCAATAACATCGGTATCGTATCCGCCATGCCCAATATCATTTATTCCCATCCTGGATAGGCGTTGCACATATGAGAGGGCTACTCTATTTTTTTCGTTTGAGACATAGTCTTCACCCAAGGGGATATCGCTTTCCCTATGGCATTCACTGCCGCTTTCTGTTCATGAGGAGTCTTGGGGCCTCCGGAAACGGTGGTAATGAAGGGAGTTAGCAGAATCGCTCCCGCATCCTTAAGAGGATCGTCGCGAGCGGTGTCATTTCCATCGATGTTTTTGGCGTCTCTCACAATCTCCGCATTCCGCACGTGGATGATTTTCATATCCACATAGCAATCCGATTTCGTCTTGGGACCGAAGCCAACCCATATGGAACGCGTATGCCATCTTTCCCTCACCGCGATTACCCAGTCCGCGTTCAGCTTCACGCCTAACTTGAGCAATTCTTTGTTGGGGGGCATTCCCGATTTGGGGGTTGGCGGATCGTTATGCATTACTTTCACCCAAGTGAAAGTCGCTTTGTCCTCAGGAATTTGCACGAGATATGTTTTAGTTAGGATGGAATGAAGATATTTCACGGAGATATCGTGCGCACCGTCGGTTCCGTTGACGAATATCATCGGATAAACAACAACCGTTTGTGGCTGAGGATTATCCGCAGATGCTTGAAATCCAAACCCCATGACAAGCAACAATCCCACGGTACAAGCTATCACGTATTTCATCATGCAACTCCTTGAGACATAGTCGATCTTACATCAAGCCAAAGATATCGTCGATTGAATCTTTCCATACTTTGCACCGGAACTCCACCCTCCCGCACAAACCACATTGAATCCACCTATGATAACGATATGTCCCTCTGAGAAAAAATAGAGGATACTAATGAACATATCCCAACGAATTCATGCCTTTACGGAACGCAAGCCACCGATCAGCAAATCCGTTAAGGAGAGGATTATCGCCTCGACCTGATCGGGGTGCTCGAAGAGATTCGGGTTCAAGTTCGACGGCAGCAATGCGTTGGTGGAAAGTAGCAGCAGCAATGCTGTTTCATTCGCGTCTTGAAAATAAAACTCCCCGCAATCCTTGCCCTCCTGCAGCACACGGGCTAAGATAGATGACTCGATCGTTTGAAATTTAGTCTTCAATTCCGCGAGATCGTGTCGGATCGCTGCGAGAATGTCATCAACACTCTTATTATAGGGTTGCGCAAAACGGAGGCGCATCATAATTCGCCCGTGCAGAAGCTCTTTTAACCGTAAGGATGGGGGGGATTCACGATCGGCAATCGCTCTTAATTCCTGGAATATACGATCGGTGAACTGTTCCGCCCAAGAGAGCGCGATATCCTCCTTGCTGTGAAAATGGAGGTAAATGGTGCTCCTGCTTAGTCGTGTTTCAATGGCGATATCCTCCATGGATGTCTTTTTGTATCCGTATATTCGATACAATTTGTCCACCGCTTGAATGATACTATCACGAACTTCATCATGAGAGGTTTCCTGGGTCATAATATTCGTCCTCCGTCTCTCACGGTTGAATTCACCGTGTTACCTGGAAAATATGGAGGTGATTGCATTAATCGGTATAGCGGTTATTATCGCTCATTTCACGCTTCTTGGGAAAAAATGAGAGTCGAACAGAGCAATTACCTGACCATATGATATAGTATAATACATATGAACATAAAACAATATTTGTTCATATGTATTTGATGTTCCGATGGAATTCAGGGATACAAGGAACGCATGAGCAACCACCATTCGTCTGCAGGCGACAAATCGAAGATATCCTCTCGCACTGATAACACTCCGGTTGTCATACTCGATAGCGGCGAGGAGTTGAGTCCTTTCCGCTGGATCATACTTGTCGGTTTGATCACTGCGGCTATTTTGGAGGTGTTGGACTCCACCATCGTCAATGTCGCATTGCCGCAGATGGCGGGGAATCTCGGCGCAACATCCGAGGAAATCAGTTGGGTCGCCACGAGTTACATTCTTTCCAATGTCATTGTTCTTCCCATGACCGCATGGCTCGCTTCTCATTTCGGAAGGAAACGCTACCTTGTAGGATCCATTATGATTTTCATGATCGGCTCGTTCTTTTGCGGTACCTCGCACTCCCTTAATGAAATTATTTTCTGGCGTCTGGTTCAGGGGGCTGGAGGCGCGGCGCTGATTTCCACAGCGCAAGCCACTCTAAGGGAGATATTTCCGAGAGAGCAGCAGGGGGTGGTTCAATCCCTTTATGTTTTAGGGGTGATCATGGCTCCAACCATAGGTCCAACGCTCGGCGGATGGATCACTGACAATTACACATGGTCATGGATATTCTTCGTTAACATCCCAATTGGAATCTTCTCCGCCACCATTGTTATGACTTTTTTGAACGACTCCAAATTCCGTATGTCCACTCAAAAGATTGACTGGGCGGGAGTTGCATTGCTGGCGGCGGGTTTGGGTTCTTTGCAATATGTATTGGAAGAGGGCAATCAGGATTACTGGTTCCAAGACCCCCTCATCGTTAAACTCACCATTCTCTCATTGATCTCTCTATCAGTGTTAGTATTTTGGGAGTTATCCAAAAAAAATATCCATCCCATCGTAAATCTTCGCGTAATGCGAAACGCCGACTTAAGCGCTGCGCTTACCCTTTTTCTGTTTCTGGGCTTTGGTCTCTACGGTGGAACCTTTATCTTTCCTCTTTTCACACAAAACATACTGGGTTTCACCCCAACCGAAACAGGACTCGCTTTGATGCCTGGAGCCATCGCAACAGGAGTGATGGCGATTATCTGTGGAAGGTTGTTGAACGGCAAGAAAGAGGTGGTGAATCCGCTTGTTCTCATTTTGACAGGGATGACGCTCTTCATCTATTCCATGTGGGATTTGGGCCACATGACGCCGCAAACCAGTGAGAGGAGCGTCTATCTCACATTAATTCTAAGAGGGGCGGGACTTGGCATGCTGTTCACTCCGATTAATCTCGCAGCTTTCAACAGTCTCCGAGGCACCGAGATCGCGCAAGGCGCCAGCATGCTGAATCTTATGCGTCAGATGGGCGGATCGTTCGGAATCGCAGGAATAAGCACTTACATCACCACGCGCACAGCAATGCATTACAGCGATCTTGTCACGTATATTTATCCCCAAAACCCTGCATTTATTCAGAGAATGGCGATTCTTACCAGCGGGCTCATTGCCAAAGGATATCCGCCTAATTTGGCAAAGATTGGGGCGCTCCAATTGATCGAGAACTCCATTCAGGCGCAAGCGATGACCATGTCCTTCAATGATAGTTTTCTTTTGATAGGACTTCTAGTGCTCTGCGTCTCCCCATTGGCTATCCGTCTCCGTAAAAGCACCTATGGCGAAGCGATGAAGGCTCGAGAGATGGCGCATTAACCTTCCCTTCACCGAACCTCATGCTCTCCTCATCATCCAGTTGAACATCTTTAGGGCTTCTCCGTCAAAAATAATAAACCCTCGTTTTTGGGGAGTATTTCACTATTGTGGCTCGAATATATTTATGAAATGAAAGTTTGCGAACTGTGACCAATTCCCCACGGAACAACCAAGGCAGTATATCGAGCGATATCGGTTCGACGCGTCTTCTTTCGAATTGGAAGGTTAAGGATATGGTAAAAATCAAACGCATATACGATGAGCAAGAGATGGATGATGGCATTCGTGTGCTAGTGGAGAGGCTATGGCCAAGAGGCGTTTCCAAGGAGGCTGCCAATCTTGAAGCCTGGCTACGGGATATTGCGCCGAGTGACTCATTGCGCAAATGGTACGGACATGAACCGGCGAAATGGGACGAATTTCAAAAGGCTTACCTTCTCGAATTACAAACGCCCGAAAGAGTTGCTGCGTTGAAAAAACTGAAGGATTGGGCGAATGCAGGAAACCTTACACTACTATATGCTGCGAAGGATACCCTTCGCAACAGTGCGGTCGTTTTGCAAAGGTATTTGAACACTCAACTATAAACATCGTGATATCTCAAATGTGATGATATTTAATATTTCGAATAATACCTATTTTCATTTTATTTTCATCTCACCCATGTATCATTAATATTGTCAGCGTTTTCGAGATTTAAACAGTTAAAATTCACTCTCGAATCGGTACACATCCTACCACGCGAGTCGGTGAAGGCGTGCCGTGTCTTGAAACCCATTTGTGACTCGCATATTACGCAAAGGAGGCAGAATGATGCTTGCTCGATTACACAAAAGCAAGACCTTGGTTACCGTTTTATCGATGGCGTGTTTGACACTGCTAGGTGCCGCCGCATTGGCGCAGGGTCCGGGTGGACCAGGCGGTCCGAGAGGCGGATTCTTCGGTGGTCCCATGATGAGAGGGGGCGGTTCCATCCTGATGGTCCCAATGCCCATTCTAAAGCAGCAACTTGGATTGTCATCCTCCCAGGAAGATCAACTTAACACTATTCGCAAGAATATGCAGCAGGAGATGCAATCGCTAAGGCCGCAACGTCCGCAAAACGGTCAACGCCCGGATATGCAGACAATGCAGGCGAACTTCCAAAAAATGCGCACAATGATGGAGGATTACAACAAAAAGGCGATGGCGGTTCTTGATACCAAGCAGCGAGAAAAAGCTCCGAAAGTGGTCAAGCTTGTGGATGACGCCAACACCGTGGGCATTCCGGCGGAGGTTCTTCCTCAATTGAAGCTCTCCGAAGATCAAGTCAAACATATCGAATCCATCGCAGATGACACCCAAAAGCAGATGCAAACCGCATTTCAGAATGCTCGGCAAAACAACGATTTCTCTAGCATGAGGCAAACGATGATGCAGACGAGAACCACCGCGCATAGCAACGCCATGACGGTTCTAACGGATAACCAAATCAACATTGTGAACAACTATCTGAAAAATCATCCCAGAGGGATGGGACCGGGTGGTCGAGGCGGTGGCCCTGGCGGAAATAGAAACTAACTCACAGGCTCCATTAGCAGGAAATACAAAAAGGGGATGGCGAAAGCCGCCCCCTTTTTTTCATTGTTATTCCACGGCTATTGTTGGAATATCGGTCCCGATGAGAAAAGCACACTGTTGGCAATTAGCGTGGAACCAATGGAAGTGCCAGTTATTGCCACTTTATCCCCCACCTGAAGCGATGAAAAACTTGATGCGGTGGAGGTTAATCCTGTTCCTACTAGAATATATTTCGTCGAACTTGCGGATCCCACGGTAAGTACGCCGCTATCCAACGTCATGTTTTCCATGTTAGCTATAGCCACCGTGAAAGTGTTATTCGCAGTATTCACTGATTCAACTTCCCCGTCCACGGCGGCCACGCCAGCGCCATTCGTTGCCTGGGCGGGCAGTATGAAGATGTAGGAAGCGGTGATGGTCAATGTTGATGGGTCGAACGTACCTATCACATATATATTTTCCCCTTCTTGAAGGGTTGCGGAAGCACCAAACGTGCCGTTGGTCAGATCCACTAATAACGTGCTGCTGGTTCCCGTAACCGTCAAAGGCGTAGTGCTATTCGGGCTGGTCATTGAGAAGCTGTAAGGCGAAGAAAGCGATGTGGCAACGAAAATCATACCATAAACACGGCATGATTTGGATGCTGTTTGAAACGAGGTGTCGCTCTGCTCCTGAACCGGCATCGATGTGATGGTATTTCCGTTAATCACGAATCCGGGGAGATTGAAATCCACCGCGATATTTCCGATTCCCCCGTTAGTGACCTGAATCGGAGAAGGTAGAGTGTATACTATCTGCACCTCGTTGCTTCCTACCGGTGTTCCAACAGAGGGACCAAGCGTGAGTGCAGTAGATGTCGTTGAATTAGTAGGCGTAACCGTAACCGTGTTTCCAACTGTCACGCGCACCGTATTATATGTCCCGATTGACACACCCATCGCAGCGTTCAGAAACTCATCCAATCCCGAAAGCGTGGCGAGATTAAGCTGTATGCCGCTCGTACTCTTAAAGATCGGCGTGTAAGTTCCATTGGATCCAACCTCCACCTCGTAAAGAGTCACAAGAACGGAGCTATAAAGGCTGGAGGCGCTATCCGTCACATATGTCACCCCGGTACCGGTCCCGGAACTGGGTGTGCTTGAAGAGCCGCCGCAACCTGTAAGCCCCAATGCCATGACGGCACCGATAATCACAAGTGCAATTGAACCACATCTCAATTTAAAATTCCTCCTATTATTTGATTTCAGCAAGATGGGTCTAATGGAACAATGAATTAAGATTACACCAATCGCCTCCTCTCTAACTTTATTTATAAAGGCAATCGGGAATACGAATATATTCAAAGAGATGTTTCAAAACTCAAATTGAGGAATAAAATATGCTAAACAACCGATAAGGTGCGTGTGGAGATGGGCTTACTAATGAGTGTGTTGCACAAATGTATTTGAACCGCACACTGAAACAATATATACATAATCAAGCCATTATACATCCAATATATTGTATGCGCACTGATTCTGATTATATTTATGCAACACACTCTAATATGGATGCATAATTCTTTTTTAAAAAGCGGTATGATGGAGACTTCTCAAAGCGCACCTGAAAAAAAATATTTTATTTGCTGTTCCCAAACATAAAGAGGGGATGGCTTCCGCCATCCCCTCTTTATCCGTTTATCCCATACTATTCCACTGTCGGTCCTTCGTTTTTAATTCGCACCATTGCAGCATCCAAAATCGAACCCGAGTAGGTTCCAAGGATATCCACCTTCTCACCCGTTTTCAAGGACGCGAAGGTTGTCTGAGACAGCCCCAACCCCTCTCCAAGTCCCACTTGGATGAATTTAGTCTGGCTTCCGGCCTGCACCGTCACCACGCCGCTTGACGCGTTCATATTTTCCATATCATCCGCAAGCACAGTAAAGCTATTGGATGAACTGTCAACGGATTGCACCGTTCCCTCTAGCGCAGCCACAGCCGTGCCGTTCGTTGCCTGTGGCGGGAGTATGAAAACGCTGGTGGCGGTGATCGTCATTGTTGTTGGATCGATAGTGCCTTTCACGAGCACGTTGTCGCCGTTTTGTAGTGTCGCGGAGGTTCCGAATGATCCGTTCGTCTGATCAATTATCTGCATGCCGCTGGTTTCCGTTACCAAGAACGTCCCTCGCGGACTTGTCAGCGTGAAGGTCGCCGCAGTTGAACTTGTTGCGGGAGTGTAGTTGGATACCTGACCGTAGATTCGGCAATTCTTGGTCTCGGATTGGAACTCCGATTCACTCTGCTCCTGAATCGGCATTTGGTCGACATTGTTGCCGTTGATCACAAATCCCGGCAGATTAAAATCCACCGCCAGATTTGCGTTAGTCCCGTTGGCTATCTGCATAGGAGTGGGAAGTTTGAATGCAATCTGCAGTTCGTTATTCCCCACCGCCGTTCCGACTGCAGGATTAATTGTTGCAGTGACGGAGGATGTGGAATTCACCGGAGTCAGCGATATCGTATTTCCAATGGTTACGCGAACAGAATCATATGTTCCAGCTGGAACACCGCCATATGTATTCAGGAATTCCGCCACACCCGATAACGCCGCAAGATTCACCGAGGCGCCATTCGTACTGGAGAATGTTTGCGTGTAGGTCCCCTGCGAACCGAGTTCCACACTGTATAGTGTCACGAGAACCGAGCTGTATTGGTTAAGCGGGCTATCCGCCACATAGGTGACCACCCTACCCGTACCGGATGAGGAACTCATTCCTCCACCGCCGCCACCGCATCCAGCTAAAGCGCCAATCAATATGACGCCAAAAAAGAACGCAGTCATGGATCGAAACTTCATTTTGAACAGACTCCTCTCTTACAAACTCGCAATAATGGGTCTATTACAAAAAAACAAATAAAATAAATCCCATTCGCCTCCTTCCGGAACTGGAAATGAATATGCGCAACACGCTTGCTATGACTAATTCATGCATATGAATGTTCCATAAGCTCGGAAAAACACGCATTCCCACTGTATATGGGCATTCTTTTTTGGCTGACAACATGCGTGATTTTTGAGCGATATGCGAATCATCCCATATCCTGCTACTATGTCACATCGTAAAAAAAGGCGCGCTATGATGCGCGCCTTTTCATATGGTTTTCAATCTGCTCTTTGGCTCTAAGGAACGGAGCTAAACGCGTAACTCCCCGATTCAGCGGAGTACACCGCGTATCCCCCGTCCATCCTTCGTCAC
>JAJZOL010000233.1 GCA_021811565.1 bacterium | reverse complement strand
ATGCCGAAGCCAAGTCTGCTGCGCACAGGGAGCCACCTGCGAAATATCAAAGACGCCGCCGCCCTGTATATAAAGCATGGATTGGCGAAGGATGAGAAGATTGAGGTTCCGGATATGATTAGTGTGACCACCTTGGAAGTATCCGCCTGATGGCACGACTTCCACGAGTAACAGCGGCAATGACAATCCGTGTAATTAAGCGAAAGGATTTTCATTGTCTCGTTCCAGTGGATGCCATTTTATATATGTGAATGAGCATGGATTGCGTCTAACGATTCCAAATCATGCACCCAAAGGTCCTTAAAAACATAATCAGAGATGCAGGCTTAACGGCCGAGGAATTTATCGCCCTCATGTCTGAATAGACCTATATCCGATTGGAAACAGATGACACAAATAAAAAAAACATCCGATCAACAACCAAGCCTTCTGGAAGTGAACACGAATACCGCTCCATGCGTTCCGGCGATTCGCGATGCGGTGCGGATATGGCGGGAAAACGGTTATAAAGGCGCAACGGACACCACGCGCAGGCTGCTCAGCCACTGGTTCAAGACAGATCACCGCATGTCGAATGGCAGTCGATTTGAATACCATTACGCGCAGCGTGAAGCCATCGAGACGCTGATCTATCTTTATGAGGTGGCGAAGGCGCGGCGGCAAAAAGACCTCGTGGAGGGGTATGCGGGCGGAAGCGATCTGCGCCTTTTGCAGTATGACGATTTTGCGCGCTATTGCGTAAAGATGGCGACCGGCAGCGGCAAAACGAAGGTGATGTCATTGGCAATAGCCTGGCAGTACTTTAACGCAGTGGTGGAGGGCTTGCCGGAATACGCCAAAACCTTCCTCGTCCTGGCGCCCAACGTGATTGTATTCGAACGTCTCCGGATAGATTTCGCGAACGGCCGCATTTTCAAAACCGACCCGGTGATACCGAGGGAGTTTTCCATCTACTGGGATTTCGAATGCTATATGCGGGAAGATCCGGAAAGAGCCAGTTCCGCCGGTGCACTCTACCTGACGAACATACAGCAGTTCCATGATCACAATGGCTCCTTCGAGGATGAGGAGCCTTCGAAGATGACTGCCGTGCTGGGAAGCAAACCGCCATCCCGCCTTTTCCTTTTTCCCGTCCCACCCTGCTTGCCGCGCAAAAGACCGTATTCAACCTGGCGGCTTGTGACAACGATTTTGAACTGTCATTCGCGCGTTTTTTGGAGAATGCGAGCGATGTGCGCTCCTTTGCCAAACTCCCCTCGCAATTTGGATTCGCGATTGAGTATACGGACGCCTACGCCAATCTGCGCTATTACGAGCCGGATTTTGTGGTGGTTCTGCATGACGGCTCGCATTATCTCATGGAAACAAAGGGGCGGGAGGATATCGATGTCGTACACAAGGATCGAGCCGCCACGCTCTGGTGCGAAAACGCCACCATGCTCACCGAAACCCAGTGGGGCTATCGTAAAGTTCCGCAGGAGGAGTTTGAGAGGCTGCAGCCTGAGAGGTTTAGGGAGCTTTTAGCGATGGGTTAAAGATTAAATTGGGAAATAGCAATTATATTTTTCCTGCTGCGTCCTTCTTCTCCTGAATGCCAATCACCGCATCCACCATCCAAATATCCGCGTAACCAAAGAATCGGCGGAATCTTTCCTTCGCATGAAGCGACGAAGCTGCAATCCCATCGCGTGATCCTGGATTCGTCGCCCGCCTTCTTATTCCGCCGGTTCCTCGTTACTTACTGCGACTTCCGTTGCTGGAACGCCGTGACGAGCACCGCGAAGAGCAGCACGCCGCCCACGATGGTTCCTCTCCAAAGGTCCGGATTGTTCAGGGTCATGTTGATGGCGCTGAAGATGACGTAAAGGAGCAGGGAGCCGAACACCGTGCCCACCACGCTCCCCTCGCCGCCCATCAGGTTCGCGCCGCCCACCACGGCGGCGGTGATGGCGTCGAGTTCGTAGCCCACCGCGATGCTCGGATCCCCCTGAGCGTTGTAGGAAGCCCACAAAATCCCCGCCACACCGCCCAGCACCGCGCTGGCGCAATAGGCGAAGAGTTTCACACGGTACACATTGATGCCCGATAGCCTCGATGCCTGTTCGTTGCAGCCGATGCTGTACAGATATCTCCCGATGCGCATCTTATGGAGAGCTATCATTGCGGTGGCGGCGACCAAAAGCAGGATCACCAACGGCACGGGAATCGGCAAAAAGGTGTGATCGAAAAAGTTGCCGTTTGCGAGGAAAAGCAGCCATTTGTAATTCGCGATGCTTATCTGGAGACGATCGTTGATGATAAGGGACTGACTTCGAAGCAGCAGGAGCGTCGCCAGGGTGACCACAAACGCAGGCAATCTCAGTTTGTGAATGAGGGTGCCGTGAAATGCGCCTATGAGTGCGGAGGCGGCAAGCGTGCCAAGGATTCCCAGGGCTATCGCCACGGGATCGATGAGATGAGCGCAAACCCTCGTGACGAGAAAAGCCATCAGCATCCCGGTGAACGCAATGAGCGACCCAAGGGAAAGGTCAATTCCGCCGGTGATGATGACGATGGTTTCCCCGATGGCGAAGATGCCGAGCATCGACATCTGCCTAAGGACATTCAGAAAGTTCAGTTGACTGTAAAACGTGCTTCTCGCGGAGGTAAAGAAAATGGCGCCACAAAAGATGAGCAAGGCTATAAGTACGCTCGCTTCACGTGAACGCAATATCCGCCAATTCAACCTTTTCAAGGTATTCGATACTCCTTTTGATCATTCCTCCCCCGGAGAATCGACAAGGGGAGGATTTAATGCATCAACGTCGGGAACAATCGATGAGGTGCTTGCAAGAATCGGTCGGGAGCCGGATGGCGCCGCGACCGATTCCGTACGCTTCGGAAGGATTACGTCGTTGTCAATCCTAACGCGTGCAGCTTTTGAATGAATTCATTGGCGTTTGCGGGAGTGATCACTTTCACGCCAGTGTCTATGATGTTGCCGTCCATCTTCATCCCTAGCTTGTCCACCATGGGTTTGATGTCCTGCATGGCTTTCTTGAACCCCTCTCGATTGATGAGATAGAGCAGTTTTGTGGCGATGCGCCCCTCTTCGTATGGCTGCTGCACCACGGTGACATCGACCAATCCTTTTTGAAGGTTTTTCAGGGTCATGGGGTCTCCGTCGAAGCAGATGATTTTGATCTTGCTGCGCAGGTTTTCATTGACCACTTCGTCCACGATCGCCGGGCCGTCGTAGGAGTAGAGCCCCACCATGCCGTTGATCTTATCACCGTATTTGGTGATGGCGTCCGCGACGTTATTGCGAGCTTTGCCTGCGTCCTTGTTGTCCACGTAAGGATCCTGCAGCATATTGATGTTGTGTCCCTTCACTGCGTCGAGGAACCCCTGATACCGATCCCTGGCGTTTTGGGCGCTCATGTTTCCCACGAACGCCACCAGGTTTCCGCCGTTCGGGAAAAGTTTGATCGCCTGTTCGCCCGCCACGATCCCGGCGTTGTAGTTGTTCGTGCCGATGTATGCGAGGCGGTCGCTGGTGGGCGAATCCGAATCGAATGTCACAACGGGAATCCCTTTGCGGATCGCGCTGTTGATGACGGGGGCGAATGCGTCCGCTTGAATGACGGATACGCCTATTCCGTTGACATTCGATGCGATGGCGTCCTCGAAAATCTGCTTCTGAGAGTTGTTATCGGCGTTCTGGGGACCCAGCCACTTGGCATTGCAGCCAAGCTGCGCTTTCATATCGTCCATACCCTTGCCGAGTGCGCTCCAGAAAGGAACGATTCCATTCGTGATCAACTCGAAATTCAGAGTGCCAGTGGGTTTGAGAGGCGCGTCAAAAGCGGAAGCCGCTTTTGATTGTGACGCTGCGATTTGCGCGGCGGTTTTTGATTGGTCCACATTGTTCTTACAGGATGCAAGTGGCAAAGAGATCGCCACCGTAGCGCAAAGAGCGGTGATCTTCCAAGCAAGACTTGAGGATTTCATTCGGAACATCTCCTTGTTCTAATAACGAGCTATGTCAGATAGTTGCTAAAATCGCCATGTCGCTGTGCGAACTTTGCATGCAACCGTCAAAGGGTGCATTGAAGGAAAACCCATATGTGATATAACGATAAATTGAAAACCCCTCGCCAAGCGGGTCTTTTAATCTCGGAACCTATTCATTTTATCCGATAACCATCCGATTTTTCACACCCTCATGCAATTTAAGGGGAGTCTTTTTTCAAAGTGGGAAAAATGGCTGTTTCCCGGCGATATAACGTTATAGATGAACAAGCACATGTTGTTTTCACACGTTTTGCATACATTATAGCCGATACGGCATGAGAAAAAATAATATTTGCGGGAATGGTCGGAAGGCGTTTCGGCCGAGGAGGGAACCTCTGGAACTGTTTTCATCATCGGCTTTGCGGTGAATGGCAAGGGTGGGCGTTCGTGCCCCGCTTGCCTTCATGAGAATGAAAGGCATAATGGAATAGTATAATATAGAACAGAGGGAGGGTATCGAATGACGCATTATGCGAAATCGCCCATAATGGAAGCGTTGTGTGAGTTTCGCTTCAAGCGGGATTACTCATGGGATTTGACAGTGCCTGGTCTGCTATACGAAGAGGTAAGGAACGTGTTTCCTCGCAAGGAGATGGTCTCAAACACACATTTTCGTTTTCAATCTCATAATCAGGGTGTATCAAATGATGTTTTGCAAAACATCCCGCCACTTATGCGGTTTTTAAGCAAAAATGGGAAAAGTTTGATGCATCTTGGTCCAAACCTTTTGTCCATACATGTGCTTGAACCATATCCTCAATGGAACATCTTTCGGCCTCTGATAATAGAAGGATTGGATGCGTATCGGCGTGTTACATCCCCCCAAGGGTTATATAGAGTCGGATTGTGTTATATAAACCGTATTGCGATCCCATTAACCAATCCTTCTCAGGTGATACATGTGGAAGACTATCTCAAAGCTATCCCATCGGTTCCGGAACCCATTGCGCAAACCTTCGTAAATTGGTTTATGAATGTAAGCGTGGATCATACCGAGGATAATGGGATCATGACCATCCAGACTCAGCCGATATCATTCGATGATCCGCTTGAAATGCAATTCATATTGAAACTCGATTATGTTTCGAAAAATATCGAGCACATTTCTCTTGAGAATGTTATGAACTGGATTGATAAAGGGCATGAGTATATTGACAATGATTTCGAGGCATGTATTACAGACAAAGCGCGTTCATTGTTTCAAATGGGAGGAGTAGGATGAATATTAGATCAACTATCCATGATGAGGATTTATATATGGGTGGTTCTGAATTCTTTTCATCGATTTCATTGTATAATCAGAATGAAGATAAAATCAATTCATCAAATGATGAAATAATATATGAAAATTTTATGTTGAGATTGCAGATATGTAATCTGAATGAGGAGATCGCACTGTTAAAGGGGCAAAGAAACGACGTCGAGACGAGTTCTTTGGATGACTATGATGATGAAAAATACTGTATTCCAACTGAACCGCATGCCAGACGGCAAGTGAAACTAAAAGTAACGCATCTCGGAAACTGGGAATTTCCAATCATTCTGGATGAAGAATAAGGGGATATTTCCATGCAGGATGAATCTTGGTATCTGCACATAGAGGATGATTCGATTGAACAGGGTGATTTATTTTTAAACGTTCAAATCGTTTTACCTCGTTATTCATCACGTGAAAGGAATCACTATGAACTGAACGCCGATAGCTTCTTTTGTAATATCATCATTCTCACACAAACATGCGATATCGCTCAAGCCAAAGTTGATACGATTCTCGCATGTCCTCATCAACCGATCGCTCAAAATGATGGCAAATATTTCATAGATGAGGTGAAGACTGGGAAACGACTTCGATATTTATGGCTTAAGGGGCTAAACGATGATAAGGCGAACATGACTGACAGATTGGTTGATCTAAGCCGTGTCTTCCTCCTTCCTAAAAATTATATCCTCGATCTAGCAATAGAACAGAAAAATAGACTCAGGTTGCGCTCACCGTTTAGAGAACACTTCTCTCACTCCTTCGCGCACTTCATCTCCCGTGTTGCTCTCCCATAAAAATCAACCATCCTTTGACCTTCATCGATTCCATTATTCGATTATGAGCATTTCTGATACGCGGATTCCGGGATTTCCTCAATCCTTCCGCTTACCTTTGCCGACTTTTGCGGTATGCAGAGGGCGTCACGCCGACCATCTGCCGAAACTGGCGGTGAAAGTAATATACATCGCAGTATCCCAGTTGCGCAGCCACCTCCTTCAGTGGCATATCCGTATCCCCCAGCATCTGACGCGCTTTCGCCATCCGATACTCCAATATATAAGAGTGTAGCGGCTTACCGGCGGAATTCCGAAATCGATCTCGCAACGCGCTCATGCTCATCCCTAAATCCGATGCCATACGCATGTAATCAGGCGAAAAATCCGATGCGTTCTCCAGCCATTCCCTCGCTGATAGCAGCCAGGCATCTGAGCATGGCTGATGCGTTCTTGCTTCCGCCAATGCAAAAATGATTTGTTCCAATAAATTGATGGCGCGCGCCTGCCCCCAAAAATCCGTTCTCTTCGCAAGTGTCAGCATCTCATCAAAGACAACGGCATAGTCTTTATCTTCCGGCATGGGCTGCGCAAGATTTGGCAGCAAACCTTCCGCCATCCAGCGCATTGCAAGAGGCCCGTGAAAAACCAAATAACGATGACTCCAACATGATGTTCCCGGGGCGGGATGAAAACGAATGCGGGGACCAGATTTCGCAAACCAAAACCATGCCCCCTCAAGCACTCTATTATCATCTCCATATGAGAGTTCCACCGCCCCTTCGGTCATCAATTGCAAGGTGTGGTATTTGAACACCTGATCTATTTGAGCGGTGCATTCTGCAATTGCGCCGCAATGTAAAAGAGTGAGGTTTAATGGGAACATGAGATTAGATTCTGCAAAACCAATGTTATTTTCTCCATTGATGGATTGTTACCATAAGAATACAATCCATGTATCCATTGTACTTCATGAAATCGTCTGGCATCATCAAATAGCCTCAGTCTATCCATGGAGAACACATAAGACAAGAGTTTCGTGATGACTGGTAACCGCATTTCTCGCAGTTTGATCTTTTACATGACCGGACGCTCTGTTGCGGGGATTGACGTTTCCCTCACGCCGCAGAATCTTCGGCGTCTGTACCGGTAAGCATATCGGAACTTGGTTTTACTCACACCTGCCATATTCGGGATTTATGGCAAAATAAAGACTTGGGCGTCTTTACGGATAATTTCGCCCCAAACATCAATGCGCATGGAGCGGCTCTTTACCGTGTATCTCCCGCCAAATATTGAACTTAAAAAGGAGCAGCCATGAAAATCTTTCTGTTATTCGTCTTGATATCCTCCATTCTTGCGGCGCTTTCCGAAAACGCGCAAGCGAAGGATGATGGTGTTCCAGCCTCCACAAATATTGGGGGTGCGGAATATCCGCGCATCCATTCTGATCTGAGCATTACTTTTCGAATCAAAGCCCCAAACGCTAACAAAGTGCAACTTCAGCTGGATAAACAATATGACATGGTGCGAGATGCAAACGGAGTATGGAGCGTCACCACATCGCCTCAGGTTCCTGGCTTCCACTACTATTCGCTGATCATCGACGGGGTGTCGGTATGTGACCCTGCCAGTAAGACTTTTTTTGGCATGGGACGTGAAGCAAGCGGCATCGAAGTACCGGAAAAAGGGGTGGACTTCTATGATGTGAAAAACGTGCCCCATGGTGAAATACGCGAAAACTGGTATTATTCCAAAACAACCGAAGCTTGGCGCCGAATATTTGTTTATACGCCCCCGGATTATGATAAAAACCTCAAAACGCGATATCCGGTGCTCTATTTGTTGCATGGTTGGGGTGAGGATGAAACCGGCTGGACGGAACAGGGGCATGTCAACTTCATCATGGATAACCTGATTGCGGAAAAAAAAGCGAAGCCGATGATTATCGTCATGGAAAAGGGAATTGCCATAAAACCCGGTAAACCGGCGGAATCCATGCCGTCTGGCGGCGTTAAAAAACAGCCGAATTGGTCACTCTATACTGGCGCGTTTGACGATGTAATAATAAAAGACTTGATTCCGATGATCGATGCAAAGTATCGTACAATTCCCGACCGCGACCATCGCGCAATGGCGGGACTTTCGCTGGGGGGGATGCAGACGTTCCATGTCACGATGTATCATCTTGATAAATTCGCATACATAGGCGGATTCAGCGGCGCAGGAGGAGCGTTTGGAGCGCCGGGGGCAACACCTCTGGATATATCCAAGTCCTACAATGGCGTTTTTAGCGATGCCGCTGCGTTCAACAAGAAAGTGCGCCTGCTTTGGTTGGGAGTGGGAACCGAGGAACCTGCAATGATGCATGATGGCATCATCGCTTTTCATGAAGCCTTGGAAAAGGCGGGTATTAAGCATGTGTTCTATGAATCTCCCGGTACCTCCCATGAATGGTTAACCTGGCGCAGAGATCTGAAAGAGTTCGCGCCACTCTTATTCAAAGAGGATTGAAACTCATGAATTTTAACTCAGTTCAGAGGCTCTTTCTGGTTCTTTCCGTTATCGCTTATGCGTTGATAACGGCAATGAACGCAGCAGCCATTAACTTGCAGCCGCATCTGGAAACAAGGCATGGTGTTCGCCAGATGGTGGTGGATGGAAATCCATTCCTCATACTTGGCGGTGAGCTTAACAATTCCAGTTCCTCGAGCAGGGAATATATGAAGCCAATCTGGCCCGAGCTTGCCAGGAAAAATCTGAATACGGTTCTTGCCGCAGTCACCTGGGAATTAACAGAGCCTACAGAGGGTAAATTTGACTTCTCTGTGGTGGATGGACTGATTCAGGATGCTCGCGCACATAACATGCATCTGGTTTTACTGTGGTTTGGAAGCTGGAAAAACGGAGAATCGTCCTATGTTCCTTACTGGGTCAAGACCAATCCCAAGCGATTTCCTCTGATCAAAAACGGATCAGGTCAGACTTTGAATGTTCTCTCCACTTTTGGAACTGCCACAAGAGATGCCGATGCTCGCGCATTCGGCGCTTTGATGAGGCACATCCGTGAAGTGGATGGACAACAGCATACGGTTCTCATGATGCAGGTGGAAAACGAAGTGGGAGTTCTCGGCGATACGCGAGACCGCAGCGCTGTGGCGAATAAAGCATTTTCAGGACCGGTTCCGCCAAAATTGATGAAGTATCTCGTAAAGCACAAAGATACTCTTGCGCCAGAGCTTCTTGCGGTGTGGAAAGCTAACGGTTTCAAAACATCAGGCACGTGGACGGAGGTGTTTGGCGAGGGCAAGCCGGATAGCATTGTCCTAAGTTATAACCTTACCGACGAACAGCGCAAGACGGAATGGCGCAAATTGCATTGGCCCGTGGACGAAATCTTCATGGCGTGGCATTACGCCAGATATGTCGAAAAGGTGATTGAAGCTGGCAAACGGGAATATAATATCCCGATGTATGTAAATGCCTGGCTGCAACAACCCTCTCTTCCATGGCCTGGCACGTATCCCAGCGGAGGTCCGGTGCCGCAAGTGGCGGATATCTGGCGCGCCGGTGCTCCATCCATGGATTTTATGTCACCGGACCTGTACATCTCGGAATTCGATGAGACCTGCACACGGTTTACAAGGAATGGAAACACGCTTTTCATCCCCGAAGCCAACACCGGACCGGGAAGCGCCATCAATGCTCTGACTGCCATTTTGAACCACAACGCAATAGGATTTTCGCCTTTTGGCATTGATGGCTGGTTTGGGTTCCGATCTGGGAACGTTTCGGCTCCGGATCCGCTGGCGCAGACATACGCCGTGCTGGATTATCTGGCGCCACTAATATTGGACAATCAGGGAAGAGGCTCAATCGCTTGGTTACCGCCCACACCGAACACCGGTTCCGCTGCACAAGAAGTGAGCCTTGGGAATTACACCATTCATATAAGTCCCGCGAATAACGGGTTCCGTCGTTTTCTTGGGAATCGTGCGTCCACGGCGCTTCATCCTACCGATTCCGAAGGATTTCCAGGATACCTCATCATTTGCACCGGACCCGATGAGTACGTCGTTGCAGGCGGCAATATGAATCTCAGTTTCACTGCGAACGCCGCCGGTGCGAAAACCGTGCGGCTTGGAAGCATTGATGAAAGTTTGCTGGTTGACGGTCACTGGGTTCCCGGGCGGCGATTGAATGGAGATCAGACAGGCAACGATTCGCACATGCCATTCATGTGGAATTTTGGCATTTATCGCATACATCTCTATCAACGGGATTAAACAGTTTTGAAATGCGCATTAGCCGCAGGGATCCGCCGTTCAAGAGTTTCCGCGGCATTCGTTCCTTTCTCTTCGGAGGAAACACTATGAAACGTACAATCCTTTTCAGAGGGATAACATTCGGAGTCACCCTGTTGCTCCTGAGTGCTGGAATATGCCGCGCCCTCATCCTTTCAGGTTCCATAGGATGTCATGATCCTTCCCGCATAATCAAATGCAAGGGCGTATATTATGTTTACTCCACCGGCGGCAGGCAGATGCATTCAAAGGATCGAATCCATTGGACAACCGGTCCCTCAGCGTTTCCGAATGGGCTTCCTTCCTGGGTGTTCAAGAATAATGCTGGCGTATGGGCGCCGGACGTCATTTTTCTGAACGGGCAATATTACATGTATTACGCCGTTTCCACCCGCAACGGAGACGAAACCGCCATTGGATTGCAATCCAATCCGACACTGGACCCGAATGACCCGAAATACCATTGGACGGATCGGGGCATGGTGATTCACAGCACTAAATCCGATAAAAGGGGATCAATCGATCCTTGCCCGGTGTTGGATACGAAAAAGAACCTCTGGCTTTGTTATGGCTCGGGCTACACGTTTCCTGCTTCAACGCCAACCATCTTCGTAGTGCGGTTGAATAATCAAACAGGATTGCTTCTGGACCCCAAGAATCCAAGACTATACCCGTTGGAATTGGGGCATATAGAAGCATCGTATATTTTCCACCACAAGGGCTATTACTACCTGTTCTGGAATTCCGGGGGGTGTTGCGATGGCGCAAAGAGCACATATACCATTCATGTGGCGCGTTCCGCCGTCATAACCGGTCCCTATGTCGACAAAAAGGGCAGTCTGAATGCATCCGATGTCTTTCTCGGCCCTACAGTCAGGATGAATGACGTAAACGGGATGGAGCACGGTCCAGGCCAGATTGGAATCTATAGCGAACATGGCAAGGACTGGTTCACCTACCATTACTACCCCGATACCGGCTGGTCCGTCCTGGGAGAGGAAAGACTATTATGGGGTCCGGATGGTTGGCCGGTGGCAGGCAAAGATGAGAATAATTAGTATCAATTCGAAATTCAGAGCGCCAGTGGGTTTGAGATGCGCGTCAAAAGCGGACACACCTTTAACTTACGCCATTACGATGGATGCCGCTGTTTTTGATTAGTCCGCGCTTATCTCACAGGTTGGGAGTGCAAAATATAACGTCACACGGCGCAAAAAGCGGTGATTTCCCATAAACAGTCGAGGGTTCCATGCTTAACGAACCGATATTCCAAACAGCGACGCATGGGGCGAGATGGATCACATTCATGTTTTCTTCTCCCCCTCATCGCCCTGAAAGCCACTTTCCGTTGAACGCAATCTTAATCGTTCCAGATATCTACGCAAGTCTTGCAAATTTTCTATCATCATAAACCCTTTTTGCTCCAGCGTTGCGCGATATGCCGTGACGGACATTCCGCCCGTAATGATGGTTACGTTCGGGCTCAGCAATGATCGCAATTTTTCCAGTTCCCTCGTAAGAAGAGGGTCGTCAGGCGGATAGATGATGCTAAGGATAACGGCTTCCGCACCGCACTGATATGCGGCGCCCGCGATTTCCTCGGCAGGCAAATTTGGCCCAAGGTAATGCGCATTCCATCCTTCCGAAGCGGCGGTAACCGCTGCGAATAATGCGCCCATCTCATGAATCTGACTTGCAGGAGTGGTTGCGATGAGACTTGGAGATGAGGAAGACGGCATGTAATCCTCAAGTATGCGACCAAGGGAGGAGCGAATCACCGCAGTTACCAAGTGTTCGTTCGCCACTCGCATAGTGCCATTCCTCCACCGATCCCCCACGATTCGAAGTAGCGGTAATGCCACATTCTCCATAAACCCGATCACTCCCAGAAATACGGGAGCGTGAGCTACGGTTTCCTCCAATGCTCTTACATCCAGTTGTTCCGCCGCGTGAATACATCCGGCAAGGATATCTTCCGCCGATGTCCCTCCGATAGGATCCGAACAGGCTATTCCATGTGAAACGCTCTCCCCTCCCAATCTGCGAAGCTCGGTAATATCCAGCCCGGCGATATTTCCGATACTATGCCCTTTCGCAATTGCGCGTGAAAGATATTCCAACTTTTCGATATCGGAATCGCTGTAGACACGCCTGTTTGTCGTGGTTCTTTTGGGAAGCAACACGTTATAGCGTTTTTCCCAGGCACGGATGACATAAGGGCTCAAACCCGTCCGTAGGGATACCGCTTTGATACCGTATCGATTATCCATGTTTCTCAGTATAAACATCCCTTTCATGTTTGTCAATTCATTATACGAGGAAACAGACCCATCGGAATATCATGTCTAAAAAATTTTAGACAATTTATATACAATGGATAACATTCGGGTTTTTTCAACGTATATGTTTATTGAGGATAACTAATCAGAAGGGTGATGGCTCATGATCATCCTTCATCTTGGATTAAAAAGGAGATTGAAATGAAAAAACTTGATGTGGTTGTGGCGGTTTTGCTTGTAGTTGGCGGGTTGAACTGGGGTCTGGTTGGGATAGCGAATTTTGATCTGGTTGCCACGCTATTTGGAACTGCAAGTATTCTTAGCCGGATCGTATACGGCCTCGTAGGGCTTTCGGCGGTCTATCAGGCATTGCAATGGAAAGCCATTCAATACCGATGGCAGCACGCAACAGCAACGAACTAACAACACCTATTTACCAGAAAGGATGAGAAAATGAAAACAGCGTCTGAAAAAATGAGAATAATGTTCCTACTCGGTTCTTTATCGCTCATACTCTCTATCGGATCATTCACTCCCGCCGCCGCAAAAAATATGAATATTGTGGACACGGCAATGCATGCAGGGCAATTCAAAACTCTCTGCGCGGCGTTGAAGGCGGCGGGATTGGTGAAAGCCTTGGAGGGAAAGGGGCCCTTTACGGTATTCGCACCGACGGATGCAGCTTTCGCCAAATTGCCTAAAGGCGTACTTGCCAGTTTGCTGAAACCGGAAAACAAAGCGAAACTCATCAGTATATTGACCTACCATGTGGTTAAAGGAAAAGTGATGGCAGCTCAGGTTGAGCGCATGAAAAACGGAGCGAAAGTCAAAACCCTGAACGGCAAGGATCTCACTATCCATAACAAGTATGGAGTCGAAATCAATAACGCGAAGGTTGTCAAAGCGGATTATTGTATGCTCCAATGGAGTGATCCATGTCATTAATAAGGTATTGCTCCCATGATGCGTGCATTTAAATGAAATCATCATGCGATCAAAACGACGGAGGTTGTCAAACGATTGACAAACCTCCGTCGTTTTACATTGGCAGGTAATTGCAAAATTCGCTGTTCAGGTATTTAACCGAGTGTGACATGGACGGAAATTGGAAGTCCCTGAAAATGGCAGCCGATCATCCCAATCACGCGGGGTATTGTAATAGAATATTATCGCCTTCCATTAACACCGTGCATAGTACGCTATTCCGAACGATAAGCCCATTTAGGGATGGATTGGCTGCATTTCATAGTTCCAAATGAAAAGAATGCATCATCCACGGGAACCTTGACAAGACTTGGAGCGTTCTTAGTGCAGGTGTTGTTTCTCAAATCAATCCGCATGAATTTCACGCTCATTTTTCCTTAGCCATGCGCATGAAAGACCTTTTATCCGTCCTCAATCAATTATATGGTTACGAGTCCTTCCGACCCTATCAGGAAGAGGTCATTCGTCTCGTGCTGGAGGGACAAGACACGCTCGCCGTCATGCCAACCGGCGGAGGCAAATCGCTCTGCTATCAATTACCCTCATTTCTACTCCCTCACCCCACTTTGGTGATCTCTCCGCTGATCGCCCTGATGAAAGATCAAATTGATGGTCTGCCTTCCGCTTTGCGAGAGTGTTCCACTTTCATCAATAGCTCCCTTGACCCCTTCGAGACGGAAAAGCGCCTCGCCGGGATGGAACAAGGTCTATACAAGCTGATCTATGTCGCCCCCGAGAGAATGCGGCAGCAGTCGTTCATCGGTCTTCTGAACAGGATGCGCTTGTCGCTTGTGGTCGTGGATGAGGCGCACTGCGTCAGTGTCTGGGGACACGATTTTCGCCCGGATTATCTTTTTATCCGCAGAGCCGTGGATATGCTTTCCAAGGGACAAACCCCTCCCACCATGCTTGCGGTAACCGCAACCGCTACCCCGAAGATGCAGGCGGAAATCGAAAACCAGCTAGGACGCAGATTTCGTCGCATCTATGCGCCGGTATATCGCTCCAATCTGTGCATGGAAGCGTTGCCGTGCTCCACCAACACGGATAAGATGCGTGCGTTGAGGGAGATATGTTTCGCTATGAACGGTGCGGGAATCATCTATGTAAACTCTCGTAAAAAATGCGAGGAGATCGCGGAGTTTCTGCGCAACGGAGGAATTCAGGCGGGGTATTACCATGCGGGCATGGAAAGCGAGGAGCGACGCCTCGTACAGGAGAGGTTCATGCTGGGGAAAATGCGCATTATCGTCGCCACGGTCGCTTTTGGCATGGGAGTGGATAAGGCGAATATTCGTTTTGTGGTTCATTTTGCATTGCCGGGATCCTTGGAATCCTATGTGCAGGAGGCTGGGCGAGCGGGGCGTGACGGTAAACCCTCGCGATGCATCCTGCTTCATTCCCACTATGACCGCAATAATCTGGAGCGCTGGATGAAACAGGAGGCGGTCGGGGTCGAGGATGTGAAGGCTATCTACCGAGCCCTGCAAGCCAGGCTCGGAAAAAACCATGCCTCTGTGTCGGCGGAATATCTTATTCAGGCTCTGCCCGGAGGAGAAGATCGACCCGGCAATGAAGTGCGGATGCGCGTCTCCGTCAGCCTGTTGGAAAAATGCGGACTGGTAATCCGCCATCCGGACATAGGCGGGGAAATGGATATCGAGATGCTGACACCCCATAAGGAGGCACGCAAGGTTTTGGATGCTCTGTTGCTTGAACGATCGGAGCAAGCGCGTCTTCGCATGGATGAAGTATTCGCCTACGCCTACACCCAAGAATGCAGGCAATGCGTTATCTCCCGATATTTCGGGCAGCGGATGCAAAAGTGCGGGAAATCCTGCGATGTCTGCCTTGGGGTCGCGAAAATGGTTAAGATGCCAAAACTCAACGCTCCGTCCGCGCAGGCGATTCCCGACATCGGGCGTCTTATCCTTCAAACCATCAACGATCTGCCTCATCCGGAGACCCGTTCAAACATCGGCAAAATTTTAGCGGGCAATCCAAACAGCCCTGTCAAGAGAGATGTATGCCCTCAATTCGGAGTGCTGGAGGGAATGGCGCAAAATACGATCTCCACCCTCGTGGGGGAATTGCTGGACATGGGGCTATTGGACAGGGATTACATCGAGGATTTGCCTGTGGTTCGCATAAGCGCTCTGGGAAGGGAGGCTCTGGCGAAAACCGACATGATCCTTCGCAACCCGGAGGTTTCCAAGGGCACCCGGTATGTGAAGCCTCAAATTCCAATTCGACCGCAAGTGCAAACCCCACCGATGGGGGAAAGCGAGGATGATCGCTTTGAGAAGTTGCGCGTGTGGCGAAGAATAACGGCGCAAAAGATGAATGTTCCGCCCTACAGCATTCTTCCCGATCATGTGCTGCGAATCATTGCGAAACTGAACCCCAAATCGCTGGAATCGCTTCGCGTTGCATACGACACCCTGCAGGATAAGCTAAACTACTATGGAAGTGCGATCATGGATGTCTTGAAAAATGAAGGAAAATGAAATGAGCGATCTTTTAACGGAATCCGTCACTCCCGATTACGAGGCTTTTCTCGGATGCATCCTGCGACAAGGCGCCCCGAAACGGGTGCATCATATCGAACTCTTCCTGGATGGCGAGGTCAAGGACGCCCTATGCGCGAGGTTTGGCATTGATCGCACCATTGATCGCTCCCGTCCCTACGCCGAGTTGGAAAGGGAGATCGCCATCCAGCGGTTCCTGGGATACGACTATGTAAGATGCGGCTTGGAGGGACTGGATTGGCCCTTTAATCGCTCCGTCACTCAGGACACTGCGGTCATTCAGCGTCAAGGAGGTCGCGGCTACATCAATGAGCATGTGGGGCCTGTCACGAATTGGGAGGAGTTTGAGTGTTATCCCTGGCCCGATCCGAGCAAGGCTACATCCGTCGCATTGGAGTGGTATGAGCGAAACCTGCCGGATGACATGTGCGTGATCGGGGGAGGAGGCTTCGGGCACTTCGCCGAGCATCTTACATGGCTTATGGGGTACGAAACGCTCTGTTACGCCCTATACGATCAGCGAGATTTGATTCAGGCGATCTGCGATAAAATGATCGAGATATTCACCGGTGTGCTGGAACGGATATTGGAGTTCAACCGGGTGAAAATCGTATGGGGCAGCGATGACATGGGATATCGCGGCGGAACGCTGATAAGCCCTGAGGATACCCGCAAATACATGCTTCCCGGCCACAAGCGGATGGCTCGTATGGCACATAAGTCAGGCAAGCCCTATCTGCTGCATTCCTGCGGTAATCTCTTCTCCATCCTGAATGATCTCATTGACGATGTGAGAATAGACGGGAAGCACTCCTTCGAGGATACCATCGAGAACGTGATCGAGGACAAGCGGCTGTTCGGAGATCGCCTGACGCTTCTTGGCGGAATCGATGTGGATTTTCTATGCACCGCCAAGGAGGACGCCATAAGGAAACGGGTGCGTGATACGCTCGAAGTCTGCATGATAGGCGGGGGGTATTGCCTTGGCACGGGAAACAGCGTGACGAACTATATTCCCGTCGATTCGTATCTGATCATGTTGGATGAAGGACGGAAGTGGAGGGGATGATAGTGGCTTGTCACATCACAAAAGGAGGGTTCTTCTGAGAAGACCCCCCCTTGTAAATTGCAAAGAAATTCAAAAATATCCGGCTTACACGACAACGGGGTGCCGGGATCCAATGCGTAAAGGCTTCGCGGGGATTGGGATCGACTTGTTCGGTTCATTATCCCGAATCATATCCTCAATCGTATAAAAACCTCTGCGAGATGCGATCCACTCCGCAGCTTCCACGGCTCCCGCAGCGAAAGCAAGCCGGGATTCCGCCCTGTGGGTGATTACGATCTCGTCAAACTCACTCGCGAACATCACTTCATGCACGCCGACGATTCCACCGGCTCGCAGGGAGTGAACCCCTATCTCGCCATTCTCGCGCGGCGTAGTATCATGACGTCCATACAATGTGCGATCCGTACCCCTCGCTTCATGCAGTTGAGCCACGATCTTCGCCGCCGTTCCCGAGGGGGAATCCATTTTCCTTCGATGATGGCGTTCAATCACCTCGATGTCATAGCGTGGCAGATAATTCGCCACGAGTTTTGCGATCATCATCAGGACATTCACCCCTCGCGTGATGTTCGGAGCGTACATGAGGGCGAAATCCTGAGTGTTCGCCGCATGTTCCAGCGTGGATAATTGGCTTTTAGTGAAGCCTGTGGTGCCCAGGACAACCCCGCATCCGATGCTCTTGTAACTTGACAAAAGGGAAAGAGTGGCTTCGGCGTTGCTGAAATCGATTACCGTCCGAGGGCGTGTGCGCTCCAGCTCCATTGGGATTTCCTCCGCTTCGGAGACAATGACGTCGCATTGGCAAAGACCAACGAGTTCCCCCAGATCCTTGCCCGCTTTCAGAGACAAGGGGCCCGCCCCCGCCATCACAATTCGCAGATCGGGACGTTGTTCCAGGATGAACCTTGCGATGACCGATCCGGTGAGACCTAATCCCACCAATCCTACCGTAGTCATTTCGTATCCTTTCAGGCGGAAAAAAGGAAACAAAAAACGTATCAAGCGTGAGCGTGATACGTATGCTTCGCCTTTTACGCCGCGCCTGCGAGGTTAGCTGACGGGTTACGGTGGAAAAGGACACCGCGCTCCGGAAAGGAACTTCACCCCAATTAATTGGTTTCCCCGCTCCCGCTTCGTGGGATTCGGCGCATGATTGTATTTTGATGTTCGTCGCCTCCTCAAGCAATCCCGTGGGATTCGTAGATCCGGCGACGGAACATAGTATATCACAGTATACGGAGGATTGCGAGGGAATGTTAGCGCCGAGATGAATGGAGGGGAGTTGGTTCGATTTTCGATTTGGGAGGAATGGTTTGATGGCGCTATGATGGGAGAGAGAAAGGGTGCGTTTGGGATCGACAGGTTTGGCGCCTTTTTGCGCCAGATGTTCGTACACCTGCCGAATAGTGCCAACGAGCTTTTCAAAATCCCATTCGCGTGTATTCGTTTCCAATTGTGGTGCATAGGCAAAATGCAGGTATCGGGTTCCTGGCCTCGTGACGCGAATTGAGGGGTCGATAATTGTCTGTTCGGTAAGCGGTTCATAATTTTTAGCCATGCGTTAGCTTATTTTCCGCTCTTTCGAGTTTTGACTCGCGACTTTCCAATTTCTTATTCTCTCCGAGGAATGCGCGCGATGAAGAGATTGCGTTCGTGATCCGATTCCAGTTCCAATGCCGGGACAGCAGCCAGGGCTCGCAGGATGCCTGTACCGATGCCGCGGTAGGGGAGTTCGTTGCCTTTGGTAGCAAACGAGGCGATTAGCGGATTACGAATGACCGACACGCCATTGCGGATATTCTCCACAGTAATATTGTTCGGCAAGGTGCCAGGGCTGATCAATTCGATACGATTGTCAAATAACATGATCCTCCACGGTGCGGAGATGAAGTAGTCTCGATGCAGCAGCATGTTGACGACAAGTTCTTCCAAGGCAGCCGGCGGTACTTCCAGATCGCCTTCCGTATTGAACCCTTTTCCATCTTGTAGTCGACGTAAATTGCGGGTGAGAAAGGAGATCGTCTCCTTGTACAGCTCGCTCAAACATCCGCCTATGTCCTGGCTATCCCGATATTTGTCGCCGGCGGGATCGTTACCGACGAAAGATACCGCTTTTATGACGAAAGCAGGGCGGTGCCTTTGAGGATTGCGTCCGAAAAGTAAAAGCCCGGCGAGGTTGAGCTGTATATCGCGTGCCAGGCCGAGATTATTAAGCAATTGACCAAGCGGAATTCCTGTTTCACCAACGCTTTTACCATATAGATTCTTAAAAAACGTGCCAAAATGCTCTAGATCAATGTCTCCAGAGGTGGTTCCATCAACAGGAACTTCATCCGCATGAACCAAGTTAGCACTCTGAAACATTCGCTGGACTTCTTCGCGGGAAGTCACGCGGCGCTTGTCCGCTCCCGATTTTACCCAGAATACGCCTTCGTTGTCGGCGTATGGTTTGGAGATGCCTTCATGAACAGTGACAACCATGACCAATTTCCCACCGACAGAGATGTTTTCGGTTTCAGGGTTGATGGAAGGACGAACACAATCGGTCGCCGTGTTCGAAATGAGTTGATTTATCCTTCGTATTTCGTTATGCGTCAAGCCGACGACTGAGCCTTCGTCGTCAATGCCGATCAGGATTCTTCCACCCTTGCTATTTGCAAAGGCTGCCATTTCACCGGCCAGCGATTTGGCATTGGTGACATCTTGCCCCTTCTTAAATTGAATCCTGGTGTTTTCGCCACGTGCGATCAATTCGATAAGTTCTATTGCTTCCATAGCTGGTAAATCTCCTTCCGCCTTGCGAAAGCTTCGTGACCGCCTTCCATGATGGATACGATGGACTTTTGTATCTTCGGCTCGTCAATGCTTCCAACTTGGATGTCGGCGTTTCGACCGGAAAAGGAACACACGCATATTTGATCCGCGTCACCCAGTACGGGAAAGTTGGCGTTGTGTGTCGCAAATATGAATTGGACACTCTTCTTAAGCGCCCGCACCAGTTTAATAACGTCCTCAAATATGGTCTGGTTGTCCAAGTCATCTTCAGGTTGGTCGATAACGATTACATCATTGTCGCGCTGGCTCAAGATGAAGAGGATCAGTGCTGACGCCCTCTGCCCAAGCGAGTGATCACGTAGATCCTTCCCATGATATTCGATGTGGAAAAGGTTCGGTACCTGCCAGGTAAGCAAAGATGTTTTGGCTTCATTGAAATATCTCCGAAAAACTTCGCCGGAATCACCAAGGTTGCTGCAAATCGAATCCAATGCTCCATAGACAGAGATAAAATCTGCGTGCGTATCCAACACTCCCTTCAAGATTGCTTCCCGAAGCTTGCTGCCGCGGAAATGATTCTGCAGTTCTTTCAGAAACGCAACCTTGTCGCCCTTATATTGCGGGATAATGCGAAGCGCAGTCTGGCTTTCGTTGAGTTTCTTGACTTCCATCTCGATCTGCTTGAACTCCTGGTGCCACAGATCGGAGAGCCGCTTCAGCTCCTTCAAAAGCTCATCTCGAAGGGCGTTCTTTCGCGTACGGCTCTTTGCTATTTCTTCGAGCGCCAATTTGGCCTTCTGCAATTCGGTGTTCAGTTTTACAAAATCATCCGGCCGGATACTGACGCCCGCTTCTTGTTGGAGCTGCTCGCTGAGTTTCCGCTCGAGGGATGCGAACTCGTCCTTGAGAGCCTCGCGGCGACGCTCCAGTTCCCCCAGTTTTTCGCGCAGGAAGCGAGCATCGTTTCTTGTTTCGGCGAGTACCTGCCGCGCACTGTCAGGAGCCTTTCGTATCCTATCAAGGATATCGTTGATGTCCGCGACGACATCTGCGTTTTCCTTTGACTCAAGCTTGGGTGGCGCGGCCAGTTCGGATTCCTGTTCCTTCAGAAATGCGTCGAAAGACCGGACAAAGGCGTCCACGGTATCCGCGACACGGCGAGCGTGAGTCACATCCGCATTGAAATCCACTTGACGCCGAAGCTTCTGCTCGATACCATGCTGTTTAAAAAGCTCAAGACGAAACTCCGTATCTTTCCTCTTGCTCTGGTATTCTTGTTCAAGTGCATCGAGGTCTTGCAATTTGTCGAGATTTATTATTACGTCCAACACCCGTTGGCGTTGGATGTCAATCTCTCGGCGGACGGTATCAAGTTTGGATCCTATCAAGCGTTCCATCAACTCGCGCTCTGAGCCTTCGCCTCTTTTCACCAATTCCTTTTGACCGAAAAAAAGTGGATTCTTCAAGGGTATGCGCACGCCGGGGCGTAGTTCTCCATCATAGTAAATGTCCGCTCGTTCGTTCAGAATCCGGCGGATTTCGTAACTCCGGCCTTGTGCGTCCTCCACTTCGACCACGACCTTTCCGCCGCTGCCGAGTGCAAAGCGGACAAGATCCTGTTTGTATTTGATATCCAACTCTTCCGTGGATTCAGGCATCGGCAGTTCAAGCGCAAAGCGCAAACACTCGAGTACGGCAGATTTGCCACTTCCTCGAATACCAATTAAGCAGTTCATCTCATTGGAAAGGTCAATCCGCTTTCCATCCAATATGCCTCCCTCAAAGCTAACGGATCGTACCCAAGAGTGAATCTGCCTATGAATAGCCTTGTCTGACAAACGGTCCGCCTCGGGTTTGAGTGCAAACTGGACCGCCTCGAAGGTGAATGCGCCTATTTTGATGAATGTCTGTTCGCCACGTCCGACTTCCTCCAATGTTTTGGGGTCCGATCCCTCCACTTCCGAAGGATACCAGCCGCCGAGCCAATTTTTAACATTCTCACGTTTGTTTCGTGTTCTCACCTTCTGAAATGCCGCCGTACGTGAGCGGAATAGGTCATTTCCGCCGAGTTCAGTGATTCGCCCCCCCTCAAGCGCCCCCCAGAGACCGCTTTCATCCTCCACATGGGCGAAGATGAGCAAGTAGCCCTTCGCGAATTTGTCAAGTTCGCGAAGGGTCTCCAGCAGATCATGGTTGGACCGGGCGTTGTTGTTTTCGTAGTTTGACTGCCCTGCGAAGGTAAGGCCGAGAAACCCGTTGATATGATCAATGTTTTCGTGATTATCGATCCAATCTTCATGAAAAGCGATGAGAGTGTGGATCCCATTACGGCCATCCTTGACCGACAACTCAACGCCGGGTAATAGATAGATATCTTCCTGCTTTGCCGCTATCCGGAGTGCTTTAAACTCCACCCGGTCGAACTTATTGTGATTGGTGACAACACCAACACGAATGTCCGTTTGCTTCAATGCGGAGATGTATTGTGCCACAAAATCCTTATCTGAGCTTGTGTCTTTGAATTCCTTATCCCGCCTGGTATGCAGGTGGAAATCAGCCCGCACCCATCGGCTACCGTGAGCGAAAAAGGATGTGCTTTCAGTCATGGCTTCCTTCTCCCTACCGCATCTTCTTTGTTTCTGTGTGTTTCATCCACTCATCCGCCGGTCGCTGACTTGCATCTCGTCATGTCAGTACTATTCTGACTTTGCCAGGCTCCTTACCCTTGGATAGTCCATTCAGTTATTCCTTCGAACCGCTTCCGCATCTCCGCCGGGGTGTTCAGGGAACCACTTGAGAGCAGGGCCGCCGAGCAGGATGCCGAGGATATGCTTCTGCCGCTCCTCGTCGTACGGGAACGTCATGCCGAGACCCGATCAAATCTCATTAGACGCCCCTTTCCCACACGTAGGAAAGTAATCCGTCCTGATCGACTTTAAGTTTACAACTATGAAAAGTCAATGTCAAATGATGCTCGTGCGCTTTGGCATGGTGAAGGGAAAAGCTCGATGTGGGGACAGATGAAAAATACGAATTTGGTCAAGGGGAGGAAACCATAACAGACGAATGAATATCGGGAGAGAGAAAAACCGTTTCGAATGCAATCTCGCATTATGAGCGCCGCCGCGTGGGTGGATGTTGCAAGCCCGCCACGCCCTTATGGCCAAATGGAACGGAATTTTTCTCTCCCCCGACAACACTCTTCCGACGTGTCCGGCGGTGTCAAACCATAAGCCCTCCCTTGCGCTTTTCAAACGAAGCCTGATCTGTGGCGTCAAACCCCGTTCTTTTTTCCGATGTATGTTTATTCCACCTTTCACTCAGCTTCAAACTGCGAAAAATACGGAATTTCGCATGCGCTCCGCTCAATTAGCTTCCGCCACGATCCCTATGTCGATGAACCTTTTCCCCGATGTCCGGTGACAATGAACGGCGATCAAATCCCTGCCAGCGCGAAGCGCGTAACGTCCGGACAGATTCATAGGCACGATGACGTAGCCATGGGAATCGCCGGTGACGTGGGCGGCGTCCGCGCCGTTGACGTATATCTCCGCATCGCCTGTGTGCCAGACGCGAAATGCGAGGGTTTGCGGCGCGTCATCCGGAATATTCACCCACCGTCGCATCCAAATATCCGGAGAGGTCCATGGCGTATCCGCGTCCGGATATCCCTCGCCGAACCCCCCGAACCCTCGCTTCCACATATCCTCGTTGAAATCCGGCTGGATCCAATAACCGCTTCCTCGAACGAAGCTGTAATACCATAATGACGGGTATTCCTCGGAGGTGGGAAAGAGGGTGTTCTTATCTGCGTCCGGAGGTATCGGACCGAGATTGGCATCCCGAATACTTTCCCCAATAGAGGGCGAGTACAGCCTATCGAATTTCTCCCGATCTGTCGTGAAGACCGCCCCGCTTAAGCCGTATTTCTCGCCGCAATAACGCGCCATGCGGATCATCCGGCACAGGTTTTGCGCGGTTCTTTCGACGCTTTCGTTATCAGTCTCACCATGCGTTGAATTTGTCGGGAACGAACCGCACTCCCCCACGACTACCGCGCGCGCGTCGCAAGGAAGCGGTCCGATGGGGCGAGATGCGCGATGGACATCCAGAACATCCCCCAATCCGTTATCCGCTTCGCCATTGACCGCATCCACCAGGCGGCTTGAATCCCACTCCCTTATTTTCCGCACAATCCGTTTCTCCTCGTTTCTCCCCGCCCCATGGCTGGATAGTGACCACATGATGATGCAGGGATGATTTCCCAATGCGAGAATCATACGATGAATCCGGTTTTCATAAGTCCGCTCATCCTCGCTCTCGCCTGTTGGAACTGAGGGAATCATCTGCCACACGAGGATCCCCAACTTGTCCGCCCAGTAATACCAACGCTCCGGTTCCGTTATTCCGCTCACACGGATCAGGTTGAAACCGAGCCCCTTCACTTTTTCAAGTTCGCTTCGGATTTGCGTATCCGTTGAAGCTTTCGCATCGCTCACGGCGGAAAGGGGTTGCGCCATCACCCCCGATTCAAACAGGAACCGCCCATTAAGCATGATTCGAGGATACTTGCCGTCGGTTTCGCAGGTGACGTTGCGCATGGCGAAGTAGCTTTGCACGTAATCAATCGACTTGCCGTTTTTCAGCAGAGAGACTTTTAGATGGTACAGATGAGGGTCCGATGGCGACCACGGATGAGGCGTGGGAATGGGCAGGCTGAGAGGAACGCCCGGATTCCCCGCGCACTTTCCAACGACCCTCCCTTTGTCGGAGGCAGTCGCCATGATCTTCACATTTGCCGGGTTGCCGCCCGTGATATCCACCGTCAGGCTAAGAGTTTTCGAATCCAAGTCCGGCGTGAATCGCAATCGGGATATGCGCAGGGATGGAGATGAGATTTGAGTGTCGGAACGCTTTGAATTTGAGGCGCCCAATGCGGAGCTATGAGGCAAGGGTTCGGGGTTCGCCAAGGTGCAGAAAATGGAGATGATCAGAGCTGGCAACACAAGGGCGAAGCGGCGAAGCATATCATTACCTCTTGGGCGAAAATCGTTGTGCGTATGACATCCCACTCTTATCCGTCATCCGCACAATGAAACATACGACAAAAAGCGATGGAAAAGGTTGAATTTCACATCTCCTGCGCTCGCAACACCAGTTCCGAGTTGGCGGGGCTGCTGGTTTGCACCTCGCCTCTTTTATTACCGCTTTTCCACCCGGAAAGCAGTATCCAGTCTCCGTTTCTCGTTGCGATGGGGGTTTCCGATGATTTAACGACAATGCAGTTGGATAACGGATTTTTCATCGTCAAGCTGTTCGTTGTTATTATAGGTGAGCTTTTGTCTTTGATATTGGAAACTCTCAAAAAGCATTTCATCTTATCGGATTTCGTCATGGATTCGCCATTTGGATCCAGCGCCACAAGGCATTGATAGTGAGTGGAATTGATAGGCAGGATATTGATCAAACTGGTCAGTCGTTTCCCATTACGACGCCATTCCAGCGTCAATATTTGCTTCTTCCTGGTTTTAGGTGATTTGATGTCGAATCTCCAATACCGGGCGTGGAACAGCTCTGCGAATTCATCGATTTTCGTGTCCCGAACCAGGGTGATAACCGCACCTCCCGGAGAGCGATACGAATAGGATGCCGGAATTGGCGAGGTCACGGATGAAGCGGTGTTTGTCATCGACTTGGATGTGGATTGCGTGGATCGGTTTGAGCAGGCTCCGAATAGCAGGGAGCTGGAGACAGTAATTAAAACTAGGATGGTACGCGTCATGGTCGTTTCCTTCCGGATATAGTTTATATTTACAGGACGATAACGTCGGTGCAACCACCCTTCCCCCTAAATGTGTGAAAAAAGATAGCGCTTGTATTCATTCTATGCTATTTTAATAACAATGTCAATCACCTTTCGAGGAATCCATGTAATCCTTTAACGCCGCCTTAAGAGTATTTGCGGCCAGCAGCGCGCAATGTTCCGATTCCTCTGGCAGACCGCCCATCGCCTTCAAAACATGCTCCTGCTCTATTCCCATCGCCTCCTCAACGCTCAGCCCCTTGGCTATTCTCGCGGCGGTGAACCCGCTTGCGATGGAGGACCAGCATCCGTCGGTGATGTAATTGACCTCTGCGATGACCCCATCCTGAATTCTCACCCAGAACTCCATGGTATCCTGGCATGGACCGGTGATCCGGGTGTGTCCGTCGGCGTTTTCCATAGGCCCGAAATTGCGTGGTAGATCGCTCGGCGACATGTCTTGAGGAAGTTGCGGCGACATGTCTTTACGCGCGTAGGGGCGTCGTCCCAAAAGAGTATGCCAGTTCAATTTGCTCATCTTCCATTTCCTTTTTATGCATGACCAAAGAATATCCACAAAGAGCGGTGTGTATGTCGATTAGCTCGCTTTATCCCGATAATGTTCCATTTTCCTGAGAGCGTCAGTAGCCGAAACTCAATAACAGCGCTCCAAGCGCAAGCCCGATGGCGAAGTTCACAAACTTCATCAGCAGGAAGACCTTCTTGGAATGGGCGAGCAGCGGCAGCGCGCTGTGCCCGTCCTGCACGATGGAGTTTGCGAGGAGGATGCTTAGCGGCAAAAGCCCTTTTGCGTAGAGCATCACGAAGATAAGGTTCGGACCGGATTCCGGGATGATCCCAATCAGCGCGGCGAATAGCAGCACCAGCCACTTCCCATTGCGCATGATGTAATCCACATGAATGGTCGGCACTATGAAGTGCAGCACGGCAAGGGTTCCGAACGTCCAGAGAAAGACGCGCGGGATATGGCGTATCACCACATGCCTCCAAAGGTGCTCCTCCAGGAAATGGTCGGAGGCGGTTACGACGATCGCGATGGTAATCAATGTCCCGCCCATCAGGAGGTTTCGGACGGTCATCCCTTCCGATTCCGCGATCAAGCCTTTCATAACAGCATAAAACAGTATCGCGAGTCCAATCGTCAGCAGAACGCGGATCGGCGACCCGACCCGCCATTGCTTCATGAATCGATTGGTTAAAGGCTCCTTGCTCGTCTCTTTCTCGTGAACCTCCAGCAACTCACAGGGTATTGGCACCTTGGAGCCATACCGGCTGAAAACGAAGTCCGTTAAAAATCCCGCTCCGATGCCGATGGCGAACAGAAGGATATGAAAATAGAGCGCCTGGCGAGGGATCATGGCGAACATCACGAAGGATTCATCCCCGGAGGCGGCGAGCATGCCCGCCACCAGCGCTCCGAAAGAGACTCTGCCGTGCATGTATAGGGCGACATCCGTAAACCCCCCCAGGCATCCCGGCATGGCGCCGAGGAGAGAGGTCAGCACGTATTGCTTCCACCGTCCCCCCTCAAGTCCTTTTTCCCATAATCCGTGGGTCGCTACATGCAGATATTCAATCAATAGCATCATCACCAGAACGAATCCGGTGATTAGGATGGCGTCTTTAATAACATCAATCATTTAAGTTAGCCCTCCTATACGATTGTCCGGCCAGATATCCTCATAGAATTTATATTAAGTGTTATTTACATCTATTATAGCACAAGAAAGCTGATGATATACGAAAGAAGCCCCTCTTCCAGGTATCCGGTTCAGTTGGTCACCACTTTTGTTCCAGAGACGAAACATTCATCATCGTTGCTTAGGAAGACTTTGCCTGTTCATAAAGACTGCCCAGTTTATCCGGAGAAACAACGATATAATTATCTCTTACAAGCCTCGTCCCAAGAGCATCCAGAGTTTTGGCATCCAAAAAATTCCAGTTCAACAAAAAAACATACAGAAAAGCGGGACGAGGCAGTCTGGAGCATATGGCTCTAAGATTTTTATAAAAATCTTCGTTATTGAATCCCTCTATCGCACAGTGGAACACGGGAACGCCATTAACCATCTCAGTCAGTTTCGCCGGATCGGCAGGACTTTCTCCGGTGCCATATCCACCTAAAATGGCTTTTAGCCCTTTGATTTTTGAACAATAAGTGAGAGGATGACCATGATAGCCACCATACTGACAGACCCAAAGCCATTTGTCATCGAGTTTTTTCATCAATTCTTCTGTCAGATGGATATAATCATTTATGACAGCAGCTCGATCGTCCCCAAAAAGAACAGCGTAACGCAATAAAGAGACATATCCAGCCCCGGAAGTAGCGCATCCAATGGAATCATTGGGATTCAGATTCTGGACAGCCCGTTCGGCCATAGGACGGAGAAAATCATACATCGAGGGCCCCATCTCCCATCCAATTCCATAGCTCCTCTCTCTGGGTATCTCATCTGCCAAATGGTCATTAAGGTACATCCATACATTCAGGTTATCTCCATCCGATAATCCAAGGGAAAGGTAAACTTTGGATTTATCCAAAACCATCGTGGTTTGTGGCTGTTTTAGAACAGTACGATGTGGAAAAGAGGAATATACAGTCAGGTTGGCAATCCAGTTTGAGGGAACGCAATATTTCCCGCAGGAGCTTAGAAAACTAATTCCTTGGAACTCACCGATGCCAATGCCGTCAGCGTCTCCGAGCCATCCTATCACGGGGATATTGACCGGGAAATCTCTAGCCAGTATATCCTGAAAAAGGGCTTTCTCCGCCTGTGGATCCGAACCAGGATAGGTTCCATCCAAGTAGCCGGAAATCCAAATAGTGAATATCCGGTGGGCAATAAGATAATCTCGGGTCATATTCTGTACTTTGTTCAGGGTGAGAAAGGCGATAACTTGTTTATTGAACCGTTCTTTATATCTGGCATATACATCACTATATGCTGTAACCGAGGACTTCCACTCCCCTCGAAGATCGAACTTAACGTTTAAACCATACTTCTTGGCTATATCCAGGTTAGATGCTATAAGCACGTCTTCCATACCTGCAATCATGGTAGCAATATTCAAGCTGCAGTATAGTCCTTCATCAACAAGGACTGCGTTTTTATACCCATATCTTTTGAGTAATTGATCCAAAGAGTGAATTTCGGAATATCCTTTGATATATCCTTTATCCTTCAGATAAGAAAGCCAGAAATTGTCATTGTTCCATGGTATGCTTCCGATAATGAATAGTTCCGGATTTTTATCCCGATTGACCAAACCCTGCAGGCTTCTTAACAGTATATATTCATCATTACTGAGCTCGGGCTGGCTAAAAACAACGAGCTGATCTGAAGCGGCTTTAAGCCTTGGATAGACTGTAGTCCTGTCTTGAAGGAAGGTAGGTTTATATGCTTTCATTTCTTTGAGTTCAAAATGTTCCGATACTATCTTCTTGAATTGTTTCTCCGGGTAAATTCCTTTTCCCATAAGCACATATAAAGCGAGACGTTTTATCAGTTCACATCTGAATCTCATAATCTCCTCGTCACTGACCGGTCTGGCACCTCTGTAAACAAGGGGTAATATACCAGCCCAGATAAATACGCCGCCGCTTTTTTGGTAGAGGATTACTGCGTATCCTGCATGCCCCGAATCCAGTACCGGTTCATATTTAATAAGGTTCGTGAGCGAATCATATAATATTCCCTGTAATCCTGCTGCTTCCGATTTTATGTGGTCCCATGGAATTTTCCCAAGTCCCAGTTCATTGATTATGTTTGTGGGGTGGATATCATCTCCTACATTTCCGGTGAATGTGCCGATATTGAATTGCTGCATATATTTGTATTCGCCTCCGGTATCTTCCCATTCACCATTTTTTTTCACCACCGGGTGGCATAAAGGCACGCCAGGATTGATAAAGATACCCCCGCTGTCGATGAATTTCTTGAAGACATCGACAGCTTGCAGCGGGAACGTGTTGCCGTAGGGATTGATGAATATTTTGAAGTTATGTATGCTGAGTATCCGGGGATTGCAGACTTCGCTGTAATTCAAAAAAACACATTTCACTCCGGAATGAGCAAATCGTTCTTTCTGGATGTCTGGATCGATCCCCAGAAATGGAGGAAAAGCGACATCCTTAAAAATAGCAACAACGGCGGATTTTGGTTTGGTCGCTCCTGCGCTCATTTGTGCATCATCGAAAGCAGCTATAAGCGATGCTGTTGTTGTAACCGCATACCTTTGTATAAAATTCCGGCGTGTAATCCCGTTGGTTCCCATAATGATTTCCTGAGGCGAGTTATATAAACTTTGCAAACATATAATTTCAGTGCGAATAGCTGTACAAATGTGATAAGTTGGGATGGGCTTTTTTTATAAACTCGTAAGCGCCGATATCAGTTGCGGCGCCCTTGGGACGCTTTACTCCATCAAAATCGACGCTAGGCGCGCCCACTGAAGTACCTTTGTTAATCATCGGAGAGCCTGCATGCAGGTGAAAATCGTTTTTTGCGGCATTCACGAAAAGTGGATTGCCAGTGACACTATCCGTACCAAACGCCTCTGTATTGTAAAACCCGTTATGATCGGCGATTACACCCGATAATCGGACATTCATGGCTCCTCCGAAGAATATATTGTTTCTAAGTACAACATTCGAAAAGGCAATATCATGAGGCGTGCCATGCCCTACCCAAGGCGGATTGACTGCGACCGAACTGTTGTATAACGTATTATTGATTGCCGTTACATTTGAAATGGATCCATATCCATAAAATCCGATACCAAGGCCCATTCTCCCGCCGATAATGATATTATTATATATCCTGATATCATGGGTTTTGGTCGGACCTTTTTCATTCGAGATCACAATTCCATTATGGTCCGGGTTATCAATGATGTTATCGTAATACGCGATATCATAGTCCCCTTTATCCCACCCGCCGATGTACATTGCGACAGACGATGTATTGCTGACTTTATTTCGGAACGCTCTGGAATCGTGCATCCCGTTTTTCATATTTATGCCTTCGCCAAGCTCGTTCAGATCAATCACATTGTCATGAACTGAAAAATTTGACCCACCAGACATGGAAATCATTTCCGACCAAGGCCCAGGAAGGTTCGCTGGCGGACCATAACCGGTAAACCATGCATAGTATTTATTGCTGAGGCTGCCTGGTATGTAAGTGCGGTGGATATGGTTACCGGCGATTTCAATGTTTCTGCTGGATGTATGGGATGTGGAATCCACCTCGATAGGGTTCCATCCAAAATCGGAATTGAATGTGTTATTGAGTATTTTAACATTGCTGCAATTCTCAAGGGTTATTCCGTTGCCATAACCATGAATGAAATGAAACCCTTTGACAATGATATAGGATTTGCCAGTGATATTCCAGATGCCAAAGCCATATCCGCCTGGTTTTCCAGTTCCGTCGATAATTACATTCGCACGTGCTGCGGGCTCATAGGTAATCGGTGCGTGGGCATTTCCGGAATTAGCAGGGCTAATGACTTCATTGTAGATTCCAGAGCATACATATACTGTTGCTCCCGCAGTTACTGTATTTGCAGCCTTCTGAATCGTGCGCCAAGGTGCGGCAGATGTGCCAGGATTGCTGTCGCTGCCATTGACCGCGCTGACATAATATACTGCTGCTCCGACTTGACGCGTAAAAAAAAGAAAGAGTGCGGGAATAAGTAACATATATGAGTTTCTGACTGAAAAGCACATGACTTTTACCTCGAATTTATATTGCGGCTGAGGAGTATTTCTTTTGTTATCCGCATTCATGGACAACTGAACCATGAAGCGAACCTGCGTATCAACCGTATCACTTCATAAATGATGACACATCACACTGCGAGAGGATGTCTCATAGATAGTTGAAACTTAAGGAGATCGGAGGCTTGACTCCGCTCGATTCCGATAGAATCGAGCAAAAGACAATTCTCAAAATGAGAGAAGCAAATCACCGTGAAATTAGAATGCCACATAATCAAAAAAGAAGACTCGCGCCAATTGGCGAGACGCCTCGGGAGGATCATATGGCGATGTTCAGGTTCCTGAACCAAGGACCCTATCGATGCTTGCAGGAATGTGGCTAAGCAGGCAGGAATTTATTTAACCGAAGGAAAAAAAGCCATCGGCTGAAACCACAGGCTGTTTATGAATTCCTTTTGAAGTGATATGCCAATCTCCGCCGTGGTCAATGCACGCTGGCGATTATTTCGTATTCAGCGCAAGAATTGCGTATCCCGTTGCCGCAT
Source organism: bacterium (assembly GCA_021811565.1). GTDB lineage: Bacteria > Armatimonadota > Chthonomonadetes > Chthonomonadales > CAJBBX01 > DTKV01. The sequence goes on along the minus strand of JAJZOL010000233.1, from coordinate 14,514 downwards.
CACACATAAATCTCCCGTCCCCGGATGTTGGATCGAGATTCCTGTTCAAGGAGTATGCGGTCCAGGAGCCTTCCGGCTGATTTTGATTCCGCATCAGCCATAACCGCCCAGCCTTTATCGCGCCCTTCGAGTGGGCGTTATCAGCCTCTTCAAGGACAAAAGTAACAAACCCCGTGCCGTATCCATCGCTCTTTGTCTCCTGAGGCGTTCCATCGCCGCGCTTCCACGTGGGTGGGATAAGGTCTGAAGAACTCCATCCGCCATCAGGATGCTGCTTAGCCATGGCGGCATGGACGATTGCCGCTTGCTGATCCGCATCGAGCAGTCCTTGCCACTTGGTTGAAGCCCACAGCAGAGTTAAGCGGTTTTGCAGGGATTGATTCTGCAGGTCATGCAGCAAATAATCTTTGAGCAGCCTCAGGTTGTCCTGAATATCCGGATCGTAACGGTATGCCTGTGGAAGAGTTCCCACTGCAACCGCCGCAAGCGCCGCCCCCCAGTATTGCGAGTCCTGAGCCTCCCATGGCTCGTTGCCGTAGTTAAACCAGTGCCAGGCGCCTGCATTCGGGCCGCTCTTTATCTGCTGCGACCACATGATCTTTAGAGCCTGCTGCGTGACGGGACTCAGCACTTGACTGCCGGAGCCATAATTGGCCAGCACCAAGGCGTTGAGCACGGATTCCGTGCCTGGCCCCTGGGCTTTGTTATTCAGATACGGCTGATCCTCGGTCCAGAGGTGAACGCGCTTTGTAACACTGGCGATAAGCTGGCTGTAAACCGGAGAGGGCGTTTGCTCCCTCATGCGGGTTTGAAGCGCTTGCTGCGCCAGCGCGTAAGGGAACGCCGTGTGACAGGAGATACAGAAGGTCCCGTGATCCATAGCGCCCCCATTGTGCATCCAACTGACCGTCCTCTGATCGAGGTAAGCGCTGGCGGCCTTGCTATTCCAGGATGCAGTGGCGTGTGAGGCTCCCGCCGGTAAGATCCAGAATGCCACGGTGCAGATCAGCGATAAAGCCATGAAGAACAGCGCTATACCCATCCTCCGGGAGAGGAACGTCCGGTTTGATTCCCTGTCCGACGGGTTGTTCTGCGTGAATCTTTTCATTACTCTGTCCCATTCTTTTTTCGGGCTTGCTGCCGGTGGGCTAATAAAGCTATCGCTCAATTATTTTTATCTAATCTATATATTACGATGTTATTTTATTAGTGTCAACCTTCCACTTTATCCCAGGATCGAAGCGCGAAAACATTTCTTTTATCCATATATTTCCCTGGAGTATCCATGGCGACATGGTTATCTATGCAGCTATTACAGGGAAGTTTTCTGAATAGGACAAGTCTGAAGGATAGATGATTAGTCGCTTCACTAAAAGCATATCCTTATCCTATCGGATTTTTATCGGGACAGTTTCGAGTCCTGGCGGATTTCCAGATATGCTTCTCCGGTCGATTTCGCCACCTTCGCCGAACCCGAATAAAAGAACGCCCCGGGTTGAATAAAATTGATGTTAAGATCTTCGGCTTGAAAATTCGTGCCACGTGATATCACGCAGAATTGATTGAGGTTCGGAATGCAGCCAAAATCATAGGCATATAGCCCATCAGGGTCCGCGCTTTTCGCAGAGGAGCCATCTGCGGGAATCCATCCACAGCCCGGAATGTAAAACTCCATGATTACATGCCAATTGCTATTGCCTGTCCACCACCCGCTAAGAATGCGTGCGGGTATGCCGATATGCCGCAGACAGGCACATATCAGAACGCTAAAACCGCCGCAATCCCCCTTACGTCCTTCCAAAATCTTATCAGCGCCCTGGCCAATAGCCTTTCCGTAAGTGATTTTCCTCACCACTGCAAGGAAAAGACGGCGCGCCGCTTCATACGGGGATAGAACACTGCGATAGTCCGGAGGCAAAGATTTCGCAACAAAATCCGCTATGGAAGAGGATTCGCTATCAGCCTCCTTGTCGGGTTGGAGAAAGCATTTCACATTATCAGGAATAGCATCATACGCCGACCAATGGACGCTGTTTAACAGCATCGCATTCACTCTAACTGCACAGTTTTGCAGTATGAAGGACTGATCCGCCACAAGTTTATCGCTTGACAACTCTTTCATGCCTATTTTGTAAAGCTCCTGATTGTTCGGTTTGGTGACCACGACCTCGGACCCCTCCGGTGCGGCTGCCGACAGAACCTTCTGAAAAGTGGAGGATTTTGGAATCCCCAGCCAGATCGCAGCCTTTTGAATGGATCCGCTTCCAGGCTGCCAATCCACCTCGAAATGCTCCCCGCCATGCAGCATGATAGGATCGTAATAATCCACAACTTTCGGCGGGGGAATCGGTGTGAACACCCCTTCCGCCACGTTATTAGCGAAATTAACATCCCCTGAGACCTTATCCGGATCCACCACAACCCTCCAGGGGATTTGTCCATCCAGAGGGATGTTAAAGCCCGATAAACCGAACATTACACTCCCATTCCCCGTTGGCTTAATGTCTTTCCAGTCGGAGATTTTGTTTGCGATTTGAAAACGAACAGTATAGGGATGCATCGGCATGCCACGTACAGCCCATCGCACACAAAGGCGATAAGTATCCCCCACCATGGGAAGGGCTGGATTGCCCTGTTTATCGCAGGTGCCTGCATATATGATCTTCAGATCACATTGCGAATGCGCTATAACAGGAAGGAGCGAAAGCGCGAGGAGGAGAAGCAGGTGATAGGTTTTCATCATTCAGACTCCGATGGAAAGATAATGATACGATTAACAGATTTTGAAAGAGCGCAAGGTGGTATGTCCCCTTGGTCATGAGCCAGATGAACCGCACGGCGAAGCGCATCCGGAGCAAAGATCACGTCCGCGTCGGTGAAGAGAATCCATTCTCCGGAAGCCAGCTCGCCGCCTGCCAGATGCCGAAATCCACCGGCTGCTGATCTCTGGTGGTTAACTTTCCCAGATCAGGATCGCCTGCAACTTGCCACCAGTCTCCTGTGATATGGGGCTTCAGGATAAGGGATTCACCTGCGGGTGATCCGGCAGATGCAGCCTTTGCCGACATACAGGCGACAAGAATGAAAGCCTGAATCAAAACAACGACACCCTTGGTTAAAATAACTTCAGACCACTGTGAAATGCACATGATGCTAAAACTCCTTTTTAGGACGCTGCGCTGTCTGTCATTCCAGTATCTATTGATCGGAATGTCTTATATGACAGCTCCATAGATAACGTTAAGCAAAGGGTTTTTGCTTAACGTTTTAGAATGATCTGTTCGCCTATTTTCCGAAGAATCTGCTGAACATTTCGGGGAAGGTCGCGAGCTCCAAGCTGAGAGGGACCATCCAGTCCTCCGGGCCATAGATACCCCACAAGTGCGATCACACCAGGCTGAGACTCCGCCACATGATAATAGCTTTCCGCTATCCTGCCCATATCCTCCGGACGGACATTCGCATCCTTTTGATAATACGGAAGCCACTGCGTACTGGCGACTATCACGATTTTTTGTCCATGTCGTGTGCGAGCGGAGGTGACGGCCTTAAGGTCCGCAAGCCACTTTTGATCGTGAGCTGGATCCACTGAGTCATATCTATCAAAGCCAATCCAATCTAGCTCTTTCGGAACCATAATATGATCGATAGCTTTCCATGCCTCGATGGACATGGTGGGAATATCTGGAAGGGATTTCTTTACGATTTTCAAGGCGCGTTTAAAATCCGCAAGGGACATGTTGTTCCATGCTGGTTCATCCGCAATATAGATGGCGGCGAGGTATTTCGGAACAAGCGCGGCTTTATTAAGATTCGCAAAAGCGGACCAACGTTTTTCCGCATCAAGACGCAGAGTGAGTTCCGTCCTGCTGCGGGTGGTGACGGATTTACGGTCAAAAAGGAGAGCCTCCACGTCCAGAACCGCTTTCAATCCGTAATGGTGAAAAAGCGCCACGCGTTTCCCGATGGAATCCTTCGGGGAATAGACACACATTTGACCGATATTCGCAAATCCGGAGAGTTCATCCGCAAAGTCCGTTTTGCCGGAGCCGATATGAGGATCTCGCAAACCGCAATCAACGCCTGCAAACCCGAAATACTTCAGATGGTTATTGGAACTTTTGAGACTATTTATGGCGAAAACAGGCTCCTGACCATAACCGATCATACAAAGCAAGAGGAGTCCTAATATGAATCGATTATTGATTCGGCAATAAAATATTGTATTCATTCGGCTTACCTCATCTTTGGATGATTTGAATATTTCCTTACCCGATATGGAAGCATCAAAACCTTATGCCTCTATGAATGAACATCGACTCTCTACTCCCCTTCATTGCGGGCGGGGGTAATCTGAACGCAAGCTTGCAGTTCACAAATTGGATGCTTATTTACGTTCATCTATAGTGAATATGAGAGAAGGTGAAACACCTATATTAAATATAAGCGTTCCGATGTCATATCTCCGCCTGTTTGCAGTGATGCACTCGTAATTATTCGCAATCACGAAGACCATGTTTCCATGTCTAATCGCTCCGTGATCCTTTCCCGCAAATTGCATCCAAAGGCTCCGTCAATCGGTTTTATTAATCGGATCGAACTGTTCCCTAAAACGTTCCACATCAGACTTTGTATTCCACTTGAGGATTTAGAACCTTCGTATCGCTTTCTAATCCATGCCAATAATCCTCAAAGCAAAATAACGGCGATATAAGGGCAATGTTTCCTTGAGTTATCGGCAATGATTTGTTTACTATGGAATGGACAGCCGGATTTTCTCTCCCGCCCCCGCCTTTTGGGCGGAGGATTTGCCGTCGTTGACGACGGTGACGAGGTAGAGTGAGGATTCCAACGCACCAACGCCCCTGAATGGCTTGTCAAACGCCAGTTTGTAGTTTCCCTTTGGCTGATCAGCGAAACTGAGCACTCCACCATTTGGGGAGGACGCCCACGTTGCGCTCGCTGTCCGCCAATTCCCTCCCATTTTACGATACAGCTTCACATACCGCATCGATCCTGTTCCTGCAAAGTGAATGGCGGAAAAGGATTTCGAGACTTTCAAAGCGACTTTCGCGCCATGAACTCTTATGATACCGGCTTTCGTCACAGGCTCGTCCACGGCGCGGATATCGTACACGCCGTCCTGGTTCAGCCAACTGAAGCTTTTGGACGGATCCGCAAGGGTGAGCCGATAGGTTCCGGCGGGCTGGTGTGCGACTCTGGCGTAGAGCCAGGCGTCGCCGTACCGCGCTTCTGCGGTGGTCATGGCGACCGTCGTCCATCTCCCGTCCTCCAGTCTCTCCAGTTTGATGCAGATCGGGCGAGAAACGGAGGGTTGCATCACGGGAAGCACCACGTTCTGGACGGTCCGAATGTAATAACCGGACTGGTGAACCCCTTTGCAGAGGTAAAGGAGAGCTCCGATGGCATTGAATCCGTTTTCCGTCTTGAAGATGTGAGCCCTACCCGACGCGTCGAGAACGGTGAAATTGTTGAATAGGTCGTAGTCATACACGATGCGCCCCCGAGCCACTTTTACGGAGCAGTTATGGGAACCATAGCTGATGCCATCGCACTTGAGATAGACAAGCGATGTGGGGAGGTTCGGGGAGGCGTAGAGACCGCTTAGTTCGGGGCGCAGTCCCATGAAGCCGTACAGGGGTGACAGCCCCGCCAAACCGTTCTCGCCCCCGTTCGCGGCGAATTCGAGGTAATTTTCGCCGTATACGTCCAAGGGATGGTTGGTGGCTACTTCCGTGTATAGCATGGGGTCCCCGCCCGCCCGATAGACCATGTCCGCGAACCTCTCCCAGGCATCGTTTGCGTCGAGCCATCTCAACCTCGCCATCACATCGTAGTAGTTCCACAGAAGTTCCGAACCGCCATCCTCCACCAATGTTCCGTATTTGAAAAGGGTTTTCCTCAGGGTTTCCGAGACTGACCACGGAACCCAGTCGGATGCGGGTATTTGTATTGTGTTGGAACGAGGCGCCGCGACGCATTGATAGATATCCTCGCTGCCGATATGGGCGCCCGCCGCCAGCGGCTGCGCCTTGCCATGATCCAGCCATTGGAATATGCGATACGCCTTGCCCGCGTCTCCCAATCCTCTGGCGAGAGCCTCCAAGTTGATGTAAGTGAAGCCGTAATCGTGCAGCCCGCCATTACTATCCCTCCAACCGACATACCGATGGGTGCGAGGATTCCAAAGACGATTGAATTGGGAGGGGAATTTTTTCGCGTACGAGGCGTATTGCGACGCCTTGGTTGTATTTCCCAAGGCGGTTTCCAGCTTCGCCATGTCCAGGAGAGAGGTGTAATAGCTTTCCAATATCCAAGTGACCTCGTATCCCTCCCGATAGCAATCCATGTAGGTGGAGGGACGCCCGGTGTTGGAAATGCCGTTATATGGGTCCGGTGTGACAGGCAGCCCCTCCTTGCCTTTCATGATATTCATCATGTAGTCCATCGCCGCCTCGATTTTGGGTTGCATCGCCTTGAGGAAAGCCGAGTCGTGGGTCCATGCGTAATAATCGTAGACTGCGTTGATGAACCTCGGTTGCTGATCGAAGTGATAATCCAGACCGAACCACTTTATATCGTTGGTCGCAGGGTAGACATATCCTTTCGGCTCGCTTCCCGTAGCGTTTATCCCGCTCACAGAAGCATCCATAAGGTTTTTGCGCAGTGTGGCGCGGAGCGGCAGGTTCGTCCATGCGAGCTTGAGGCTCTCCCATTCGAACTCGCAACTGACGTTATTCACCGCGTCCTGATTGGGGGTGATTCCGCCCGACGCCTCCGAAACTCCCAGCACGGACCAGAGCGTGTTCAGCTCATGCGAGACGTAGGGCTGATCCATGGCGTAGGGACGCTGCTCCGCGCTTGCGGTGCACAATGAACCCACGAAAGCCAGCAACGCCATGAGACAGGGAAGGATTATCTTGTTCATATAGGGATTGGGGTCTCCAATTTCATAAAAGGTACCTTGAGCGATACGGATTTCCCAGCCAAGATGCAACGTCTATGTATCATTATGTCACTTGATTATCCCTGTATTTACGCAGGATGCGCGACATCGCCTTTTCTACGTGGCGTTAATCTTTCATGTAGGTCGGGTTAACAACATGGATGCTTAAACCGAGGATTTCCCTATACGCGAAATGAGACAATAATACCGTAACCCTTGCCGATTATGAGCAAACACTTCGAAACATTCACTTCATCCTGCTCAAGCGACCGGAAAACCTCCCCAGCGCGGGGGAGTAATACCGCGCCTGCATGAAGACCAGCCCGGCCTCGGCGTCCGAATAGCAACCCGCCTCCCCCTGCCAGCCGAAGGGGGTGGACGGCAGCGCTGTTCCGATGGGAGTCCCGTAAGCGGTATACGCGGCCGTGGCGAGAAGGTTCCCGTTCGGGTCCAGCAGGCCCCGCGCGTTCCCGAGCGCGTCGAAGAGGTAAAACCGGCTCTGCGTCCCGGCATGGTCGCTAATCAGGCCGTCCGCGCCCCAAGTGTAGGAGGTGGTGACCTGGTTCGCGGAGGCGTCCGCCTCCGCTATCAGGGCGTCGCCGTCGTACAGATAGTAAGTCGTACCTGAGCCGACGGTTTTGGACATCCGCCTGCCGAAGGCGTCGTAGGTGTAGCTCACGTTTCCGGAGGCGGGTTATTGTCTTAAGCTTGGAGGCGTATACCTTAAAGGTTTCTTCTAAATTTTTCGGCTTGAGGATAAAAAGGTAATATTCCTATTTCCTTTTAGAAACTTTTATTAAATAAGCAGCTATTTTTGGATTTTCCCCGAATATTGCTTCCCTTATCAGATTATTTCCATCAATATCATTTATGTTCGTATTTGCATGATTCCTAATTAATAATCTTACTTCCTCTAAATTTGAATCATGAATTGATGTATCCACGGATATCGTTAACGCGGTTTCTCCTTGGAAATTTTTGATATTGGGATCAGCCCCATACTTTAAAAGTAATTCAAATATTTTGAGCCTTCGTTTGTCAGCCGATATTGTCATGCCGTCCATGGAAGCAGCCATCAAAGCTGTTTCCTTATTGGAATCCCGCTGATTTACATGAGCTCCATTTTCCAAAAGCATTTTAACAATTTCGGGATTATTATTCGGTTCCACGGCTCGCATTAATGGGGCGTCATCACCATCGGTGTTGTTTACTTTCGCTCCATGATCAAGAAGAGCTTGAACTATTTTCGGGGTTCCGAAGGTACACGCAAATGTAATTATCGGCACATCTATTATATCGGATGGAAAAGAACCTTTTTGTAAAAGACTCAATTGACTTCGATTCCATAGATAAGAATTAGCATTTAATCCATGTTTCAATTTATAATTTAATTCATCAACATCTCCTTTTTTAATAATATTCATAATAAAAACGCTTTCTTTTATCGAAAGGTTGTTAGGCGATGGCGATAATAACCAAACGCCGTAAATCAGAATTCCAATAATTATCGTTATTTTCATTATATTTAGTTTATATATTTTATTTAGTGAATTATTAATCATTCATAAATCCGTTCTTCAAATAAACATGGGAGTCCTAATCTTTCCATTTCTGGTTTTTTCCCATTCGGATAAAATATTGAAATCCCTTCGGTAGGCCTGAGCAGACCTGGTCTTATATCAATCAAAGAATTCCCTTTCCAAGTGGCTATTGATCGACCTAGCGATAATTTACCATTCACACCTTCAACGGGTACACGATAATAATTAGCAAAGGCTTGCGCAATACTGATTCTATAATTCCCCTTGTCTCCAGTATGGCACCCGAAAAGATAAATCTCTTTCAAATTATGCATGTTTATTCCATTCGGTAGTTGACTGACCTCCATAAGTTTTAAATCCCTATCGGAATATCGAAGATCCCCCAGATACAATTCACCGACACCATTATCTTTCTTATTTATACCCGCATGTCCAAAATAATATATTCTTGTAATGCCCGCCGTATGAGACAGCCAAAATTTAAAGTTGTAAACACCACGAACATATCTATAATCTATTGCCTCATTTGGATCCAATATATGCGCGGATTTTGCCATGGAAATATAACCTTTAGCCTGCCTAGAAAAAAAGCTAGGATCACTATAATTTTCTCCTATAAGAACGAGGATTAACCGATATTTGGATGTTGGAGTAACTGGCGGTGTTACCGATTCTCTGCACCGAAAGCAGTATCGCGAACGGAAGAACAATTTTCCCGACGCCGTTGGTAATTGTCAAATCGGCCTTGCCCCACTGACCGCCCTGGGCGTCAAGATTGTACGAGCCGCTTTGGCTTACATTGTTCAATGTTTCAAATATCTGACTGCTTCCCAGCGAATCCTTGTCGATAATGCTGAACGTTCCGCCATTCTGTATGTTGACCGTTATGGATGAGGTGATGTTCTTGCGCGCGAAAACCGTAAGGTGAGTTGGCGGCGGGTCGGTGACGGAGTTCCCGTTGGTGGGCTGCCAGGTGAACGTAATCACCGCCCAGCCGCCGAGCACGAATCCTCCGCTGGGTTGGGTCGGCGTGTCCGTGTACCAGCAGCCTTCCGGATAGCTTGCGGTGAGACCGCCGGTCGTGGTGGAGTTTCCGTTTGGGGAGTACTGCCCCGATTGATAATCAACGTATCCGGCCGTGATTTGCCAGCGTCCGTTTCCGCCCGACTGGGAATACGCTTTTTGCGTGAACGGGGCGCCGAGTAGCGCCGCCGCCATGACGATGCACGTCGCAAGGAAGGGGATAACGGACGGACGGAGACGGCGAATCAATAAAAATACAAATCCTACAAGGCTGGGGCGTTGCAAAAAGCGCTTAATCATTCCTTTTCTCCCGGCGAAAAAAATGAAAAACCGATCACTTTCGCAATATTTCGTCTTTATAATGATGGGCGGTTCGATTGCAAGGACGAGCCGCAGGATGACACTCCCGCGATTAAAAGGATGAGCCGCAAGCGGCGACGCTCGGTTCACTCGGGGTCCGTATGATTTCAGAGGAGCAAAAAATGATATATTTAATCTTCGCGCACTTTTCCCGTAAAATCCATGCGCTTTCAATATTTCAAGGATTTTAACATCCCGCTTGAAAATTGTCAAGCTTTTTTTTCAATATTTGTGTTTTCACGAACTGACTCGAATAGCGAATGGCAATATATTTAACAGGTATATAATTGCTTATATTTGAAAAATCCGGCGTGAGGTTCGTTGATTTGTTGGAAACGGGCACCGTGTCGGCCCGCGTTTTGGTGTATGGAATGTTACGTAGGGGCGACCCTTGTGGTCGCCCGCAATCCCGGCGAATGAAACCGCCATCGAATCACGCAACACGCTGAAAATCCTGGAAACCCTAAACCATCACAAAACCCGACAATTCACAATCGACCACCCGTATTCCAAACTACACCGCGTTCCGCCGGTTATTTTACATGACCGGAACCCCGGCATACCCGGAACCCGATCCCCGGAACCCGATCCCCGATATCCGGGACCCGGCGACAAAACAATCCCGCGCAATTCGATCCATTTTGGATACCGATACGTTTCGGGCGACCACAAGGGATCGCCCCTACATGGTCGCCCGAATACATGGCAAAATTCCAAATCGCCGGTTGGTTATCGCGGTAATGTAAAATCGGAAAATCAAACATAACTACATCTCCGCGTCTCTGCGTGAGAATCCCTCGCGAAACCGACCGCGTCCGTCAGGACGCTCGTCCGAAAGGACCCCCTGCCGGTTATTTTATATGACCGGAATCCCGAAACCCGGAACCCGATCCCCGGACCCCGACATACCCGATAATTAATGATGATGTGCTACGTTTCCACCCACACTGGGCTGCACCAAGCCTGCCGTCCGTTCAACAGCGTCACCCGCACGTAGTAGTAATCCGTCTTGCGCTCCGCAATCAGATCCTCCACCAAAAGCGAAGTGGCGGCGCTGGCGCCTTCGGTATTGATCCGGAAGATATCATTGCCGTTCTTAACCACATCCACGCGCATCAGCGGCGTGGGGGCGTGTACCTTCAGCGCGAGACGACGTCCCTTATCAGCGGGATATTTGATTTCCGATCCGGCGATTTGCCCGCAGACTCGAAAATCGATCATCACTCGCGCCCCGCTTGCCGCAATAGTATGTTTGCCCCGGATCGCCTGCCAGATGGCTTCTCTCGTTAGTTCGGGCGCCCATACCCCGAGAAGACCCGGCTCGTCATAAGGCACATTGGCTCCCATGTGGCTATCGGCGCCGGGGCTCGGCAGGTGCACATCGGAACCCGCCACGCAACCCATGCGGGCACCCATTTCCAGTGCATCCCGCCAGTGACCTCCCCGCGCCTCGAAAATTAACGGTCGCGGATTGCCGAAATACTCGCTCGTTCCCCATTTGCTGTAGATTTCGGTCAAGAGAGGCATCAACTCCAAAGGAATGGCGGTGAAGTTCACACCCTGCCTTATGTCCGCAGTGTGATGCGGGATGGAGATGATATCCTCCCGTGCCAGCAGCTGGCGCCACTCGTCCGCGGTAATCTGTCCGTCCTCCTCGCCGCGCACCAACTCCCCGGCGCCGTAGCGATAATAGAGGCAGAGGTTGCTGAACCAGGGATAGCTGTCACGTTCATACGCCAGGATTGTCACAAACTTCCCCTCATGATGATACTCCCCCACCTTTTGCTGGGTAAGCTCCCATTTACCCCCCTCCCAAAGACAGGGACGTCCCACGCCGCCATGGTCATGATCTGTAACGGCGCAAAAATCCAATCCCGCTTCATCACGTGCGAATCCGAAGTAATCATCCAGTGTTCCTCGCCCGTCCGATAGCTCCGTATGCCCATGGATGTCCCCCCAATAGAGGTGAAGTCCGGTGTCCGGATGCCAGTCAGGGGAAGATATCTTCGATAACTGTGCGAAATCGCCCTCTTTCGCGTGATACACCATTCTCGTCATGGATAGATCACGGCTCGGATGCGTGAAAATGCGTCCTTCCATTGTAAAAGCTTCCTTCCCTTCCGTAGAGAATGTCTAAAGCAGATTGTCTTTCCTGGAAATACAGAATTGCTTCCCTGTTGTCATTAGGGTTGTGCATTATTCGGCAGCACGGATTTGCCGGTCACCGCATCCAGAATCACCGTGGAACGAGGAGATAAAGTTACCGACACGACTTTTCCGTTACGCAGCATGATTTTCCGTTCGCCACCGGTAAGAGTGTGAATGCAGATATAGTTATTGTCCGCCAAAATGACATCCGGTTCCTTGTCGTAAATGTGCGCTCCGGCAAGACGGAAAATGGTTCGCAACAGCGGTTCCTGGGTAATCGGAAGTCCGCTATAAACGACCGTCGCATGAGCGAGATGGCGAATTGCCAATGCGGCGTCATCGGTTCCCGCGTATTGTCCGATGGTCTGCGCATTCTTATCCTCCACGGCAAACAGCGGCTGCACCGCCCCGGCAATTCCATAATCCAATTTCAAACCGGCAAAGTTCGACGGCGTATGCGGCGCCGATTGAACCTGCGGCGTTCCGGACACGCGAACGGATTTAAGAGTCATGCCCACAATTTTGGAAACGCCCGCCGCGCCCAGCAAAGACATGCCGTCGGTGATGCCGGGCGCGTATTGCCAGACCACCGTGCGTCCATCGCGCATGACATGATCGCGAATGAAAGCCCACTGCGCGTTGGTTAATCGCCAGACATTGCCAAAGACCACCACTTTGTACTGTGATAAGTCCACTCTTGGCAAATCCGGCAAAGCCACTTGGTCCACCATCGCACCCGTATGATACGCCGCCTCGGCAAGGTCTTCGTCCAGCGTCACCGAGATCGGATCCTTTGCCGTCACGGTGCGGGTTTGATAATCAAAACTGGATAAATCATAAACCAGAAGCACATCCGCCGCCGGACGCCAGGGCTTTTTCAACGCCTCCTGATAGAGCCGGAGCATGGCTCCCGCTTCTTCCATCAATTGCGGCTGATCCCACCATCCGCCATTGCCCTTGGGCCCGAAATCATACCACCATTGCCCCATGCCGGATGTCAAAGCAAAGGCGAAGTTGCGGCGATCCCCTGCGATGGTGTCCGCAATGGTATGAAACCACATGCGCGGATCCATATTAAATGGATTGCCCAATAATGACGCTTGGTCCATTTCGCTCAGCCACAGTTTTCCGTGCAGCCGCACGCTTGCTGTCAGAGATCGGAACATGCCGCTGCCGCCGATGGCGCGGGCGTCCGTCGCATACGAAAACGGACCGCTTAAGTAGTCTATGTCCTTGCTGTCCAGCACCCGTTCAAAGTTGCCCTGCATCGCGTCGGGCATGCTGCCGCCTTCCATCATCCAGTGGAAGTAACCAAAAAAGGCGCCGGTGATCAGCGGGCGAGGCCACGAAACGCGTGCCACATGGCAGAAGTGAATCACATTGTCGGCCCCCAAGTCTTGCTGGCAGGTGTAATAGTCAATCACCCGCCGTTCCCGCGCCGGGTCGCGGAAGAAACCGCCAAATGTCCGGTCGCGATACTGCAAACCGGGAACCTCCGCCGTTGCAAGGGTCACCTGAGGATCCTTCCACGCACGGCGTAACGCTGCGTCGGAGCCATACTTCCGTTTAAGCCATTGCCGGAAATGAGACGTCATTGCAGGCGAGGTGTCCGGCTCCTGTTGGAAATCCCAATAGTGCCATTCGCCGTAGAGTCCGCCAGCCAGGTGCATCCCCACCACGTGACGGCCTTCAGGCGTCGGAGCCAGTTCCCGGCAAAAAGCTTCCAATTGACGCGTCGCATCGTTGAGCCAGAGAGTCGAAGCCAATGATTCCTGAGAGCGTGCATCGCTAGCGCCGGGATTCGAGTCATTAGCGTAAGCGACCACCTCCCTTGGATGCTTGTCCAGCCACCACTGAGGCGGGTCCACATGGAGGCGGACGAATACTACGGCATCGGGACACACATCGATGATCCCACGAATCTGATGCCGGACGGTGGGCATATCCAGCGTGTTGTCCGGCTTCCAAATGTCACGGAACCAGACGTCCACCTGGAACAGGCGATAGCCTGCTTTGGCGAAATTCTCCAGATTGCGATGCGGTGTTTCTTCCCATGTAAACCTGCCTCCCTCGGTTAATGCGTAGATCATAGGTGGCACAGGATGGTTGTTGATGTAAATGGTCGGCCTGCCATGATATGGAGCGACCTTGGCGAACAACGCCGGCTCGGCGGCGGATGTAGAACCCGTCAGAACGATCGCTAACAGTAGACTAAAAGGCATAATCTTTAAAAATCGCATAGTCAACCTCTTCTTTTAGGTCAGCTTTAAGCATCCATAATTCATTGTATCTCACTACATGCCGGATACATCACTCCCTATCAAGTGGTGAACTTACCGTACGCCGTTTGAATATCATGCCGACTTGTCAACGATTCACTCCTCGCGCACCACTTTACACTCCTCATGTCGAACTCTCAATGATGTTGGTAGAGGTGAGACTACGTCGCAGGCGCTGGAAGTCCGTGACCCCACT
>JAJZOL010000222.1 GCA_021811565.1 bacterium | reverse complement strand
TTTGGGAACGGGCGCCCATATGTAGAAGGTCGCCTTGGGCTTGGGGATGTTCCATCCGAGGGCGTTGAGACCATCCACGAGAATGTCCCGGCGCTTGCGAATCAGGTTGAGGGTGGGGGAGTTGTCCACGTGCTCGATCGCGTACGCCGCCGCGCGGGAGATGGCGGGGAACTGTTTGCTATCCACGTTGGATTTCATTTTATTCAGGGTGGCCAATGCATCCGCGTTGCCGAAAGCCATGGCGATGCGCCATCCCGTCATGTTGAACATCTTCGAGAAGGAGTGGAGTTCGATCACCACGTCCTTGGCGCCCTCCGCTTGCAGCGCCGAAGGAGGGCGGAAGCCGTCGAAGGAAACCTCGGAATAGGCTGCGTCGTTTATGAGCAGGAGGTTATTCTCCCTGCAAAAAGCCACGGCGTCCCTGTAGAAATCCAAATCCGCCACTGCGCCGGTGGGGTTGTTGGGATAGTTCAGCCACAGAAGCTTGGCTTTGCGGGCGACATCGGAGGGGATTGCGTTCAGATCGGGTAAGAAACCCCTCTCCGCCTTGAGGGGAACGGTCACCGCCTCCCCGCCCGCCATGAGCGTGTTTACCTTGTAGACGGTGTAGGCGGGATCGGGAACGATGGAGATGTCGCCGGGATCTATGAACGCCCAGGCGAGATGCGCCAGCCCCTCTTTGGAGCCGATCATGAGGAGAGCCTCGGTTTTCGGATCAATCGGCACCCCAAAACGCTTTTCGAACCATCTGGAGACCGCATCCAGGAAGAGAGTATCCCCGGCGGGAGTTTCATCGTAACGATGAGTTTCGGGGTTTTTCGCCGCATTGTAAAGCGCATCGATGATGGGAGCGGGCGTAGGTTGGTCGGGATCGCCGATACCCAAATCTATTAGATCCTTGCCCTCCGCAATCGCCTTCGCCTTGGCGCGCGCAATCTCTCCGAAAAGGTATGGGGGGATTTTATCCAGTCTTTTGGCGTGTTCTATCACTTGCCGGTTCTCCTCTGCATTCTCAAATTGAATATGTACTGACGTTGTATATTATAACCCGTAACTCATTTGAAGTGTTGAAAACCCGGACGGACGTCACTCTTCCGGCTTGGGCATGGGGACGCCTTTTCTCAAATATCCGGTGATGAAGGCGGTTTGAGCGTAGTAGGTGTCCGTAAGCAGACCTTCGTAACCGCACGGAGTTCCATTCCAACGCTTCCAATCCACCCCGGAGCCGACGCCGTTCTGGAATACCCCGTCCTTGTAGCCCTGCAGCATTTGGAAAAGGATATGATTCGCCTCGGAGCGTCGGTTGAGGGCGTAAAGAGCCTGAATGTAAAAATAGGCGAAACTGCCCGTGGCGCCTCCGTTTTCATAGTCCTGGAAGGAGTCGGAGCCGTCATCCTTGTGCGGCTGCCCCAACACTCCTCCCCCTGCATAGTCTTTTCTTGCGATGGGGATCAGATTGCCGGGCATGCCAATGCGGAAATTATCGTAGCCGACCTCCCGCATCTTCGCCTGCATGCGATCCATAATGGCGTTCCCCTGCTTTGGGGTTACCAACCCGTAATCTATCGCGATGCCGTTAACAAAGGTGAAATAGTAATCGTGCAGTTTGCCATCCTCGCTTCTCCACCCCGCGAGCACGCCGGTGGCGGGATCGTAAAATGTTTTGTAGTACACGTTCTTGATCATTTGAGCTCGATGATCATACAGTTTTTCCTGCGAGGTGCGACCTATGCGTCGTTCCAGGTCCGCCGCAGAGAGGAAGGCGCGGTAATCCAGTGCATTGGCGTAGGCGTCCTTCCATCCGAAGCTGATTACATCCCACCAGTTGCTGGACCATTGCCCCGCGCCGTCAATGCCGGTTCCGCTGATTCCGCTGCGGGTGGATTCGGATAGTCCGTCTCCGTCCGCATCCGCAGCGATGATCCGATTGGCGTATTTTTCCACATCCTTGATATGGTTGCGGAGCCACCCTTTGTCGTGCTGACCGACTGCGTAATCCCAGCTTGCGATGACGAGGGCGGGATCGGTGTCCATGAAGACTTTGTCGTCGCCTCCGTATCCTTGCGCCCCGGCGAAGTAGCGGTCCAGGCTCATGCGAACCATGTCAAGCGCGGTAAAGTGAGGGTAAAGCTGCGGTGTGAAATAGGCCTGATCCGCGTATTCGTACATGCAGAAGAGGCAGTTATCGCTTATGGAGTTGTTGGATAGGATGCCCACATCCGGACGGAACTGAAATATGTTCAACCATCCGCGCTTTATACCTGCAAAAACAGGGTTGGAATCCACGATGGTTTTGTCGGGATAGACGTTGTGTATTGCGAGTTCGAGGGTGGTCGTGTGGTCGCCCTTCTCCTCGCTCACGGTTGCGTCCTTGTTGTCTCGGCTTGCCGTTTGCAAGGCGAACTCCTCCTCCCTTGCGTTTCTATCACCTGTGAAGCGCATCAGGGGGTTCCCGCCGTTCGCGTTGATCAGGAGGGAGCCGTGATCGGGGAAATGGAGCAGGAACGGAAACTCCAGAACTCCCAAGGCCTTGAGCTTGCCCATCGTCCCAGGGGGAGTGACCGCCGCATTGAATAGCATCCTGAGCGGCGAGGAGTTCAGCGCCAAATAGCCGTTCGGGACATGGCGTGTGATGATGATTCGGATGCTCTTGGGCTTTAACGTGAAGGTGAGGTCGTCCTTTTCAAGGTTTCCGAGCGACACATCGAGGTATTGCACCACGTTCCCCATTTGAACCAGTCGAAACGAGGACTCGGCTGACGAGTGTTTTTCGCTCCATGAATCGGCGACCATATCCGCGCCGCGCGGCGATTTCAGTAGATTGCGATCCAGATTCCCATTCCCGTTATCATCCACGTCGAAGAAGGAGATTCCCGGGCGATCCATAGGAAAAGCGATTTTCAGCCATGATGAGGCGAAGGTGATCTCGGTTTTGGTGATGTTCTCCGTAATGCCCTTCGGCATCTCTCCTTTATGCAGGGAGATCGTTCTTACAGGTTGGGCGGATGCCGCCGACCCTGGGGTGATTGCCTTCCCAACCCATTCGCCGAACACCTGCAGCTCACTCGCCTGGCAGTAGTTAGGAAACTGCTTGTTGGAGGAGCGAGTGATGAAGAGTCGGAAGTTATCGCTAACCACGGGAGGGAATCGCACCGTGATGGATGGATGCGCGCTATCCAAATTGACGTTCCGACATTTGAACAGTTGCCGACACGCCTCGCCATTCCTCGGGAGGTATTCGCCGATGAAATCGACAGGAGCGCCGATGTCTGCACGCCAAAGTGTCATTTTGTCAATGCGGGCGTAGCGAGGGAAATGAATCCAGACCCAATGCGGATGCGGTTTGCTTAAATCCGAGTGCCATCGGTTGAAAGCGGGCGGATCATTGGGACCGCGGATGATCCCGTCTATCAAACGGCTTGCGGGCGCCTCTCCGCCCGGATCAAACGGGGACCCATGCCACTCCGAATCGGCGGAGATGGTGGAGCCGTTGGATGCCAGAGCGACGTTGATTTCGACGCCATTTACGGCGTGCGCGGTGATAGCCGAAACAAGGAGGAATGCAGTACAGAATATCAAGGCGCTCACGAATAATCTCTTCCCGATAGACATCTCTTTCTCCTCTCTACGAAACAGCCGCTATCTCCTCCAATATCCTCTCCGCCGCTTGCTCGGGATTGGGGGCTGCGGTGATGGGGCGTCCAATCACCAGGTAATCCGCGCCAAGACGGATCGCCTCACCCGGAGTGAGCGTGCGCCGTTGATCGCCCTTTGCCGATCCTGCGGGCCTCACGCCTGGGGTGACAATGAGAAAATCCTTCCCGCACGCCTCCCTCACGCTTTCGATCTCCCTCGGGGATGCGACCACTCCGTCACCACCGGCATCCTTGACCATTTTCGCGAGAGATTTCACGTAATCGGCCGGGGGGAGAGAGACATGGAGTTCATTCCGCAACTCCTCCTCCGCGATGCTGGTGAGAAGCGTCACTCCCAATAGCAAGGGCGGCGGGAGTTCGTTTTGAGAGGCTGTTTCGTGCAACGCGTCCGCCGCCGCCTTGATCATTCGTAAGCCTCCGGAGGCGTGCAGGTTCGTCATCCAAAGATTGCGTTTCGCGATGGACCGCATAGCCCCCGCTACGGTGTTCGGGATGTCGTGCAGTTTCGCATCGTAGAATATCCTGTCGACCCCAACCTCCCTTAGACGATCAAACACACTCATTCCGACGGCGTTTACCAATTCCAGCCCGACTTTAAACGCCCCCACGCACTCGTTAAGCGTTGATGCCAGGTGAAGGGCGTCGGGAAGGTTATCGACGTCCAATGGGAGGATTATTCGATCTTGTGGATTCATCCGGATAGTTCCTTTGACGGTTGCATTTCGTTTTCATCGGTTCGTCTGCGAATATCCTCCCACACATCCCATAAATCGGGTTTTTGGAGGAAAATGGTGCGAACGCCTCCCGCCGGTGCGCGTAACAACTTCGCCGCCTGCGATTGACCGTCAAGCGCTCGGAACCGAATGCCTTTCTCAGTCTCCATCACCTCCACGTCGAATATGCCTCGAAGCGTTTTTCGTACATCCTCCGGATATAACGCCTCCACAATCACGGTATCCTTGCCATGTGCCTTCATGAACTGTTCGGGGGTTCCGTGGGCAAGCGTTCGTCCTTCATCCAAGAGCAAAACGAAATCCGCCATCTCCGCATCTAGGGAGGAAGTAGTGGATTGCACCACCGCCGCACCTAATGTTGTTTGCATTTGCAGAAGATGTCGATTGATGTGCTCCCGGGTATGTCTTGGAAGCGTGGCGAGGTCATTATCGAGCAGGATAAGCAGGGGTTTGTGCACAATCGCGAGAGCAACCCGCAACGCGACAAGCTGGCAGGAGCTTAACTCCCGCACCGGGCAATCCCGCTGTTCGTAGAGGTCGGTGACATTCAACGCCTCCACCAACCGCGCCGCCCGCTGCGAGGAGGGAAGATTGTGGAGAATCAACGCTTGGCTGAGTATCTGATGGGGCGAGAAGAGGGTGGGGAGTCGCTTGTCATGCGTGTAACCGATCGCCTTGGACATGGTTCGTGGCTGTTTTCCGAGTATCCGTATTCTCCCGGATTCCAAGGGGACGGATCCGGAGATCATCTTCAAGAGCGTCGTTTTACCGCTTGAGGCAGGGCCAAATAGCGATAGTCTCTCACCTCTTTCCAACTTGAAACCAACATCCCTCACCAACTTCCATTTGCCGGATTTCGCCGTGGCATGGGTTAGTTGTAAAACGGTATCGGTGGAGGGATGTTCGTTTCTCATATTTCGGATGCGGAGCGTGTTATGTATTAGAAAAGTCCGCCCGGAAGGTTGATGCCTCCCGTGACTCCCTTCATGATCTCCGTTTGCGTCTCCTCGGCTTTGTCCTCCGCTTCGCGAATTGCGGTGATGATGAGGTCCTGAAGCATCTCCACGTCATCGGGGTCAACCGCTTCGGGCTTTATTTCAAGATCCACCAATTTCCCCTTGCCTGTCACAATTGCCTTGACCATCCCGCCTCCTGAAGTCGCTTCGACGCGAATCTCCTCAAGCTTCCCCTGGGCGTCGAGCATATCCTGTTGCATTTTTTGGGCTTGCTTCATCAGCTTGTTCATATCGCCCAAGCCGCCAAAACCAGCCCCGCCGCCAAAACCCTTTGACATTCCTAATTCTCCTTTTCGGGTGTCCGTATCATTCAATCCCCGGGATACGTTGTATCCAAAAGGGACATAAAGAATGCGTGATCTATTCCAATACGTATCATTGCAAAAGATGGTGTTTCAAAAATTTCGTCCGTCATCAAAAACGCGGCGCACGCTTTGCGTCGAGAGCCAGGCAATCGCCTTGATCCATTCAGATCAAGATATGATTCTACCATTAAAAATATCCAGCACGACATCCAGGTCGGATTGCTGCTCCATCTGTGTCTCTGTCTCGCCGTCGGAACCGTCCGCAATTTCAGGCTCATCGGCTCCGTGGAAGTTTGAATTATTCTCCAAGTCATCGGAATCGTCCTCTTCGTCGGATGGAGATGGGATTTCATGCGCGGAAGAAGGCTCGTCGAATTCAGGAGTGAGAGCCATAGGAGGAAGTTGTTTGTTCATGACGCATACCAGCTTCAGCGCGACGCCTCCCAATTGCTCCGACATCTCTTTAGCGATGTAATCCTTTCCCATGGGTTTACCGGGATCCTTGCTTACGATACGATTAATCTTGTCCACAGCGAACTGGCTTGGGAATGCTAGCGTCACAACATCGCCATCAACTCCGCTTACGTACACCTCTTCGGACAAGATCGCCCCCATGGAGGGAAATTTGTTAATCATCTCTTGGAGCACTCTGCGCCAAACATACTGCACTCGTTCTCGGCTTAGCGACGCGTGAGTGATCTTTTCATCCTTCCGGGCGGATACGGTTTCCGCGTGATGTTCAGGAGCCGGCTGAGGAGCGATGGTCGCCTTCGTCTTCGGGGATGGTTCCGACTCCCGCCGCTGGTGGGATGGCTTATCCGTATCCGTTCTTATCGCGGCGTTTGCGATTGCCTTCTGAGAAACCTGCAGATTGGCGGGCTGTATCTTCAATAACGCCCTCTCAACCAGAAGCCTCTGCTGGTTGGAAAAGCGGAGGTCTCGTTCTATCTCCGCCAGGATATCCAGCATGGCGAGAAGTTGACGCGGTTCGAAGTATGATGATTGACGCTTCAGTTCCAGAAATCTCTCTTCGCTAACATCCGATAACGCGGATGCGTCTGGCGAGGTGGATGCAACCAGAAGATCGCGCAGGTGGTTTTGAAGTGCGTTGAGCGCCTGCTTTGCGTCCTTGCCTGAATTCATCAAGTCGTCCGCCATCTTCAAGGCGTTGCCGATGTCATTCGACTGAACGACTTGGATGATCTCATCAAGAACTTTCGGTCCGATGGCGCCGATAGAGACATTCACCGTTTCGGCGGTCAAACGTCCCTCGGAGTACGCGAGTGTTTGCTCCAGTAGGCTGAGAGAATCTCTGAAGGAGCCTTCTGCGGCGCGAGCCACCGAAATAACCGCCTCGTCGTCATACTCCACGCCTTCCTTGTTCAATACGCGTTTCAGGTTCTCCACCAAGTCGGAGAGAGTTCCCCTCCGAAAATCCATTCGCTGGCAACGGGATCGAATCGTGATGGGAACCTTGTGCGCCTCCGTGGTCGCCAGGATGAACACCACATGCGCGGGTGGCTCCTCGATGGTTTTCAAGAGGGAGTCGAAAGCCTTGGCGGAGAGATCGTGCACCTCGTCGATGATATACACTTTGAAGCGCGCCTCGGCGGGATAGTACCTCGCATTCTCGATGATCTTCTCTCGGACGTCATCGATTCCCGTTTCAGAAGCCGCATCCATCTCAATCACGTCCATGGCGGAGCCGTCGCGTATTCTCAAGCACATGTCGCACACCCCGCATGGGGTGGGGGTGGGTTTGTCCGAAGCTTGGCAATTCAGCGCCTTGGCGAGCAGTCGTGCTGTGGATGTCTTGCCGCAACCTCTGGGTCCGCAAAACAGGTAGGCGTGCGCGATTCGCCCTAAGCGAATGGCGTTCTGCAGCACCGTGATGATGTGCCGCTGACCCACCACCTCTTCAAAGGATTGAGAGCGATATTTGCGATAGAGGGCGACGTATGCCATGAATGAATTCGTCTCGTTTGCTTACGGAGAGGAAGGCGTTCGCTATCCGCCGGGAAACGCCGCATTTGGAAAAGTATATGCGTCACTTGATTTGGATGATCGTGCACCCCGCTTTTGTTATATTTCTTCATGGAAGCAGTCGCCGACGACTACGGTCAGGTATTTCCGCGGCACTCGGGAAGTCACCCTTAGTGCTGCTACCTTCCGATCCTGACACGGTTCAGATGCTTGCCGATGCGCGGAGCCTGTCCATCAACATCGCCTGCGTGTGTTGAACCAAAAAGAAAATATATCGAGAGCGGGGAGTTCAACCCCGTTATAGCGGATTACGGGTACAGGGCACCGCTGGCTCCCCGTCTAGCACGATCTGTCTATAATACACCAAAAGAACCTTGAGGCGCAAATATCATCGGGCATTATTGAATTTGCGTGTGACTCTTATGTTGCCGAGAGCCATCTGATAGTTGAATACCGCCTGCTTGCACAGCCAATAATATTCGAAACCCCATCCGCCGTCTCCGCGATTCCCGAAGCCTCTATGCAACGTGGGTTCGATGTCGTTGCTCATGTTCTGATCCCATTGATCCGGCGGTTCGAACTCATTCCATTGACAAATGAAAACAAATCGCGGCTTCGTCTGCTCCACCTTGCTCCATTGATTGCGAAATGTCACGCCGTAATCGTGTCCGTCCGCATCCGGCGATTCGTAATTCCCGCTTGCCGGATCTGGGATGTTTCCGGGATAGCCGAAAACCGCCGTCATCGCTTCCGGTTTGCCCTTGTAATAGGTTACTTGAGGGTCTCGATCATACCACGACCAGTACCCATATTTCGCGCCGTGAACCGTTTCGAGCCAGGCGTTCACGTAGCGTATGGTGAAACGAGGGTCTTTCCATGTTGGTGGCTTGCTGAAAGTGGGGCCGCCCATGTAAACATCGAGCAATGGTTTGCCCAGATAGGTGATGAATAGCTTGCGGTACTCTGGATTCTGCATGTAATGAGAGTAAATGTAGTCCACCTCTTTCATGAAATTGGGCGTGCCCCATTTTCCCCCGTCGGGTCCTACCAACAGAACGATTTTGGGGTGCTGCTTCATTTTGAGGTAAAGGTCGCACAGCATGTTGGTGGAGTCTCTCATCTCCTGAGCCACTGGCGTGGGCCAGGGACCATTAAGGTTATTGCTCCAGTCAAGTTGAACGAAGTTCATGCCCAGATCATTCATCCAGAGAGTCTGTTGGCGCAACACTCTCACATCAAGCGAGGTGTACTGACCAAGAATCGGAGTCGCCTCCTGATGCCCCCATTGAGCGTATCCGGGACCGAACCATGTCTCCAAGTCCATTCCAATCTGATGATTTGGATCGTTGATGATATTGAAGGTCCTTGGAGACACCTGAATTGGAACGGATATGGAGCTTAACGATCCTGCTATCACCTTCACCTCATGCGCACCGGTTTCAGGCATAGGCAGAACGAATCGCGCCACGCCGAAATCGTTCGTGACGTAGGGACCGCACCACTCCTTACCGTCAAGATAGGATTGCAGGGTCACATGAGGCACGCGTTTGCCAGCGGAATCGGTGGCGATGGCGGTATATGCGACGATATCGCCCTCCGGCACGGTTGTGTTCGAGGCTCGGAGAGAGATAGCCGTGGGTGTGACGGCAGGGGTGGCGGCGGTGTCCGCATGCGAGAGGATAGGCATGCACAACGCGAAGAGGCAGCCAAGAATAATCCATCCATATTTCATAAGGGTTTCCTCCTTTTATTTTAAGGCGATCAAAGATATATCGCCATGGGGACGATGATGCATTCATGTGATCCAAGACCTATTTGAGCGGAGCCGATATTGAATGATACCCATAATTCCACTCCCAAAACGCCCCCTCCGTTTCACACGCTTTTCTGAGTGAAAAATATCAACCGAATGTCGGGATAAAAGATGCTTGTTACGTTGTGAGGTGAAATGGATGGGGCGGGATCCGCGTGTAAATCATCGGATATTCCTGATAGCGTATTTCTTTTAAATGATTGGGAAATTGCTATCGCTCCGATTACGAAATGAGGAAATGCGACATTTCGATGAGTCTCTTGTACGGATGAAAAGCGCGTCGGTCATGTAGGCGCATGTTTACATAATCATTTGGTTCCGCATTTTCAAGATGAATTTGCATATCGACGGGACCATTGGCGATCAAACCTCTCCAAACTGCTAAAATAACAGGTAATTGCAAAATTCGATTTTCAAGTATATCACCGAACGTGAAATGAGCGATAATAGCCACATTTCCTGAATTTTGCAATTACCTCATAAGGATATGTTTATCAAAGGAGTCTCTTCATGCTCAAAAAGAGTTCCCGGTTCCTGCTTCCCGTTCTGGCCATCCTGACGCTGTTTTTGGCGTTTATTCCAAACTCATCCCGCTGGATGGCGGTGGCACAATTCAAAACCGTGCTCGCTCCCTCGCAAAACCCTTGGTCGCTTAATAACATAGGAGCAATCACTCGGAACAACCCCAACGATTTGGATTTGAATATCGGGGCGTGCAATTTCTTTGTGCCTGGAGTGAATGATATTCCCCCCCGAAATCAGATCCGGAACATCAATAATCTGATTCGCAAATTCCCTCGCCAACCCGCAGCCTACGCGATCGCGATGAGTCAAATGACAATGATCGGCGTGAAGACGGGTAGGGAAAAGGATCAGGAGCTAAATCCCGCAATGGACAAGAATGATCCATGGGCGAATGTGCGATTGTCCTCCCCCACTGTTCCTCTTCTCCATCTATACAATAAGCATGGAATTATCGCGGAGAAGTTGGATCCAAACAACGCGTATTTCCCGTTCATGCGATCCGTTGCGTTATTCGGACTGCACCGTGACAATTCGGCGATAAGGGAGATTATCCGCGCGGGCAATTGCAGCGTTTGGAATGATTACATAAAGGAGATGATACTTGGGCGATTTAAAATTGCGGATAAACTCGGAATGGGCGGGGATTCCATCATTCGGAATTATATCATATTCTTTGTCTGGTTTCCTCATCTTGTTCAGTTACGCGCATCCGCGCAAATTGCCATCCATGACGCTATGATAATGGAGAAAAAAGGGGATGTTCAGAAGGGCTTCTTAATTCGCAGAGGTCTTAGTAACGTTGGAAAACTCATGGAATTGGATGGAACGGATTATTTGACTCCGTCAGTGGGTTTCGCCATTGCCGAAATCGCCGGTACCGCTCCCGGTGGAACGTTTTTCAATCCACCGAAGAATATCTCGGTGGATAAGCGAACAGAGATTAGAATAGTCCACTATGTATCCTACCTTGTAAAAATCAAACATCCCAAGGAGGCGAAAGCGTATCGCTCCGAGATGGAACAGGGGTTAAAAATAAAAAAACAGATACTATCCAAGACAACTATTCTTGGCGATGATACATTTGATCTATTTGATTCGTATTCGATCTTTTGCATAATCCACTTATTTGCATGCATTGGTTCAAGTGTGATTATCCTTGCCGGGATTTTAACTCTACTTTGCCTCGGGGCGGTGGCATTTCTTGTATGCCGGATCAAGACTTCGGGTAAGTACCCTATAGGTTTTGTGATTTATATCCTCTGTTTTATTGTTCTGGAGTATTTCAATTATGTGCAGGTTGCTTGGTTCTTATCCGTATACCAAAGATATATTAGTTCCTATGGTATCGAATTCAATTCACTCACCATCATGCCGCATATCGTTCCATTCGCCGTATACGCAAGCGCGTTGGTAACCGTCCTTCCTTTCGCCCTGTCGCTACTTATACCCAGAATTTATCGCCGCAGCGTTCCGGATGAATCGCCGGCGTGGATCAGAAGGACATTCATCACATTGGCGAGCGCACTCACACTGCTATGGTTTTGCGTTTTTCAACTGAGCGTGTATTTCAATCAAGCATATTTGCATCAGCATATCTATACACTGTTCCGGTAAGACGTACACCCTGAATCACAAACAAGTCGTGTAACATTGCAATTATTTTTGCGGACAGGAGCGTAGCGTAGCCATGTGAGTGTCCGCAACATTCGTGTCGACCCGCCTCCTCTCCTGCGATTACCGACATCAATGTTTGCCTCGAAGCGTTCATCATTGGGTGAACCAATTCAAAACGTTGAAATAGGCTTCGCTTTTCCAAGTGATTTGGAAGCATAAAGTCACCGAGAAGCTTATTGCGTGGAATTATTTCGATTGGTATAATCGGTGTCATCATCATCAGACATGGCGATGATGACACCGGAGGTTGTTCATTTCAATCGGGCGGATGAGGTTCAACGCGGACGCGCAGAAACGCTGGAACTGGCTTATATGAGACATCCCGAAAAAAATGTCAGGCGCGTGCCAAAGCCACCGGTTCTTCCGGGCTCCGTATGGATCAACAGACCCGCAAGTGACAGCGAATACAACGAAACGCCAGAAAAAAAACATGATCGAGCTGTCTCATTTTCATTGACACGTTCCGTCTCTTCGGTTCATTTTTGAGTTAGAAACAGACGCTTAAGCAGGATCATCAAGGATGCGAATGTTAAAACAGCCATAACCGCACCCGCTATGTAAGCGCTGTAACCGACAAAGGTGCGCGTTGTCCAATCCAAGGGGCTTGGGGAAGGTCCGAGTGAATATACAAGCAATCAGGTTTTAAGAATACCCATCCCATAATAATGAGGAAAAGTGATATCACCGCTCTAAATATCACGTAATATCTCCACTCCGTCCTGAGTGGTCGCTCCATGATCTGCTGGGGAATGATATATTTATATCCTCTGTTTT